>JABIUA010000016.1 GCA_018667575.1 Methanobacteriota archaeon | reverse complement strand
TAGTTACTGGAAGAGGTGAAAGTGTACCTACGAAAGTAGATTGGGCAACACCTGCTGCAATAAATAGCGACATACCAGAACCAATACCCCACTTGCTGACTAATTCATCTAGAAGGAATACAAGGTATGAACCAGCAAATAGTTGAGCAACAATGACGAAGTTAGCCCAACCGATACCATAGGAGTCAATCAAGAACTCCGTAGGGTCAAGGAAACCATATGTCTGTGGAATTGCTTCGATAGGGATCATAATTAGAACCAGTAATTTTTGTACTCCTTGATACATTGCTTTATCATCGGAATTACTCAAATCTAATCTAATAATTTTAGCACCTGCAAATAATTGCATGATAATGGAACCTGTTACGATTGGACCAATTCCAAGATGCATAATGGTACCAGATGCACCGGCCATAATTGAACGGAAACCACTGAACAGGTCAAGAGCTTGTCCTGACAGACCGTAAAGCATTACATTGGTCATAGCGAAGTAAATAATCAATACGAAGGTGGTAGTCCACATTTTCTCATTGAATCTAACGTGCCTTTCAGGCTTAGTAATAGTTGGATACACATCAACGAATCTACTGAGTGCGTATAATCTACTACTCTTGTCACCACTCCACATGAAACACGTGAGAATTGCTGCTGCTGCAAATCCTAGAAGGACAATACCAACTAAAAAGAATCCAACGCCTTCATCATATCCACCCCAAGCACTTGGCCTAACATACCAAACTGCTATTGAAGTAAGAGCAAGCCAACCAATCAGTTTACCGTATCTACCGATTACAGGAGCATCTTGAAGTCCTTTTGGTAAATCTCTTTGGAAACACCACATCAAATATGCGACGTAAATTACGGACAATACTAATCCGAATTGTGCTGCTGCCATCTGTTCAGATGTTCCGTTAAGCTCATCGGATTGCCAGTAAATCAAAAGACCAAAATACAAAGCACCAGTTAGTGCGATTGCCCAAGGAATTGGCTTATGTTTCATTATTCTCACCTATCTAAATTCAATCTTCTTCCCATTCACCAGAGTCATCGTCACCAGTTTCTAGTGATCCACCAGCAGCGCTGATTTTTTCCGATGCCTTGGCACTGGCCTCTGCAACAATTACTGTCAGTGCAGAGGAAATTCTTCCACTTCCAAGAAGTTTATCGATTCCTAACTCGGTTAGGTTCAATGTATCTTTACCATCAGCCATCTGTTCTAGTTGGCCGACATTTACTGTGATATTGACATTTCTTAGTGAAGGGTGGCGGTTAAATCCGTGCATACCCCAATGATTAGGCATATACTTGATTCGAGTCATGACACGATGCTTGTTCATACCGGCATTACCACGGCCTCCTCTCTTACCAGCACCACGGCCCGCTTTCTTTCCACGTCCATGGTATCTGTTTCTTCCACGATGCTTGTTTGCTTTTGTACCCATCATATCACCTCAAATCATTCGCTCTACTAGAGCGTCAATCTTGTCTCCTCTTGAACCAAGCGCTCCGCCAAGAACGAAAGGTCGCTTTATTCCACTCCAGCCTTTAGTGCCACGAGGTGGATGTAATCGGAAAACTCTCTTCAAACCTGGAACATTCTTTACAGTAGCATCATTAGAAACGATAGCCTTGGCAAACTCACCAATGTTCTTGAAATCTGTATTATCTTTCACAAGAGAATCTGTCAAAGGATGGTCTCCTGACATTCTACCTCTTTCGGAAAGCATTTTTTCAACTAGTTCTTCAGTAGCATCTCCCCAAGTAATGTAATCCTTGGCCTTTTGAAGCATACCACGATATTGATCGTTTTCAGGAATTATTACTGCGTGATTGACCTTGGTCAAGTTCAGATAATCCATAGTTTCTCTAATCGAACGTTCAACATTAACGTTACTTCTAACTCTTACAACGACCCAACTCATTCTAACTTCCTCCCTTTATGGATAAACAATCTCTCCTTCTGTTCGTTGGAGATTCTAGTTGAGTTCAAGTTACTTAGAGCATTGAAAGTTGCTGCAGCGTAATTGATAGTGGTTCTTGTTTGACCCTTGGTTCTGGATAGAACGTCAGTAATTCCAGCAAGGTCTAAGACTTTCTTTCCAGTCTCTCCAATAACCAACCCCTTACCCTTAGCAGCGGGCATCAATGTTACTCGAGTTGAAGCTGAGCGGCCATTAATTTTCATTGGAACTGAAGTACCTGGGCCAGTAGATGACTCCCATGAGCCATTACCTCTTTGAACCGAGATAATATTCAACTTAGCAGCTGTAATAGCCTTACGAATTGCCATTGAAACATCCTTTGCTTTGGCCATTCCAATACCGACGTATCCATCTCTGTTTCCGACACAAGCCATGACATTGAATCTAGGTCTACGACCACTGTCAGTCATTCTTTGTACCATGTTAACCTTGATGATATCATCTTCAAGGTTAGGAATCAAAGCGTCTACTACTTCTACTTCCCTAATTGGAAGTCTTGAAGCCAATGCTTGCTCGAAAGTGATGATACGGCCTGCCATAACAGCATTACCGAGTCTAGTCTTAGGAGTCCACTTTCTTAGATTCATGATAGGGTCGTCTTGGTTTCTTCGACGCTTACGTGGATCTCCTTTGTCCTCTACTTCAACAGGGTTGAAAGCCTGAATAAGACCAGGCGCCATTTTTTGGTTTTCTTCATCACTCATCAATAAGCCTCCTCTATATTCTTCTTTGTTGATTCAACTGCTGCACCGATTTTCTCATCGATGTGAGCACCGTTGACTCGGTCGTCATCTGGAAGTACATCCTCTCCATGAGGAATATCCAATCCAGCGTCAACCATACCCCTTAGAGCGGAAAATACTCTTCCACCAGGGGTACTGCCTGCAAGTCCAATATCTAGAACTGCTTCAGTGCATCCTAGTGCAAGGGACGCCTTACCAAGTGCAAATCCTGTTAGATAGCAAGCAGGAATAGACTTTTGAGAAAAACCCTCAGGCCATCCGTGCTTCTTGGTTAGATCCGAACCAGTAACTGTTGCCATTACTTGGTCACCATTTATTGCCCAATTGACAATCTGGCATGTAATACGTGTGTTTGAGACTCTTACTACTGCACGAGCCTTGTTTCCTCTCAATAGTTTCAACCTTCTGTGATAGTCGGTCAAACCAGCTTTTCTTCTTCTGAAAATAGATCTTCTACGAGTTCCTTGCATCATTCATCGCCTCCTTTGAATTGAACGCCCTCTATGGACATCTGGGAACGCATGTGTGCGATGGAACGGTATGAACCACCTTTTGCCTTCAGATAATATCTACGATATTGGGAAGGTTCGATAGTCTCGTCTTCACGAAGATCCTTTAGAACACGACGTTGTGATCTAATGGTTCGCATCCAACGATTCTTACGAGGATTTCTTGCGTTAGCAGAACCTGCTCTCTTACCTTGACCCTTTCTTCGGCCTTTTCTCTTCTGTTCCAAACGGATTCTTGCTCTTGCACGGGAAGTTCCCTTCACTGGCTTAGCTCTAATCCATCCTTCATCAATGAATTCACGAATGTCATCAGTTTGTACTGCTGAAGCGATTTGGTCCACATAATCTGGATTTACCCAAACTCTGTTGACTCCACACTTTAGTAGTCTTGCTGCCAAACGCTTTTGATTTGTGATTTGCATCAAACATCCCTCCTTCTGTTTAGGACACGAATTCCTAATTCATCAGCACGAGAATAAATGTGTTCACGCTTTCTTCCACCAACACTGCGTCCAACTCTTGCAGCCTCGGTTTCTGGGTCAATAGCATCTAAATCACCTGATTTTTGAACCATTACTTCTCTAAATCCTGATGGGTGAAGTCCTCTTGCAGCAGCCACTTTACCGTGACCGACACGCACAAGTGAACTTCTGTACTTGTAATTTCTACGTTGCTTGCTGTCCATACCGTGAGGTGCTCTCCAGCCAGAACGTGATAGACGCTTGTAACGGAACCATTCAGTTCTTCTAAAAGAGGGAGTCTTCTTCTTCTGTTCAGAACGAAGTTCTAGTGCTGCCTTCATCTCTTCAGTAAGCACAGGCTTTTGCTTTGCAACGTGGCCTTCATCTTCTTCTTCGTCCCAATCTTCTTCATCCCAACTGTCATCATCTTCAGTCTCATCAACAGATGATTCTTCTACAGATGATTCTTCAGTAGATTCTTCGACTGGTTCTAAATCCTCTTCCTCAGCGGATTGAGATAATCTCTCGATTAAGTCTGCTTTCTTACCTGATACAGGCAAGTCACGCTCTTTTAGTATGACCTTTAGTTCAGCCACAGTCATATCTTCATAATTATCAGACATCTAAATCACTCCTTTCCTACGAGATAAATTCCATCTTGGAATACACGGCGATCTCGATTCTTCACCGTAACACATCTTTCGATATTAGCTGCTGTTTGACCGACATTTTCTTTGTCGATTCCTGAAACAACAACTTCAACCTTATTGTTAACTTTAACTTCAACGCCTTCAAGTATGTCTGCGTTTCTTGGAACTCTCTCTCCGAAGTAGTTGTTTACAACAAACACATTACCTTTGACTGAAAGAGTCATAGGGAAGTGAGAGTAAACAGCCTTCAAATTATATGTGAAACCATTAGTAACTCCCTTAATCATGTTGTTTAAGTGAGCGTTCCAGGTTCCTGCAAGTGCCTTTGTCTTTCTACGAGGCATATCAGTTCGTACAATTATTGCACCTCCCTCTTGGAATATATCCAAGTTGGAGTTTGTAAATTGTCTCGACAAGGAGCCTTTCGGTCCTTGAATAGATACGACGCCATCTTCGCTAAGTGATGCTGTTACATCCTCAGGGACGGTTACGGAATGTTCGATTCTGTCGATTTTTACCATTCTTAATCACCTCAATATACGTAAGCCAATAGCTTACCACCAATTCTTGCATCCTTTGCATCATAGTGATGCATAACTCCAGAGTTTGTTGTTAGAATCAGTAATCCGAAGTCTTGAGCAGGTAGGTATCTTGTTTCCCACAACTCGTATTCTTGTCTTCGGACACTGTGTCGTGGCTTTACTGTACCACAACGGTTGATTGCGCCTCTAAGTTCAACTGTAAATGAGCCTCCTCGGCCATCTTCAGTCTTCTCGATATTTCCTACATAGCCTGACTTTTGCATAATTTCTAGAACATTTCCAAGTAACTTGGAAGCTGGGGTGAGTTCGACATCGAACTTACCTGCTTGTTCAGCATTGTACATCTTAATCAGAGCATCATTTAATGGATCTATTTGCATACTTTTCCCTCCTCAACTCATTTTCTTAAACCCGATTTCTGGGGCTACATCTCTAAAGCACTGGCGGCAAAGACGAAGACCGTGTCTACGAATCATTCCTCTTCGACGTCCACATCTGCGACATCCTACTGTTCGTCCAATTCTTTCACCGTGATCTCTTGCCATCTTTACTCCTCCAAAATTGTGATATTGTAATTCTCTTTGAACCATTCACGAGATTCATCTGCTGTAAGTCTGTGAGTCATAGAGACTTTACTCTTAGCGCGTCGACGACGGCTAACTCTATGACCTGGTCTTTCTAGAACAACTGTAATATCCATACCGTAAATTCCGATATCTGGGTCATACTTCTGTCCTGGGAAATCGGTATAGTCGCTGACACCGAAGGAAAGGTTACCTTCTCTGTCGAAATTCCATGAAGGAATGATGTTTTCTCTGCAAGAAAAAGCATCAGTCAAGAATTGATTGATTTTATCCGATTTACGAATGGTTGCTTTGCATCCAATAGGAGCGCCTAGTCTAACCTTCAAGTCACGGTTTTGAATCTTACCAACTGTTCTTTGAGGCTTGACACCAGTAACCATTTGTAGAACGCTTTCAGCGTTAACTAATCTGTCTCCACCTTCACCGACACCGATGTTGATACAGACCTTGGTGATTCTTGGCATCATCATAGGATTTGCTGACTCACTCATTCAACCACCTCAGTAGAAGGTAGTTTCTGGTCGCCAACTGCGAATACATTGGATACAACTGTGCCAAACTCGCCGAATTGTACTTCATTAGGCATGCTTGAACGCTTGACGATGTATTCCTTAACATCTGCAAACTCACCAACGTGAGCTCCACCTGTCAAGTAACATCGTGTTCCTTCAGCGAATCTAATATGTTCCTTTACTTCCTGAGAAGGAAGGGAAATTACAAGAGAGTCTCCGGTATTGTATTCAGTAGCATCATCGACCAACATGTTTCTTCCATCGTGAAGATTTAGTTGTGTCTTTCCGCCTTTGATTGTTGTTTTACCGTTGATACGGCAAACTTTGGTCTCAGCCTCTTTCTTAGAGATCGGACGGTATCGTAGTCTTCCTTTTCTATCAAGGATACAACGGTAATGGTCCTCTCCTAGAGTAAGGACATCCATGAAACCGACACCACGACGAACATCTTTGCAGACTCTACCGTCTATGGATGCTAGGTTGTTGTGAAGGATGTGTCTGACTTCTCTTGTTGAGTGTGCATATCCCAAAATGTCTCTAATTACGACATTGATTGGCATACACAATTCCAAAGCATGAGCTCCAGGTGCTGCACGTGTAACCCAAATAGAGGTCTTACGTGGAAGTGGCCAACTTCTTGGCATTGCCAAGCGCTTCAAGTGATTACTGCTACCCATTATTTTCAACTCCTGTTTCCGGTTAATTGTTGAATTCTCAACTTATCGGTTTCGTCAATCTTGACTACTACGACATTCGAGGCATGTACCGGTACTGCCTCTTCCTTGTTGTCCGATTTGCTGGCTTTAGCGCCTTCAATGAACAATCGACCCTTGTTTGAATCGACTCTTAATACTGAACCTGATAGTGGTTCTGCATTACGCTTACCACCATGTCTCTTTCCTCCGTTAGATAAATCTCCACGGATTACTCTAACTGTGTCTCCAACACGTACAGTGACACTTCGGACACCATCAAAACGTGAATCTGGCTTGTCTAGTTGAAGACGAGCTGATAGTCTCTTACGCTTTTCATGCATTGGTGCATTAAAATGCGCTTTTCTTTGCTTTCCTGGTTTCATACTCTTTACCATTTAATCACCTCATACAATCTGCTTTGCATTTGCTGCAATACGTGGCCAGCGTTCTGCTGCTTCACGGGAAACTGGTCCTTTGATATCAGAACCTTGGACATCTCCTTTTTCATTGGTGATGACACAAGCATTATCTTCAAACTGAACCCATGTTCCATCGACTCTTCTAAAAGGTCTCTTTTGACGAATAATTACAGCGTTAAACATCTGTCTTCGTGTTTCTGGAGTTCCTTTCTTGACTGAAACTTTAGCGACATCTCCGACACCGCCTGCTGGGTATCTCCTCATAGTTCCACCTAGTTTTAGGATGTTTAGAACTTGAACGATCTTAGCACCGGTATTATCGGCAACTGTCAGACGTGCCGATGTTGGCAATCCTCTGGTTTGTCTACCTGCAAGTCCTCTCATCAAGCTTCACCCCCAGTAACTTCGACAACACAGAACGAAACTGTCTTTGACAAAGGTCTGCATTCCATGACTTTCACCGAATCTCCAATCTCTACATTTCCAATGCAGTTTGGAAGATGAGCAGAAAGTACTCCGGTTCGCTTCTCAAAACGTTCGTACTTTTGCATATATCTTACATTGTGTCTCTCAATGGTGATTGTCTTTTGCATTCCTAAACTGGAAACCGTTCCTTCAAGAACTTGTCCTCTCAGACGAAGTCTTCCGTAAAACGGGCAATTCTCATCTCCATCCCACTCTCCAGCAGGGGGTTTTACATCTATTCCAATGTCTCGCATAAGTATCAGGCCATCCTATATTTTCTGTGGGTTCGGTTTTCTGGACGTTGTCCCACTAACGCCCCATCAATGACGATATTACTATCGTCAATAGTGAATTTGATACTAGCCTTTCCAAGTACTATTTCCTGTCCATTTTCAGACATTTTAATTGTATTCTTGGTTTCGTCAATGACTAATCCTTGACGGCCTACTAGTGTGTTATCTGCTGAAGAAATAACGTTCAAGTTACCTCCAAGCCAATTTGAATTGTATATGTTCATATCATCGCACCTCCACATTAAATCCATTGTTTTTCAAAACACCAGCGGCTTTTTTCTTGTGATCTCCTTGTAATTCGATTGTTCGTCCTTTTACTGTTCCGCCGGCTGCACATTTGTTTTTCAGTAGTTTTGCTAATTGATTGATATCTATTGCTGAGTCCTCGATTCCTTCTACTTTAGTAACTATTTTTCCGTATCTTCTTCTGTCTGTTGAAAGTATTGCGCATTGTTGTTCTTTTGCTATTTCTTGACATATGCAAAGTTCATCTGGTAAACCACAAACATTGCAAATTCCGCTCATAATAACTCTTCTCCTTAGATTCAGTTTTCTCTCATGTGCGTTTTAAGACGTGCAATACTTCTTCTTGTTGCCTTGTAAGCACCAATACTTGATGGAGTACCACCAAGTGCTTTTTCGGCTCTTAGTTGAAGTAATTCTTCTTGCAATTCTAAAAGTCTCGATTCACGAGCATCCTTGCTCATTGAAGCGATATCTCTGTTTGAAACATAGCTCATTCGCTCGCCTCCTCAACAACATCCACAACTGTAGTTTCTTGTTCTGAACGGATTCTGAGTTCTTCTTCAGAGAAAATACTGATTTCGTGAGGTAGTTTGATTCCCTTACGCATAATTTGTACAGTGACACCGATTGTTCCCAATTTCTTGATAGCAACTGCGTATCCCTTGTCCATGAATTGAAGCGCTGTTTCACCACAGTACTTAACGTGACCAAGAATGAACTTTTGAGTTCTGTTTCTTGAACCTGTCAGCTTTCCGGCTACAGTTACAATAACTCCTCTAGCACCAGATTCCATTACGTTTACTGCAGCACTGGCTCCAGCTCTTCTGTAATACCATCCTCTTTCTAGTGCAGATGCGATCTTATTTGCCATTACTTGAGCATTCAATGTTGGGTCAGCCTTAGGTTCAAGGTCTTCAAAACCAACAACAGATAGCCCAGGATTGTGAAGTTCGAATTCTTCTTCAAGTCTCTTTTGTAGTTCGTTGATAATCTTACCTTTACGTCCAATAACTCTACCAGGTCTCTCTGCTAGAATCTTTACACTGGTACCGCTAGGGGTACGCTTGATAGTCAATCCACCGAAACCTGAACCCTTGGTGTTTTGCATCAAGAACTCCTTTACTAATTGGCGTTCGACATTTCTGTCTACAATTGTTCTAAGTATACTTCTTTTTCCACTCATGATAATCACCTCAGAATTCGTCCTCCAACTCGTCATCAACTGTGTTGAAATCTTCTAGGAATATTTCAAGATTAACTTGATAGTGATTAGAAGGTGTTGCACGTCCTCGAGCACGAGGAATCCAACCCTTTCTGATCTGTCCACGATGTGCAGCCATGTGAGTAATTTCCATTTCCTCAGCATCAATGTCTTCGTACTGATGACGAGCATTGTCCATTGCACTTTCGATTAACTTGATAATTTCTCTAGAGGCTTTAACTGGATATCTACCAGGTCCAACTCCACCTTTTCGGTGACCAACCATAGAAGGTCCAGAACGCTTTCTCTTCTTGTTTCCACTACCTAGACGGAATGGAACTGCAGGAGCTTTTCTTCTAATATCTGCACGGTCTGAATCTATCTTCAAAACTTCATTAAGATATGACACTGCTTTACCAGCAGTCATATTCTTTACAGTTCTGCAGATTTCAAAGCAGTGCTTGACGTGCATATCGACATTAACTGCACGAGCAGTTGCAATACGGCTTCCTTGCAATAATTGCGTGAAACCTTTTTGAGGTAATTGACGGCGTTTTGTTCGTCTATCCATTTGACTTTGTTTTACCATATTATTCACCTCACTTCAATGCTACGTGCTTAGAGGAACGGGTTGCTCCAACACCAGGTCCGCTGTGTGCAACAGTACGACGAGTTATAGCAAACTCACCGAGGTAGTGCCCAATCATCTCTGGCTTAATATCAATCTCAACGAAATTCTGTCCGTTGTAGATAGCGATTCTCTTTCCGACAAATTCAGGAAGAATTGGCATGTCTCTTCTGTGAGTACGTACTGTTCTGCTTGAATTTCTGCGCATTCTTTCTAGGAAATGTTCATTCTCTAGCGAAAGTCCACGACCGATACTTCTTCTTGCTCTTGAAGGTAATAGTTCAATCACAGATTGACCATCGGTTTCTTCGGAAGGCCATAGGTCCATTCCTGATAATTCATCCATAGTATAACCACGGTATGTGAATTCTTTCTTTACACGGCCGGTAGTGGTTGAAAGACGCTTACGTGCCTTTCTTCTACTTGCTTTAGGGGTCATAAACGACTTCTTTTTCTTTCTTGCCATACATAATCACCTCAAATCTTCTTTCCGCGACCTCGTCCGGTTCGCCTTGGAGCGATAATTCCAACCTTAGCACCTGGTGGAGTACCACGTGCTACAGAGTTAGGACCGTGAACAGCTTGGTGATTTCCACCACCGTGTGGGTGGTCTACAGGGTTCATTGCTACACCACTTACGTGAGGAAACAATTTACCTCTTGCCTTAGCCTTGTAATATGCTGCACCAGCAGTTCTTAGAGGCATCTCATCACGACCATGACCAGCAAGAACGCCGATTGTTGCACGGCAATTGATAGATAATTCCTTTAGAGAACCTGATGGCATTCTAATTCTGACTTTATCTCCAATTCTTGCCTCTACATGGCATGAATTTCCAGCAGATCTAGCGACTTTACCGCCGTCTCCAGGGCGTAATTCAAGATTGTTAATTGCTGTACCTTCAGGAATATTACCAATTGCTGTAATATTACCAGGCCTTAGAGACACATTGTCTCCTATAGCAACTTTAGTTCCAATCGATATTCCCTCAGTTGCAACAACCAAGGTGGAATCTCCATCAGGAAGATCAATCTTTGCTAGTGGAGCAGAATGGACAGGGCTATGAATCAAATCTGAAACTTCACCTACTATTCCATTTGCCTTAGGCATTCTGTTCGCCCCTGGGAATCTATGGCTCGCAACACGATATCGTGGTGACGAACCTTTTCTCTGTGCACGTATTCTCTTACCCATGATATCACCTCAGAATGCTCCTAGACGCATTGCTGCGTCTTCTGCATCATATCCTTCTGCAAGCTTAACAGATGCATGCTTGCCGTGTTTTGTGTTACGAACATTGACTTTCGCAACTTCAACTTCGAAAATTGTCTTAATTGCTTCAGCAATTTGTTGCTTAGAAGCACTTCTTCTTACTATGAACTCTAGTCTCTGCTCAGATGAACGAGCATCCATTGATTTCTCAGTAAGCCATGGTTGGATTATTATATCGTATGCATTCATGATATCACCTCAGTTAAGTGCCTCCACAGCAGATTTAGTAAATACTGTTAGACGACCTATATCGCCACCAGGCGCTAAGTCTTCAGCATTCAGATCTTTTGCTGCAACTACATCGACACCAGGAAGGTTACGTGCAGCCTTTGCTAAGCCAGATTTATTCTTTACAACCAAAAGAATAGATTTAGGAGTTTTGTGAACTCTTCCTCTCATGGTTGCTTTACCGGCACGAATATTTCTACCATCACGAGCTCTTTGTAGGTCATCGCCCAATCCAAGTTCGTTGAATATTGCGACAACTTTACGAGTTGCAGAGCCATGGTTGAAGGTTTCTATATCGAATTCTTCGGATTTACCATCTCTAACTTCTACGTAATTACCTAGAATGATTGGTAGGGATGAAATCTCTTCAGAGAATCTGTGACCTCTTGTACTGACTGTTTCTAAATTAGTAGTAGCAGTAAGGGCTGAATCTCTTGCAAGTCTTCTCTCTTTCGAGTTTAACTTTCTTGCCCAAATTTTCTCAACCTTTGGTCCATGTGCTCTACGACCACCTAGAGTGTGAGGGTTTTGAGCCGCTCTGCTCTGACCAGTTCTTCTCATAATTCTGGAAACACCACGACCCTTGCCCCACCATTCAACAGAATGCTTCATACCAGACATTGGCTTTCTCTTACCAACGTGTCTGCGTGAACCATATGCTTGTCTTCGGTTAGCACGGCTGGATGCGACTGCCAACTTGATTAGGTCTTCTCTAAGTGAACTATTGAATGAGTCAGGAAGTGTCATCTTAGAACCATCTTCGACAGAAACGTCGAATGTTTCTTGAAGTCTTCCAGCGTCTAATTCATCAGCGCTAATACTGTTAGTGATATCTTTTACAGAAACTTTCATCTTCATGCCCCCTGCTTGGATGCTGTACTAACATATGTGATTTCGTACTCATGGAGTGTCTTATCACTGCCTCTTGTAGCATCACGGAATCTAATCAAACGCTTTGCTGGACCAGGAACACTGCCTTTCACAAGTATGTAATCTGAATTGACTTCACCATAGTGAAGGAATCCGCCTGCTGGAGTAATTGCATGGTCTTCTGGAGACGCAATTCTCAAAACACGCTTGTTGTACTCAGTTCTTTGGTGATATCCAGTTTGACCACCTTGTCTGATAGTCTTACGTACATATCCTGTTCCGAAGTCACCCATGTTACCGTGTTGACGACGCTTCTTTGAGTTCTTGTGAGATTGAAGTTTTCCACCGAATCTGCGTATTACACCTTGCCATCCATAACCCTTGGTTACTGCAACAATATCTGTTAGTCCACCTTCATCGAAAGTATCTGCGAAAGAGTATTCTTCGCCAAGTTTCTCTTTAGCAAAGGTGAGTTGATCAATAATTGAACCTCCATCGAGACCCATTTCCATAACATCAGGAACCTTTGTTGGTATACCTGAAACTGTTCCTGGCTGAGTAGCGACAATTAGTCTAACTTCGCATAGGTCTGCTGATTCTAAATTTGCAAAATGCTTCTCTGCATCGTGCTCCTTTCTCTCCGGCAATCTCTTGAATAGTTCACTGAAAGCTTCAACGATTTGTTTTGCGTCAGCCCAAGCCTCTCCAATAGCTTGCTTTCCATAAGGAGTCATTTGGTATCCTCTGACACCAAGTATTCTCATCTTAGGGCACTCAACTACTGTTACTGGGACTCTAACTTCTTGTCCAGCAGATGGGCTTCTCGGGTTCAAATCACGAGATAGAATGTGAGTCATGCCTGCTTTCCAGCCTGCAAAACCTTGTACTCTAACTTCGCTCGCATCGGTTGTTGGCCACGATTTAACGTGTCCGAATGGTCGGCTAGCACGCTTACGCGGACTAAACGCCATCGATCCTCTTCTTGGGTGACTTCTCTTTGCCATGTTGGATTCCTCCTGTATTTATACAACGAATTGGCCCCACCGTTGGGGGCGTACGAGGGCTGTCAGGATGAGAGAAGCCGTGACACTGCGCCACATTCCGGTGAACCCGGAATGAGACTATTGGGGTCCTCGGGGGATGGCCCTGTATGTCTGGCTACTCACCTTTGAGCATCCATCCGACTTACCTCCCGTATATGAGTGGTTCGGTTGTCATTGGAATCGAGTGACGCGGTTTAACTTGAATAATTGTGCTCTTTCTCATATCCTTTTCGCCAGGATTGTGGTGGAAGAAATTAATCACCATCCTTTTGAACCCTCGTCTAAAACGGTATGATATGGCAACCATTATTCATCCATTCTTGAATGATGGTGTTGAAGCAAGAGCATATCAAATCCGTTCACTGAGAAGTGCATTAACGTCATCCAGCCTAATGGTAATGCCTACTGGATTTGGTAAAACTGCGGTTGAATGGATGATTATGGCAGAATATCTTAGCTTTGGAAATGGTAAAATCCTTCTAATTGCACCCACTACAGGTCTAGTCGAGCAACAACAACGTATGGCTAGAGAGATGATCAATCTCGAAGATGAAAATATCTCAAGGTATACTGGAGAAACTGCACCGGCTAAACGGCCAGAGATATGGAATAAGTCCAGAATAATCATGGCAACTTCGCAGGTGATTCGTAATGATGCTCAAAGTGGCGCTATCGATCTAAGTGAGGTTTCTTTGCTAGTTGTAGACGAAGCACATCACGCCACAGGCAATCATGCATATGCACAGGTCGGAGATCTATATCTAGAATCTAAACCTGATGCGATGGTCCTAGCAGCAACGGCGAGCCCTGGCTCAAATGAGAAGAATATACTCGAAGTCGCTCAAAGACTAGGAATTGAAAGACTTGATGTTTCAAGACGCGAAGAACCCCTTTTGGAGCCGTACTCAGTAGATTTAGAGAATATACCGATTCGTGTAGACTTACCTGATGAACTGATAACATTGATTCATCCTCTGCAGGCACACCAAAATGATGAAGTTAAGCGATTACAAAGATTAGGTTTTCTCGCACCTACACAACATTTGACTTCCAAAATAATTGATGCTGCACAAAAAAATGCAAGTATAGCAATACAACGAAGAGATGCAAGAGGCTATGATGCTGCAAGGCGTATTTCGGATTTGCGAAGAATGCACTTGCTAATCGATTTACTAAAGACCCAAGGTATGAAATCTGCTAGTTCATATCTTCAACGTGCGGAAGAAGATGGACGTAGTGGTGACAGAGGAACAAATCGATTCGTTTCCCTTGGCC
The DNA here is from genome assembly GCA_018667575.1 of Methanobacteriota archaeon. GTDB lineage: Archaea > Thermoplasmatota > Poseidoniia > Poseidoniales > Poseidoniaceae > MGIIa-L1. The sequence continues at coordinate 1,923 of JABIUA010000016.1, read as the reverse complement.
CTGTTCATAATTTTAGAATTGCTGCCAACGACTTACCGGAATTACATCCTAAGACTGAGAAGGTACATTCACTCGTAATTCAACAGTTAGAGCAGAAACCGAAAAGTAAGATTTTGATTTTCACTGAGTTTAGAGATACTGTTGAAAACTTAGTCGAATACCTCGGTTCTATAGAAAATGCAAGCGTCGATAGATTCATCGGTCAATCGTCAAGGGGCAAGAAAAAAGGAATGAATCAAAAGCAACAATTAGAACAATTAAGGAGATTTCGTTCTGGTGAAATTAACGTACTTGTAGCAACCTCTGTTGGAGAGGAAGGTCTTGATGTACCTTCAGCCGACCTTGTATTATTATACGAACCAGTGCCAAGTGCAATCAGAGCGATTCAACGTAGAGGGCGTACTGCGAGACAGTCTGATGGAACTGTTAAAACCCTAATTACTAGAAATACCAGAGATGAATTTGTGCATTCTGCTGCTAAAATTCGTGAAGAAAGAATGTATGTATTACTCGATAGAATTCAGAAACGGGGTCGATTGCCAAGAAGACCGCCCGCAACTAATGATGTATTGAAGAACTTTAGCGTACAGTACTCTGAAGAGGAAATAATAGATGCTGGTGAGTTTTTACAATTAGAGATTGACAGGCTAGTTACTGAACTCCCATTTAAGCCAATGAAGGAAATATCTGTAAAAGAAACTACTAAGCAAGTATCTATTGACTCTCAAGTTTCACTCAACCCAAGTGATAGAAGACCAAGAAACCAAACTGGATTAGATAGTTTTTATAAAAAATCAGAAGATGAAATTAGTGCAGTTGAGCAACGTAAAAAGGAGGCATCAACTATTTCTGCTGCTCAAAAAGAAATTGAAAGTATGATCCCCGCTACGGGTCAAAGAATTATTCTAGACCATCGAGAATCTTCCTCGACATTAGCAGCCTATCTACGAAGTATGGGCTTTCAGGTTGAATTTCAACATCTAGATTGTGGCGATATTAAAATCACTGAAGAAGTTCTAGTTGAAAGAAAAACATCCAGAGATTTACTGAATTCGATAACTGATGGAAGACTGTTGAAGCAATGTCATAAATTGATTAAAAACTGTAAATATCCATTACTGTTAATTGAATTGGGCGAAGTAGGTTCCGCAGTTCATCCAAATGCTGTGTTGGGTGCAATGGCTCACATAACCTTAGATATTGGAATACCTGTGATGATGACAAAGAATACTTTGGAGTCTGCTCACTTTCTTTCAATTGCGGCTAAGAGAAAGTATGATGTATTCGAAAGCCTGAAAAAATCTCTAAAAGAAACGACAGATGAAGATGTGATTAATTCAAAAATCGAAAGTGCAAAGAAAGAAATTGAGATTTTGATAAATGATAATTCATATCAATCTCCATTGCTAGAAAGGTGGAAATTAGAAGCTCAAGAAAGCAAAGTGGAACTTATCTGTGAAATTACTGGAATGGACAAAGATACTTCTCGGATACTATTACGACACTTTGGTTCAATAGCCGCTTTTTTGAGTTCCACCGAAAAACAATTAATGAAAATTAAAGACCTAAGTAATGAACAACGTAAAGCAATTTTTGAATCTATATCTATTCAATAATTTGAACTATTGTTCGCCCATCAAGTTTAATCGGATACTTGAATGTCAGACCTTTTTCGCCACTTTCTATAGATGCACAATCATATCCCGATTCTCTAAATGCTCTATTCAATTCCCGTAAAAATTTGAATCTAGCACTAGAAGCGACATTAATTCCATGTTCTAAATTGAACATATCAATTAGTTCATGTATTGTTTTCCCATTCAAACAATTTTCGTATTGATTATAAAAATCAGAAAGATACCACTGCTTATCAACTCTAACCATGAAAGAATTTAATCTCAACGATATATAAAGTTCAGCCGC
>JABIUA010000011.1 GCA_018667575.1 Methanobacteriota archaeon | reverse complement strand
GTACCAGAATCAATAGGAATTGATTCGGTCTTCAAAAGAATAGTAGATGAAAAAGACCAAGGCGATGAATTTAGCCCTTTGAGGTGAGCACATGGGCTGGCTAGGATTAGATGACACCGACCATTTAGGTGGAGGTTGTACGACAAAAACCCTTGACGAACTAATCAAAGGATTACCTTCAGAAGTCAAAATTGGAGAAGTAAGATTGGTCAGGCTTTGGCCTTTTGCTCGGCAAAGAACGAGAGGAAATGCCGCTGTAGCAGTCGAACTGAATTGTGAAAGTGAAGAATATTTACTGGAACACCTAGACTTATGGTGGAATGAAAAAATATCTCCACTGGCTGGTGAAATATCCTCCTCGGAGAACTATGACAGGTTACAATACCCTGCTGACCCTGGAATGGTCTGGTTTTCATCTAAACTTCCTGATTCTAGTTTCTACTACAATGCGGTTAGAGAGGAAGTCAACTTAGAAGATGTGCCGGTTGCTGAAAGAAACTGGGGTGGCCAAGGGATAATTGGCGCTACTGCAGCCGTTGCATGGGATAAATCTGAAGTCACATATGAAGCGATTGCTTGGCGAACTGAAAAAAACACAGGCCTCGAAAAATCAAGACTTATCGACCTTGAAAGATTAGCAGAAATTGATGAATTAGAATATACATTCATGTCAAGAGACCCAAGAACTGGCAATACTATGATTGCACCTAGAGGTCCTTGCCCTGTTCTGTTCGGATTACGAGCAAGAAAATTTGAGTTTGCATATGATTCAGCATGTCACCTCTTAGAATCTAGCAGTACAGAAAGAAACTCAGGTATGCGAGTTTTTACTACTAATCAAGCGAGTGATGACCATCTTGGCGATGACTTATGTGATGTCGTAATAGAAACTGAAATACTTTCAAGAGGTGCTGTTGTAATTAATTGTGAGGAAAATAAACTTCTTGCTTTTTCCGAATCTGGAGATATCAAATTACTAGCACAATGGCTGATTAAATCCGATAAAATTAGATTTAACGGACTGAAAAATGAGGATGGAGTATACCATCTTGAACGGCTCAAAATTGATAAAAGTTCAGTATTAAAAGAACGACCACATTGTATTAAGTGCAATGTTCGAATGAAGTCAATGGGCCAAAATCAGCCTGTTCGCTGTCCAAAATGTCGGACCAGGTCTGAACAGAAATGGATTGAAACACCTAGAGTTCCACCTACATTAGATTGGGTTCAAGCACCATTGGATTCCAGAAGGCACCTCACTAGACCGCTCGAATGGAATTAAAGACCAATGTCATAATTTGTCTAACATAGTAAATAATATATCTAGTACCCACTAATTGGCATCATGGCGGATGAACAGACTACCAAGAACGTAGCCTACATTATTATGGGAATCTCATTTTTAGTCATGATGTGGTTCATTCTTAAACAAGCCAAACAGAATCGAGAAGATAGTCTAGAAGAGAATACTCCAAATGTTGCAGGCAGCGATGAAAGACCGGGAACTGCGCTAAATCCTGAACAATTTGATGAGCCAGATGATGATGCATTGGACGAAATGGCAGAACTACTCGGTGAAGATGAAGATTTAGATTGATTGAGAATCAAGATACCCACTTTCTGTCAATTTTAGATCGAGATTACTATCATCCCATCCAATAGTTCGGAAAGGTCCGTCTTTTGGACGAGTTAATACAAAAATAGAGAATCCAATATCGGACATCGCTTTTTCTGCTCTTGCAAATGCTGAACCTGTTTTTTTGCCACTAGCATCAATGGATGACTTACTGATCAATAACAAAGTTATTTCATCACTAATATTTTTTGATAATCTCTCCACTTCCGAAATTTTATTTGCTGGAATTCTCCCTGAACTAGAGCACCAGTCGTCTATTACAACCAGTTTTACCGATGGCAGGGAATCAAGAGCGCTAATTATTGCATCTATTGCCTTGTCGAAAGAACTCGACATGGACATAGCATGAAATCGGGAAGAATCAATTACAGATAGATGTTTGAATAATTGAGAAAATCTTTGATTATCCGGCATATCTTCTCCAACCCATAAAACTCTTCCACCATCCTCAATAGTATCAGCAGAAACATGTAATCCAAGGGTCGTTCCCCCAACACTGCCTTCAACTGCTAAGTGAATGAGATTATTGTCAGACTGAAACTTCCATCTCCCCATGAATCTCCGACACGCAACAAGTGAATGACAGTTGCGGAAAATGGGAAATGCTCATGACCTTCCAACTACAGGAGGTTTCATGGCAGGAACCAAGGAGGCGTCCAATGACTCTGGAGCCGGCGATGTTGTTATTCGAAAAGGAGAGAGAATCCCTAGAAGAAGTCCACCTCAATTCGAGGAAGTATCAAGTCTTGCTGAAGCAATAAAACGTGACGG
>JABIUA010000123.1 GCA_018667575.1 Methanobacteriota archaeon | reverse complement strand
GAACACAATACACTGTATGGGCCAACAATACCGGTGGCAATGTTAGTCAAAGTTTCAACATAACAATCAATGAGCCACGAGTAGGCTTAGATTACAGTCGAGAGAATGAAATTTTGGTTACTGGAACGACAATCTCGCCATTGTATCCAACGGTAACTGGTGGAATGGTCGAGACGTGGGAGTATGAAGGCACCCTGCCAAATGGACTTTTCTTCACTAACGGTGTGTTCACAGGAACACCTACTACTGTTACGCCTCAAACTATGATAACTGTATGGGCTAACAACACAGGTGGTGCAATAAACCACACATTGAATTTCACAGTTAATGCGCCAGGTGTTGAACTCGATTACATTCCAGACTATGCCATAATCACGATTGGTCAGCCTATGACCGCATTGACTCCAATCGTGAGCAATGCTACTCTTGCTGATGTTGATACATGGAGCATCTACCCAGAACTGGATAATGGACTGTCTTTTGGAACTAACAACGGTACAATTTGGGGGACTCCAACCTCCATTCAACAAGTACAACTCTACAAGATTTGGGCTAACAACACTGGCGGTAAATCATACCATGACATCAACATCACAATTCTGGACATTGTTCCTGAAATATCTTACAGTCTGGTAAATATTGAACTGACAAATGATACGGTAAGCATTCATTTGCCACTTAATCCAACTAACCTTGGTGGACCAGTGGTGACTTGGTCTATTACTCCAGAACTCAGTTCTGGTTTGATATTCGATGCGTTAACTGGAACGATCTCTGGAACACCAGACGAAGTAAAGGCATCTGAAATCTATACCGTATCTGCCACAAATAGCGGTGGGACGGACACGACACAGATTGAAATCACCGTTATTGACCAAGTGCCAATGATTGCATATGTTCCTTCAGAGGAAATTCTGCTAAGTAACTCGAGTGTCTTGAACATGGTACCTGAGTCCACAGGTGGAGCAATTACACAATGGTCAATTACACCTGAACCATCTGCTGGTTTGTTCTTTGATACATCTACTGGAATATTCAGTGGTACGGCTACAGAAATCAAGGTGCGTACAGAGTACGTAATCACTGCAACAAATGATGTGGACTCAATGAGCTTTAATGTGAATGTAACCGTTGAAGAATTCGACTACGACCTTTCGATTGGTCCGATTTACCTGCTAGTGAATGAAGAAATATTGAGTATAGGTCCATCATCAACTCTCTCTGACTCTGTCTATGAAATTAGTCCAGACTTGCCTGATGGCATGTTCATTGGAGAAAGTAATGGAACAATTTGGGGAACGCCAACTGATGATATTCAGTTGACTAACTTCACCATTTATGCTAACAACAGTTTGTTCAATGAAGTGATGGTAATCCAAATAGGAGTTCTTGATGATTCAGACTCGGATGGAATGCCAAATCAACTACCACTTGATTACAATCCATCAGGTGGCCTAGTCGAAGACTTGGATGATGACGCAGACGGCTTTAGCGATGCTGAAGAAGTCAATTGTGCAACCGACCCACTTGATGTTAATTCATTGATAACAGACCTTGATGGTGATTCCATCTGTGATGAACTTGATGATGATATTGATGGTGATGGACTACTCAATGATGTGGAAACCAACTCATCAACTTACGTTGACCAAAACAATACTGGGACCGACTTATCAAACGCTGATAGCGATGGTGATGGTGTTTGTGATGGGCCTGAAGTCCCTGCCAATGGCGGTTGTTCTGTTGGACCAGATGCGTTCCCGTTCGATTCTGCAGGTTCCATGGACAGCGATGGAGATGGAATGCCAGACACTTTGAACGGAGAGTCTACTAGTACGCCACCTCTTGTCGAAGACCTTGATGACGATAATGACACTTGGTTAGACGAAATGGAAGCAGATTGTGGAACAGACAGTATCGATCAAAACAGTGTTCCGGAAGATGAGGACAGCGATAGAATCTGTGACCCACTAGATACAATCCTTGACTTACCATTTACCATGACATATCCTTCAGACACATTGACACTTACCTTAGGCGAAGAAATAGCCGTGCAATTACCGACAGTTTCTGGTCTAGGTGAAGTTTCAACTTGGGAGATTAGTAGCGAACTACCTGCAGGTCTAATCTTTGGATGGAGTCCTGCTCGAGACGCACACCTTGATGGAAGTATAACAGGTTCGCCAACTGAAGCAATGGACGCTACACCGTTCACTATTTGGGCAAATAATTCTGCTCACAGTCAATCGTTTAATATCACAATCAGCGTGCTTGAAGAAGTTATTGATTCAGAAGATGATGATGAAGATGAAAGCAGTATACTTATGTGGAGTTACATCTGTTTACCATTGATTCTGTTGTTATTGTTACTCTTGTTCGTTATATTAATACCAGGAAATAAGCAAGTGATTGATGATGCTGAACCAGAAAATACTACCTCAACTCCTAATTTTGTTGAAGGTGAGGGGACAAGGGATAATCCATTCGTCCTCAAACCAGCCAATGATATCACGCCAGGTGATACAATCTACAGCGAGGAATTGATTACAATTACCAACATCACTCCAGGTTTGAAAATACAATCTATTGATTACTTAGACCAACAAGGTGGGCACAAGTTCACAATGGCAGATTTGACATACGGCAATGAAGAAGTAAGAATGTTTGAGGCTGATGAGGAAGGAGTGATTAAATTCCAACTAATCTTTGATGACAGTTCAAACCCAACTCTTGCAGGTGGTGAATACCAAGGTGCTATCAAGATTGGCAGAAACTCAGTTTACTTGATTTGGGATATCAAGGTAAAGTCAGACCCTGAATACGTTAAGCAACAGGAGAGCCTTGAATCTGGAAGCGAGAAAGTTAATGCAGATGCTGAAGCAGAAGAGAAAGCAGAAGCAAAAGCCAAGGCAGAAGCAAAAGCCAAGGCAGAAGCAAAAGTAAAAGCACAAACAGAAGCAGAAACGCAAAAGTTGAAAGCCAAAAAGTTAGAAGAATTAGCACGTGTTAGAGCTCGAGCCAAGACAATTGACTTTGCTACGCTTGGAGTTGCCACTATTGATCACCAAGATGACTTGCAGGAAATCAAAGGAATAGGGCCTTTCATCGCTGAAAAATTGAACGCTTTGGGAATTTACACTTTTGCTCAAGTTGGTAATATGACACCTAAGATCGAAGAAGAAGTTAATCAAGCAATCGAGTTCTTCTCAGGTCGTGTCAAGCGAGACCAGTGGGCTAATCAGGCAAGGCAATTGCATGAAGAGAAGAAGTGAATGACTTATTTCGAGCATTTTATATTCGGTTACATCGTTGTAACCTAAGTATTATACAATGCTTCTAGAAGGGTAACATATGCGAAAAGTAGTTATCGTGATATTTTTACTAACGGCATTACATCCTTTGATGTCTAATGTAGAACTTGAGGAAAGTCCATTTGAGCCTCAATTCACCGGTGCATCGGGCGTTGAAGTAATCAGTGAAGTAGAACCGAATAATGTCAATACATCAGGCCAAGAAGTCTATCCTGGTGACGTTGTTAGAGGCACAGTTGACATGTGGGATGACAAGCATGATTGGTTCAAAATATGGCTAGAGCCCGGTCAAACATTGCTGCTAACTTTGTCTCATGCTTCTGGTGATGGTGTCTCAATGTCTGTATGGGATGAAGAGAATACTCACCAGGGTGTCAGTAATCCAAGTAAAACTCGTGATACAATCTTCCTTGGAGAGGAAGAAACCGACATGGGTGGGGCTTACTTAGTATCTATCAATTCTACAATGACCGAAGTAGGTGGTGGAGCATATGTTCTAGAAATCGATGCAGGTTATGCAGTTCAGTGGTATTCTCCAGAAGTGGGATGGTATGCTGCATCTGAGCAATACAATGCTAAGGATGAGTTAATGTATACATCAAGTCTAACATCTTATCAATTTGCCAACTCGGCGACAACAAATAAGCAATCAGCACCAGTATGGACAAATGGAGATTTTTGGAATCTTTCAGTTTCGATGCCTACGTTCTTTGGTACTACCTATGAGGAATATCACCAAATGACTGTGACTGGTTCTGATACAGTTTCTGGAAAAGAATGTTATCGTGTCAGTATCGTAGGAAAATCAACACTCACTAATGATTTTGCAGGTATGACTACTACAATTACCGATGAACAATCAGGTATTGCTTGCTTTGCTAAAGATACTCTTTCAATGGTTCATGAGAATCTCACCTTTACTTCTTCAATGGAAACTTCTGGTGGATTTGGTATGATGAGTACCTCAGCACGAAGTTGTACAACTTCGGATTGGGGAGATCCTGATGAAGACTGTGACGATGTTGCAGATGACTTTGATAGTTGTCCTGGTACAGCACCAGGTGCTGCAGTTGATGGTTTTGGTTGCTCTGATGCACAAAACGGCGGTGGCGGCGGAAGTGATGACACCGATGGTGATGGTATCCCCGATTCAAACGATGCTTGTCCTAACGAAGCCTCAACAGCAGAAAACGATGCCGATAGTGACGGTTGCCCCGACGATAACGGTGGTGGCGGAGACGGCGGTGATGGCTCTGGCAGCGGTACTGCAGATGCAGACAATGACGGTGTAAGCGATGATGAGGACGATTGCCCCAATACGCCTGCTGGTGAATCCGCAGACTTCTTTGGTTGCAGCGACAGTCAAAATGGTGGCGGTAGCGGCGACGGAAGTGGCAATAACGGCGGTGGAGATAACGGCGGTGGATTTGGTGGACTCGATGACATTTGTATTCCATCAGGAACCGATATGAGCCAAGAAACAGTAATCAAGTCTGATTTAACTTACCCTAACGGAATGAATAATTTCAATTTCCCACTTACAGAAGGTAAGGTTTGGAGTGAAGCATCAACTGGTACTGGGACAATTTCTCTATCTATTGAAATTGGTGGATGTACAATCTCGACAATGGATATGGATGATTCAGGAGCTTTACCATTGAATTATCGTCATTTGGGCGACCAATCATTTACCATTGGTCAATCTTCAGTCACTGCTACAGGAATACAAGTATTTGCTGGTCGTCAAGGAAATGATGACTGGGCAACACCAGATTTCACACTTCTACAAAGCGTACCTGATGATGTGGCTAAGATGGGCTTACCATTTGCAGCATGGGTCAACGTAGTTGGCTTCAATGAATTTGCTTCAACAGTCAATCTAAGTGCCAGTATCAATACACAGAATGCGCCACTAATGTTTGATTCACAGCAATTGAATGTTGATGAATTAGGTGCAGTTATTGTCGATACAATGAACATGTCAAGTGGAGAATATATTCTTACAATTACTGGAACATCTAACGGAATGGACCGTTCAATCACAGTTCCATTTTCAGTTGATAACGACCCGGATTTCGATATTGTTACTCTTGACCCTTGGATTGTAATTCCTCAAGGAGTAGAATGGATTGTTCCAACCCCTATCTTCATTGAACCAATAAATGGATTTTCAGGTGCTGATGTAACAGTTGAAGTTACTGTTCCTGAAGGCGTGACAGCACAACTCGACTTTTCACAAGGAAAAGCCCCATTCATCTCGGTACTAACTATGACAATTCCAAGTACTCTTGCAGCAGGCGATTATACTGTAATTGTGACTGGTACAGCAGGTTCGACAGTTCACTCTGATGAGATAACATTCACTCTAACTTCAATACCTGAGTTCTCTTTGGATATCGAAAATAGAGAACAGATTATCGAAGATGGTACAATGTCGATTAGTGGAGTAATCGATGCACACAATGGTCTAGACCTCGCTCTTGGTGGTGCTTTAGATGTACTGATTGAGCCGTATAATCAGGAATTACTTGATTCTGCGGTTATCACTTGGGGTTCTATTGATTCTAATGGTGACTTACCATTTACAGTAACATTTACTGTCGATGATTCAATTCCTCGAAATGAATACACAATCAATCTAAATGTAGTTTCACTTGATGGTGGTCTTGCTCACAGTGCATCGGTTGCCTTTGTTACAGAATCTTCAACACTCGATGGTACTGCGGTAGCGGCTGACAGTTCTGCAGTATCCTCTGGCAATACAAGTCAGCATGATGGTACAGATTCGTCTGCAACAACTATTGCAAATGGTGAATCAGATGACGATAAGGACGATGAATCAGATGCGGACTCTAAATCATCCAACACTGGATTAATTGTCGGTTCAACAATCGGTGTGATAGGTATAATTGCAGGAGTTGCAGTTGTCGTATTACGTGGTAGGAATGGCGGAGAAAACAAGGATTTCACCCAACCTATGTGGAACGATCAGTCTGGAATGGTTAATCAAATGCCAGTCGCAGGTGCTCCTCAAATGATGCAACAACCAATGATGCAACAACCAATGATGCAACAACCTGTTCAGCCAATGCAACAGCAACCAATACAGCAAATGCCTCAACAAACAATGCAAGAAATGGCTCAACCAGTGCAACAACAACCTGTGCAACAGCAACCAATTCAACCAGTTGCTTCAGCACCAGTTTCTGAAATGACTACTGCGCCACCACCACCCGCACAACCAATGACTGTGGCAGACTATACAGGACTGCCTGCAGGTGGCCAATACGATCAATCAACAGGACAAACCATTTACGTCCAAACCGATGGAACAAGATGGCAAATGATGGGCGATGGTAGTTTCAACAGGCTATGAAACCAATAATCACTCTATGCTTGAAGTATTATTGCTGATTTTCTTCGCTCTAATCCACATGTCTGTGTCTGGATGTTCAGGAGAGAATTTGAATGTTGCAACATGGCCTGGTAAAAAGAATCGTGCGATTTCTTTTAGCAGTTCTAAATAACTGAATATCGGATATTGGCTCAATCGATATTTTTCTACTTGAATCACCTTCATGCCTAGTTTTTCTAATAATTCAATTAACAGTTTCTTAGAAGTGAAACTCAAGTGGTCTGGAAGAGAGTATGGCTTGTGATGATGCTCGGCTGCAAGTTCTGCGGTGTCTCCAGTTTGCAGCAATAGTTCTCCTCCTTCATTGAGCATTTCACACCACCTTGCGATATCTTTGGGTGGATTTGGTAAATGGCTGTAAACGTTTAGTGCCGAAATAACGTCATACTTTTCTTGATGAGTTGATAGGTCGAAGAATCTGACATCCATGCCTCTTTCTCTCGCTTGTTCGAGTTTTCTTACATTTGGTTCAAGCCCAATAATGTCTATCTGTTTATCGCCTAAAGTGGATACAGTTTCAACAAATTCCCCATGGCCGCAGTTAATGTCAAGCCATGTGAACCTTTTTTTCTGATTGAACATGATTGCATAGTTGAAGTCATTCAAACGCGATAAGTAAATCTCTTTGAGATCTTCTTTGAATGTGCCAGTAACTTTTGGCAATTCATCGGCTTTATACACTCTAGATTTTGATACTCGACTAATCTCTTCATCCCCAGGACGGGGGTTAAGGAATAAGAGGCCACATTGAATACATTTGACAATAGTATGGCCATTTTCGCTATCATAAAATTCATGATTGCTAGACTTGCAATTATAGCAGTCGACTTCAATCATATTTGGGGGGTTGTGGGATATGAATTAAACTCACCGATACTATTCAGATTCTAAGAGGAATTGCTTGGGTTTGACTTTAGGTTTGGCAGGAAGTAGAAACCATGCAAGTGGTATCAGTAATACTGAAGGTATATTTTTACCATATTTCAGTTTCAAATTTGATTCAAATTTAACAAATGAACTTGCATCAGTGGAGTTTTCCTCAGGTGGCTGTTCTCTAACCGCAGAATAATTTTCTGGCTCAACTAAGCCAAGGTCATAGCCACTAAACATCATGTTGAATTGAACTCCCCAAAGAACCAACTCACTATCTATGCTATTATCTTCATGAGCCATAGAACCAGTTTCAGTACTTTGAACAAACGTTTCTTGCATCTTTTATTTCTTGAGTAAAAACTCATTCGTAGTACGCTTTTTAGACATAAATGCTCGTGCCGGGATTCGAACCCGGGTCGGCGGGATGAAAACCCACTATGATGGACCTAGCTACACCACACGAGCGACT
>JABIUA010000140.1 GCA_018667575.1 Methanobacteriota archaeon | reverse complement strand
TAGCCGCAACGGGGACAAGACTAGTTCTAACCCTCGCTCATGAATTGAAGAGGTCAGGTGGCAAATACGGTGTTGCAACAGCATGCATTGGTGGAGGCCAAGGCATCGCAATGGTCATAGAGTCAATCTAATTTTTACTTGGAACGGTAAAATTAGTCGGACATGTCGTGTGGCCAATTATTCTATAGAAAGGGCAGAATCCGAATGCAGATGTTAGAACCCCCCACGCTCCAAACAGAAGTAGTATGAATTCCCAATTGGCACTAGCCAAGTAATCAAATGTCACTAGTCCAAGACCAGAAATCAAACGTATGACTCTATCATTGAAACCCAAATTCATGCTTCTCATCACTGATTTCTAATGATTGCATATATACCTTGGTATTTATGCTAATGATGCAAGTATCATACAATAATATCAATGATATATCTAAACCATATGACGATTAGTATTAGGATGAATATTTGTAATATGCGGTTCTCAGGAATATTTTTAATTCCAAATTTCGCACCAAATCTTGAACCAATAAATGTTATTGACAACAAGGCTAGGATAAATAATATATTTTCCAACAAGAATATTATCTGCAGTTCAGAAAGAACCATCAAGTGTGAAAATACAGCAATAGGTACTACAATCATCATGATGTTTAGGCTTGAACCAATCGATATTCTAGTTTTTAGTTTACCAAATACTTGTAATGATGGTACATAAATTGCCCCAGCACCAATAGCTAAGACGCTTGATAAAAAGCCTCCTAATCCCGAGCCCAGCACCAGTGCAGGAATATTTTCTGGATCATTATCACTATCATCATTTACGGATTTCTTGATTAAAAAACTATATTTGGCTAGAGCAAGAGATATCAAAAGTAAACTCAGAGTTTTAAAAATTAAATCTAAATCACCTTCGACTGATTGTATGACTAATACACCCAGTACGGCGCCAGGAACTGCGCCCCACAAGGAAATACCAATTATTTCATCATCAACTAATTGTTCTCTCCTATGGGTCAAACCACTTCCCCAACTTACTACTCCTGTAAGCATTAAAGATACAGCAAGGAGTTTGCCATCTATTGGCCATCCTGATACATAGTGGAGTAAAGGGACAAATAGCATCCCTCCTCCAAGACCGATAGGTGCGAATATGAATGCAATAATCATTACACCGAGAATAACCAATAAATTTTCGATTAACATGCAGTTCAACTCCAAGAAAATGACAAACTATCTCTTTGCTTATCTGTTCCTGTAGGACTATACATTTGTTATTATCGTTATTTTAAGTATGGAAACTATGAAATGGAAAGACTATCAGCACAGTTCATGGATGCTATACTGATTATCGGACTGATTGTTGGGGTTTTGTTTCTTTTCTTCATTTTTTGGTTTTTCTCGACTTGGAACAGACTAGTATCTCTTGAAGAGAATGTTAATCAGTCTTGGGCAAATATCGATGTTTTACTAAAGCAGAGATATGATATGCTACCAAATCTCGAAGAAATTGTAAAAGGTTATGCTAAGCATGAGAAGGACTTATTCATGGAGTTTGCTAAAGCACGACAAGCTGCTGCAGGTGCTCTTCAAAATAAAGATGTCAAGGGTGTCAGCGCCGCTGAATCTATGATGAGTGGGATGATGCCAAGAATTACTGCAGTAGCAGAAGCATACCCTGAACTAAAAACAGATGGCAACTTTTTGAATATTCAAAAGGAACTAGTTTCACTTGAAAATCAAGTGGCAGACAGGAGAGAAATGTATAACCAAACTACTACAAGTTTCAATAAGCAGATTCAAATGATTCCAGTTACCTTTGTGGCTAGCATGAAGGGATGTCAAAGAAGAGACTTGTTCGAAGTTCACGGCGTAGAAAGAGAAGCAGTCAGACTTAGTTTCACGTGAATAATTAGGGCGTAATTTGAAAACCCATTGACATATAGTCGAAATGTGGTGATTAAATGTTCTTAGTATTTGGCTCGAATCACTTGGCAGTACGACTATCTAAATGGTGTGCTAAAAGACATAGGTGCGTACTTGTCGGATTGGCTTCCACTTTGCCTATTGAAGAGCCTCTGGATGGCTGTGAAATCATTGCTCTACCCTCTCCAATGGAATTATCTTCAATCACCATGATTGAGCACATCCCTACTGCAATTCTATATCTAGATGATAATGCTTTGATGGAAGGCAATTCACTTGAAGAAATCAAAAAGAGATGGCCTGAAACTCCAATTCTTACAACAGTTCCATTAGAAGGAGATGGCATTGACTTAGTGAGTATTGACGATATCTCATTTGCAGCAATGCAAGATAGAATACGATCTTGGGAAAGAAGGGCGAGTGCATCGGTGGTCAAGAACTATCTAAAGGGCATTCCAAAGGGAAGCAAAGTCGCTATTTTCTGCCATGATAATCCAGACCCAGATGCACTAGCCTCCGGTTTGGCAATGCTGGAATTAGTTGAAGAAATTGGTCTTAGAGGCAGTATACTTCATGGCGGATTAATTGAACATCAACAGAATCGAGCAATGGTACAAATTCTTGAAATTCCAACACGTCGCTTAATTCTAGACTGGGAAGTTGCAGATATAATCTCAGATTCTCAAGTTGTAATTACAGTAGATTTCCATAAACCAGGGGCCAATAATATCTTGCCATTAGGCTGTGTTCCAAATATCGTAATAGACCATCACACAGTTGCGGATACAGTTGCTGCCGATATTGTTCTTGTTCGTTCTGAATTTTCTTCCACCTCCTCTTTGATTACTAGTATTCTAATGAGCCTTAATCATCACATAAGCACTCGGACAGCAACTGCTTTAGCATTTGGAATCAAGACAGACACTCTTGGATTTACTAGAGACTTTAACGCAGTAGACCTAAGAGCCTTATCTTGGCTGAATGCCTTTACTGATGATGAAATGATGCGTTCTATAGAAATACCTCCACGCTCACAAGAGACTCTCGAATCATTTTCTAGTGCACTAAATAATAGAATAAAATTTGGTAATACAATACTGGCACCTTTGATGCAAATGCCAAATAGAGATTCACTGGCACAGATTGCTGATTTCCTCTTACCAACAGAAGGAATAGATACCGTAATTGTTTTTGGAGTGCGCAGAGGTAAAGTCATTATTTCGGCTAGGACAAAAAGACGAGACCTTCACATTGGCAAAGTGCTGTCTTCACAATGGAAAGACGGTTTGGCTGGAGGTCATAGAGAATTAGCCGGAGGACAAATCCCATTCGAAGTGATATTGGGAGAGGTTCCTGATGACCTAGAAAAGGCCAGTTTGCAAGCCATAGAACAAATCACAGAGCAATTTAAATCATTATTGCAGCCAATTAAAGAGGAATAAATATGTCTTCATCGCCATTTATAGATATTTCACCGAATCTTAGATTATTGGGTACTGCGCATGTTGCCAAGGCAAGCGTTGAAGCAGTAAAGTTCCAAATTGAGGATTTTAAACCCGATGTTGTGGCTGTTGAATTATGTCAATCGAGGTATGATTCGCTTATCAGTGATAGAAGGCTAGACAAAGAGGGATTGCTAAAGGTGATCAAAGAGGGAAAGGCCCCACTTGTACTACTTCAATCGATGCTGGCATCCGAGCAACGTAGGCTGGGTATGGATGAGGGTGAACAACCTGGTGCTGAATTACTGGCTGCAGTGGAAGTGGCCAAAGAGAATGACTTAGAGGTTAAATTGATAGATAGAGATATTCAAGTGACATTGCGAAGAGCATGGAAGAAGATGAAGTTCCGAGAAAAATTTAAGATTCTTTACTCACTTTTAGGTGAAGAAGAAGATGAAGAGAATCCCGATTTAGAGGAATTACTGGGTAATCGTGATTTACTTTCGTCAATGATGGAAGAATTGAGAGAATTTTCACCTGGAGCAGGAACTGTTCTTATCGATGAAAGAGATTCATATCTTGCCGAAAAGATACTATCAATAGATTCTGATAAAAAGATCTTAGCAGTTGTAGGAGCAGGCCACCTAAATGGCTTAGAGGAATACTTGAATGATAAATCTACATTCAATGAGAATAACCTCACTATTCTAGAAGAGATCCCTAAGACTTCCCTGTTTGCTAAAATATTACCTTGGATGATTCCTGCATTGGTAATGGGCCTGATGGCATACTTTTTGACAACCGGAGATGGAATTGACTTAGTTGAACTATTCACTGTCTGGACATTGGCAAATGCTATATTTGCTGCTATTGGGTGTATTTTGGCAAGAGGGCACATATTATCAATTCTAACTGCGGCTTTAGCCTCGCCAATCACTTCACTAAATCCTACTTTGGCGGCAGGTTGGTTCGCAGGTTATGTTCAAATGAAAGTAGTTGAACCAACTACTGAGGACTTACAAAATTTCTTGAAGTTAGATAAATTTGGCTTATTTTGGTCCAATAGAGCAGGTAGAGTCTTACTGGTAACAGCTCTTACTAATGTAGGTAGTATGGCAGGTGCATGGGTTGCAGCAGCAGGTTTAATCGGTGGGATTTGATTATCCAAGTATGCTTAATACTTTCATCAAATCAATATTTTCATCGATATCATGTACCCTGATAATATCTATCTGATTATAGAATGCAAATGCAGAAGTTGCTAATGTTCCTGCAAGTCTGTCCTCAGTTTTGGATTTACCTGTAATCTGGCCAATCATAGATTTTCTAGATACTCCAAGGAGAGTAGAAAAGTTTGAATTTTTGAGTTTGTCTATATTTCTCATTAAATCAATATTGTGCTCTAGTAATTTACCGAAGCCTATTCCAGGGTCAATTATTATCAATTCTTTTGGATGTCCCTTGTCAATCAATTCCTGTGCCTTTTTAAATAGGTAATTACTTACTTCCTGCACGCAATCAGTATATTCGGGTTCATTTTGCATTTTTTCAGGTTCTCCTTGCATGTGCATTATACAAACGGCACAACCGGTTTCTAGAACGACATTCATCATTTCAGGGTCACTTAATCCAGATACATCATTTACCATATCAGCGCCAGCATTAATTGCTTCTCTAGCTACTTTTGCTCTTCTAGTATCAATTGATATCAGACCTTCGGGTTTAACTTGTTTTAGAGATTTTATTACCGGAATGACTCTCTTGAGTTCTTCTTTAACATCGACAGGCTCAGCGCCCGGTCTTGTTGATTCCCCTCCGATATCGAGCCAATTAGCTCCATAATCCCAAATTTCGAGTCCACGTTTAATACAATCTTCTAATTCAGTTCTCCTACTTTCGCTATGGAATGAGTCAGGAGTCACATTTAGTATTCCCATCACGATACAAGGTTGTTTATTTCCCCTGTGGATATTCTCTAAAACATGTCGGCGGCGATTTTCTTGAGGTGCTAAGTTCTCGCCCATGAACCATGCGAAAGCGAGAGATTTGATAAGTTGTGACTGTAAAGGTACTGTTATGCCGGAGGAAAATCAGCAATCATTGATTCAAGAATCGGGTGATTTTGATTCCGAAAATACCGTTTCAGATTCCAGTCTTGAGTTGGCAAACAGGCTGATAGTTAGGCTGAAACCAGAAGATAATTCTTCACTTTTTGGAATGATTGCCAATAAGTCATACTATAGTGGTGGACTAATGACTATAATTCTAGTATTTTGGTGGCTAGCGGTGGACTCAGCAAGCGACGACCTTAATTCAGGTGTTTCCACATTTTTTGATTTCGACTTCTCACAAGTAGCACTTGTAGTTATTGGCTTAGGTCTAATGTCGTCTTTGTTAAGTGATTTAAGTAGGGAGTTAGGTAAGCTCCTACCATCACTAATATCAGGTGCTATGTTGATTATGTGCGGACTTTACGTGATAGAACCATTGGCAATTGGGTTATTGACAGAGCAGTATGAATTAGTTGATGGGGCTTGGAGATGCTTACGACTTGGGATTCTTTGGGCTGGTGTGTCATGGTGTGCTCACTTACTTGTCGATGCTTCACTACTGGTTTGGTTGAAAAGATTCTGTGACTCCAATGGGATTGAAGTCACTCCTCGCAACGACTCTAACAAATCAGATGGAAATACAGTTGATGCTTAATCAAACATACCTTTCATCAATGATTGTCTTTTGGACGTGTTATGTCTGGTGAGAGAGTCGATGTCTTAAGGCTTGGATATCGAAGAGGTAGAGATCCTAGAATCACGACTCATCTGGCACTTGTTGGTCGTGCGCTTGGCGCTGATAGATTTCTATTGGCTGGAGATGAAGACCAAGACATGTTTGATAACCTTAAATCAGTCGAACAAAGATTTGGTAAAGGGCTTGACTGTGAGTATCTCAAAAGTCCAATGGGGTGGTTGAGAAAATTTGTAGAGGAAGATGCAGGCGATGGTTTACCAGGGGTTGCAGTTCATCTAACCATGTATGGTGAGCCGTTTAGAGAAGCAATACCTAAGATTCGCAGAGATAGACCGTTAGTTGTTATTGTTGGCGGTGCTAAGGTCCCAGGGGAAGTCTTCAAATTAAGTCAGTACAATGTAGCAGTTGGTAATCAACCCCATTCAGAAGTAGCAGCATTGGGTCTATTTCTAGACTCTTGGTATGGTGGGAATACGATAGACCGTAAGTTCGAAGATGCTCGGCTAATTATTGAGCCCTCGGCTAATGGCAAGAAAGTAATTGATTTAGATAAATAATTTAGGTAAAATTTTACTTACTAAGGTGACTACGAAATATTTTTTATGTTTTTTAGTTATTTAATGAGTTTTTGTATTTTAAACCCTTACAACCCAATCATTATGGGAGTCCGTTTTTGACCATCTGCGATGTCAAAGCCCCAGTTACAAGACGGAAGTTTCTGTCCTGGTGCTGAAAATCGTCATTCAACCGGTTATCCAACATTTCAGGATGCAGCAGATGGACTTTCGAGAGGTGATGAACTACCAGCATCTGCAACAGGTTCAGGTCTTCTTTTAACCGCTGATGGAGGTAGGTATGAAGGTGAACTCTTTGGGGCAAAAAAGATAGGTGAAGGAGAACTTGTTTTTACAACCGGAATGATGGGTTATCAAGAATCTTTGACAGATCCATCTTTCGCCGGTCAAGTCTTAACTTTCACTTACCCACTTATTGGTAATTATGGTATTCATCATGGATGTTCAGAGTCTGCATCTGTATGGCCACGTGGAGTGGTTGTACGCCATGCTATGTCGCAGCCAGACCATCGAAATTCTATTGGCACGGTTAACGACCTACTCAGACTTCATGATGTGCCAGGTATCCAAGGTATAGATACAAGGGCGATTACCAAAAGAGTTCGTGAATTGGGTACAGTTTTGTGTGTATTTGGTCCGATTAATCAGGAACAGGAACTTATCAATCGATTAAGTCAACTCCAATCACCGGATTTAGAAGATTTAGTCGACCAAGTTTCCATCGATAATCTAGTAGTTCTCAATTCTGGTTCTCTAGATGAATTTGGAATACAAAAGCCACGTTTAGCGGCTATCGATTGTGGAATTAAGTATAATATTCTTAGAAGTTTATGTAAATCGTTCGAAGTAATTTGGTGTCCACCAGATGTTGATTTTCAATTACTTATTGATAATTATCAGATTGATGCCTTATTCTGTTCCAATGGTCCAGGTGACCCAGCACACTCAGGTAAAGCCACAATTGCTCGTCAAACATTGGCATTGGCTGTTAAATCAAAGATTCCAGTAATGGGTATTTGTCTTGGCCATCAATTGATGGGTTTAGCGTCAGGGCTTAGTACTTACAAAATGCGATATGGGCATAGAGGAGCCAATCAGCCAGTTGTAGACTTAAAGACAGGAAAAGTGTTGATTACAAGTCAAAACCATGGTTTTGCAGTAGCAGACCCAGATTCAGGAATGTTGGCAGCACATCCTTCAGGAGCAACATCGCCGCCTCAAGAAAATCTGCATGGAGCCGAAGTCGAAGTTAGATATATCAATGCTAATGATAGAACTGTAGAGGGGCTTGATGTAATTGGTAGTCCTTCTTTTACAGTTCAGTTTCATCCTGAAGCATGCCCGGGGCCACATGATGCTGAGAACCTATTTATGAGATTTAGAAAAGTTGTGGATGAATATTTAGGAGTGATTAACTGATGCCTCGCAGAGATGATCTGAAGACTATCTTAGTTCTTGGAAGTGGACCGATAAAAATCGGACAAGCTGCCGAATTTGATTTCTCTGGTAGTCAAGCAGTACGAGCACTAAGAGAAGATGGTTATGAGGTTATTTTGGTTAATTCCAACCCAGCAACAATCCAAAATGATCCTGAAATGGCAGATAAGGTCTACATTGAACCATTACTTGCTTCATCAGTAAAAAGAATCCTAGAGATTGAAAAACCGTGTGCAATCTTGGCAGGAATGGGTGGACAAACAGCATTGAATATCGCAAGTGAACTGGCGCATGCCGGTGTTTTAGATGAACTTGGAGTGGAATTGATAGGTTCCGATTTAGACGCTATTGATAAAGCTGAAGATAGAGATCTGTTCAACAAGGTTTGTGAATCGATTAATCTACCAATTTCTGAAGCGATAGCATGTAATACAATGGATGAAGTAATTACTGCTGCTGAGGAAATAAATAGTTGGCCTTTACTTATCAGGCCTGCTTTCACACTAGGCGGTTTAGGTGGTGGAACGGCATGGGATTTGGGTGAGTTAGTGGAGATTGCAACCCTTGGTCTTAGAAATTCTAGAATCAATCAAGTTCTAATTGAAGAATCTATCCTTGGCTGGCAAGAACTAGAATATGAAGTAATGAGGGATGAAGCAGACAATGCTACAATTGTTTGTACAATGGAGAATATTGACCCGATGGGTGTTCATACTGGAGAATCTACTGTAGTTGCTCCTCTTCAATCATTTTCCGATAGTGACCATCAAATTTTGAGGGACCAAGCATTGAGTTTAATTCGAGCATTAAACATCAAGGGTGGCTGCAATGTTCAATTTGCGTTTAATCAATCCACAGGTGAGATTAGAGTTATCGAAGTCAATCCAAGGGTTTCACGCTCTTCAGCACTAGCTAGTAAAGCAACAGGATACCCTATTGCTAGAATGGCTGCAAAGATTGCAGTCGGTTACACACTTGATGAACTACCAAATCCTATTACTGGTGAAGGTACAACTGCAGCATTCGAACCCACATTGGATTATTGTGTAGTAAAAATACCAAGGTGGCCTTTTGATAAGTTTAGGACTGCCGATAGAACGCTGGGTACATCGATGAAGTCGACTGGAGAAGTAATGGCCATTGGTCGTAATTTCGAGGAGGCATTCTTGAAGGCTTGGGCTTCACTCGAACAAGGATGCCCTCATCCTAGACCTTTGACTAGGGCAGATGAGTCCGAAGGTGAAGGAATGCAAGAACGAGCCTATGAGTCATTATCAGATTCGGTTCTCGTGGATTGGTGCAAGGTGGCAACCGATAGAAGAATGGGGGCGTTAATTGAAGCCTTTAGGCGTGGTTGGAGTGTGGAAAGAGTTCATGAGATTACAAGAATTACAAGATGGTTCTTATATCGATTTGAGAATATTGCAAAGATGGAAAAAGAAATTATTTCTAAGGCATGTAATCCTTCGGATTTAGATATTGACACTTTGAGGAGATGGAAATCGTTTGGATTTAGTGATTCACATATTGCTGACGCTTTGAATTCATTCCCTGCCACTGGGTATAAGTCACTACCTAGAGGGCGTGATGAATCAACGGTAATGGCTCGCAGACATTCATTGAAGCTTCACCCCAAGTATCGAATGGTTGACTCTTGTGCTGCTGAATTTGCTGCAAAAACTCCTTATTACTATTCCACCTATGAGCCGTATGGTTCTAATGAAATCGACTATATTCCAGACTTAGATACTCGAACCAAAAAACGTTATGTCACAATTGGTAGTGGACCTATTAGAATTGGTCAAGGAATAGAATTTGATTATGGATGTGTTCATGCTGTTAAGGCAATTAGAGATGCAGGTAAAGATGCAATACTGATCAATAATAATCCTGAAACAGTCTCAACCGATTTTGATACATCTGACAGACTCTACTTTGAACCCTTGACGCTGGAATATGTTTCAGAAGTTTTGCTTAGGGAAAACGCTCATTCGATTTTACTCCAGTTTGGTGGCCAAACGGCTATCAATCTTTCTCAACCACTAGAAAAGAGACTTCCCGATTTGCAAAAGTTGGGCTTGGAGTTAGAAATCGCAGGAACCTCCTGTGATGCTATAGACGAAGCAAGTGATAGGGAAAGGTTCGAAAAATTTGCACAAAGAGCAGGATTGAAAATGCCAAGAGGAACAACCGGTACAAGTTCGGATGATGTTAGGAAAGCGGTTCAAGAAATCGGATTCCCTGTGCTAATCAGACCATCATATGTTCTGGGTGGAAGAGGTATGGAAATACTTTCTAATCAAGAACAACTAGATGCATATCTAAAGGAAGCATATCTCGCCCCCGATAAACCTCTGTTGGTTGATGAATACCTTGGACATGCAACAGAACTGGATGTTGATGCTGCATGTGACGGCAAGGAAGTTCTAGTCGGGGCCATCATGGAACATTTAGAAGAAGCAGGAATTCACTCAGGTGATTCTACTTGTTTCATTCCTACGCAAAATGTTTCTGAAAATATACTTGAATTAGTTAAAAAACAAACTGAGGCGATTGGATTAGGTCTCAATATTAGAGGTTGTTTCAATATCCAATTTGCAATTCAGGGCGACGATCTATATGTTCTTGAAGTCAATCCAAGGTCGTCACGAACAGTTCCATTCGTTGCTAAATCATCGGGTCTACCGCTTGCACGAATCGCTGCAAACATAACTATCGGTATCCCTCTTTCAAAGCAGGAGATTCCAATTAGAACCTCAGGTCAAATTTGTGTCAAGGCGCCTGTATTTCCATTCATAAAACTACGTGGACTTGACCCTGCTCCAGGCCCTGAAATGAAATCTACAGGCGAAGTCTTTGGCTCTGATATATCGGCAGATGTTGCATACTTGAAGGCGAGACTAGCCACAGAAGTACCTGTTGCTAAGGGCGGAGGTGCCTACCTTACCGTTAGAGACCAAGACAAAAAGAATCTCTTGAATTCGGCTTCGAAATTGATTGAGATGGGTTTCAATCTTTATGCAACACCTGGAACTGCTGATTATCTTAGGGAATATCAAATCCCTGTAGAAGTAGCATATCGAATCAGGGAATCTAAACACCCAGACGCTCTTGACTTGATGAGGCAAGGTAAAATTTCTTTCATTGTTAACGTACCAACAGTATCTGGTGGTGCGGTTAGAGATGGAAATATGATGAGAAGACTGGCAGTAGAACTCAACATTCCATTTGTGACAACAATCAGAGGATCAGATATGGAAGTAGCTGCAATAAAGGCACAACAAAAAGGGATAGTTGAACCTAGAAGATTAAAGGTCAACTACTAATCAACAAGCATCGTAAGCATCGATGATATATCTTGTAAGAGGGCTTGTCCATGCTAATTCGCTTATTCCCGCCTCTCCTTCTTTAGAGTAAATTCGAACAACATCTCTAACTCTAACATTCCCTTCAGAAGATCTAGCCAAGATAGTTGCGCCCTTGATTGGCTTACCAGTGCCATGTGGATCATAAACAGTATCAAGTGCGTCTTTCAAGAACCAATCGGCTTTACCGCCCTTTTCACCATCATAGGTCTTCTTTGGTTTTTTAGCACCAAACATACCGCCTGATTTCTTAGGAGTTGTTTTCTTTTTCTCAGGTTTCTTTTTTGCCGGAGTAGATTTTGTTTCTTTCTTTGGACTATCACCTTTCTTGGCGACATTAGAAACTGTTTTGTTTTGGAATTCTTCTTCAAGTTCAGAACGTATTTCTTGCGCTAGTTCTTTTCTAATGCTCTTTTCTAATTTGGCTCTAATCTTTTCTTCCATTACAGATTGATCTAAATTTTGCAGTTTTGAATAAGCATCGTCTCTTTCATCTTGTAATGCCTGCATTACATTGATGTAATGAGAAGCAACTTGAATCAATGAAGTTTCCATAGATGCTTCTAGTTGCATTGAAACAACTTCACTAGCAGAATCTCTCCACTTACGCCATTGTAGCATGGTGTTAGCATGTATGTCAGAACCACATTTAGGACAGAAACTTCTCTTTGGTGGTTTTAGAACAGGTATTGCTCTCATAGCCTCGGGGTCTATTCCTTCGTGCTCACCACTTGCAACATCGTGAATGTGAGTAGATGCTTCCATACCAGTATCCATGGCTTCTCTGAACAGTCCTTCGTTGAGGTCTAGTTTCCCTTCTTGGATTAAGTCCCAAGCGTTGGTGCCTCTAACTACAGCTCTTACAGCCGCATTTGCAGCAGGCGAATTACCCCAGTCGCGATTTATGTTTGTGGAAATACTAGTAGAGTCTATTTCAGCTGATGAAAAAGCGTCGCCAATATCATATTCTTCACCTTCAGCAGGCGCAGCAATGCCGAGTTTAATTGGATTTGCACCTTCTTCGATCTTAGCAATCATATCGAATTTATCAGCCATTGATAGGTCATCACGAAGCCTAATCACATCTCTTAACTGATTCAAATCATGCCCTGTAGATGTAATTGGGCCTTGTCCTGTCATGTCATGTCCGCACGATAGACAAAACTTTGCGGCAGGCTCTACATCTGCCTCACAGGTTGGACAATAAACTCCCGCCATGGATGGAGATGATACGGTTCCACTTTTCAATAGTGCGGCATATATTGCCAAATAAGTTAAACTTTCAACCTTATGAATTTATCACAGTTAGGCATCTTTCTAAGATTTGTATAATTCGAGTACGTTCAATTTCAGCAAGAATTGGTGCTAATCTGGGCCCTCTTGAGCGACCCATCAGGGTGCTATATGCTACTAAATATGCTATTCTAGGGGAAAGTTCTATCGATTTAGCAGAATTTGGAATTGCATTTCCGATATCTTCTTTGTTCCAATCACAGGTTTCTAGTTCTTTCTTTAGAATTTCTAATACTTTTATTTCCTCATCGCCAAATTCAACGAATGTCTCTGATTGTGGGTTTTCTATTAATGAGATCCGCATTTCTTCAGGCAAGTGCTCTGACTCAATCCATATTTTCATTTTGTTCAATCTATCAACTAATGAGGTAGGTGGCTTATCAGTATCAGTATAGCCTAGACTTTTCCATACCATCTCATCAGAGGTTTTGGTTTGGGCAAGTAAGCATAAGTGTCTAAAAGTAACATTAGATGATTCCAATATCGATTCAGTTGTTACCTTGGCCATCCCCAAAGCCCCTATTGCATCTTCAATCTGAACTTTCTTTCTTCGGGATAGGTTTTCTTCTTCGAGTTCTTGGTCAAAGTTACGTGAAAGAAGTCTCTCATATTCATCTGCTAAGTTTACTAGGCTCATGCCAGTATCAAATTCAATAGCCTTGTTCGGTTTTGACTGAGCGATTAGTAGCCTAAGTATTTCAGGAGGGACTAATTCCAATGCTTCGATAGGTCCAATAGTATTTCCAGAAGATGAGGACATCGCACCTTGACCTTTCAGACTAATCCATTCATAGGTCAATGGTTGAGGTGGCTGATAACCAAATAGTTGACAAATCTCTCTACCGGTGGCATATGAACCACCAGCTGCGCCATGGTCTTTTCCAAATGCTTCACAGGTAACGCCAATCCAAGACCATTTAGCAGGCCAATCTATTCTCCATGGAAGTTTCCCTTCACCTTTGGTAATATCTGAACTACCTTCAACCCCGTGAGAATCTTTCCAATGAACTAAAGGAAATTCATAACCAGTTACAACAACTCCTTCTAGAGAGCCTTTAGAGTCTAATGGGCTCCATGGGAACCAGTCATCTGCTAATTCTCTACTAGATACACGCTCAATAATTTCTCTAATTTCGTCAGCTTTATCACAGGCTATTTTGGAAACTTCATTGAATTGACCGGATTGATATGAGTGCATATTTTTGATAATTCGTGGAACTACGCCAATCGTCCTTAATGCCTCGAGAAATGGATTAAGAAAATAATCCGCATAACTTAGTCCATCTTTTTTGAACTTCTCAAAATCCGGT
Organism: Methanobacteriota archaeon; assembly: GCA_018667575.1. Classification (GTDB taxonomy): domain Archaea; phylum Thermoplasmatota; class Poseidoniia; order Poseidoniales; family Poseidoniaceae; genus MGIIa-L1. Next base: position 878 of record JABIUA010000140.1, on the reverse strand, counting down.
TTCCCTTCCAAATCGGGTGCTGGAATCGAACCAATTTGATGTCCAATGAACTGAGAGTAGTCTTCATCCAAGAAAGGATATACTTTCCTCAAAGGGTCGGCATCATCTACGATAAAAATGAAATCGACGTCAAGTCCCGCATTTCTAGCGGCTCTAGATATCATATCGCCTGTCAATATTTCTCTGAGGTGTCCAATGTGGAATTCTCCACTTGGAGTAATGCCAGTTGAAATTACGTGTTTATCGCCTCTGTGCGCTAAGGCCTGAGCCGTGACGTCTGCCCAATGCATATCTTCACCTCAAACTGAAACGGCGCGAATCACGCCTCTAAGAGGTACGCCTTCGATTTCATTACGCATAGTTTTGTTAACTAGGACAATTACTAGAACAACTTCCCCACCAGCATTTCGAATTGCTTCGATAGTTTTGTTCATAGTTTGCCCAGTTGATAAAACATCATCAATAATTACTACTTGCTTGCCAGAAACTTGTCCATACTTACTTGATAAAGAGCCTGAACCATCTCCTCCGTCAGTCGTTCTATATACTGTAAACTCACAATCTAAGTTTCTAGCAACTTCATGACCAAAAGTAATTCCATTAATCGAAATACCAACTATTGTATCAATTTCATCAAAACCAAGTTCTTCTTCTGCCACGTCAGCCATAATTGTTCCAACTGCGGCAATACGGTTTGGCTTTACTCCAATAGTTCTCCAGCCGATTCTAACATCGGTTGGCCTCTCTTCTGATTGTTGATTTCCTGCTAAAAGCCAAGAGATTGTGTCTTGGGAAAGTGATAATTCATCAGCTATTTGCTGACTGTTTAATCCCTCTTTACGTAAATTCGCAGCAGTGATTCGAAGTTCCTCGATGCT
>JABIUA010000012.1 GCA_018667575.1 Methanobacteriota archaeon | reverse complement strand
TATTTGCTGGTTCATACCTTGTATTCCTTCTAGATGAATTAGTCAGCAAGTGGGGTATTGGTTCTGGTATGTCGCTATTTATTGCAGCAGGTGTTGCCCAATCTACTTTCGTAGGTACACTTTCACCTCTTCCAGTAACTAAGGGACTAGGCTACTCATTGAGTAATCCTCCTTCAGGAACATTACCTATGATATTCTACATGTTTAGGGAGGCGACTAATTACGAAATGATTTCGAGTAATGGTTTTGAAACGATATTGCTGACGCACGTCAATCCACTTGCAGCGTTGTTTTCTTCAGTAGTTGTATTCTTAGTGGTCGCTTATGCTGAATCCAGTAAACTCGAATTGCCGTTGACGCATGGTAAGGTTAGAGGCCATAGAGGCAAGTATCCAATACGACTGGTATATGCATCTAACATTCCAGTTATTTTGATGGCTGCTCTTCTAGCAAATATCAACATGTTCACTCTACTATTCTGGAGTCACCCAACACTATCCCAAACTCCTCTCTTAGGTCGGAATGGGGCCGGTTCGCTTTCTAAATACATAGGAACCTATGAACAAGGGCAGACTACTGCGTCAGGAGGATTTGCTTGGTATGCAAGTATGGTCAATGGGGTTAATGACTGGTTACTACCGCTGCTAAATCAGCAGGGCGATGTATTTGGGCATAGTTTATCTCAGATTATGGTACACGTTGTGTTCTATGTTATTCTCATGACCGTCGGTTCAATGATATTCGCTAAGTTTTGGATTGATACTACTAATATGGGTACCAAGGATGTTGCAAAACAAATTGAGAGAACCGGTATGCAAATACCAGGTTTCCGTAAGAATCCTAAGGTTCTAGAAAAGATCCTTGAAAATTATATTCCACCTGTGACATATTTCTCAGGAGCGTTTGTCGGGTTGCTAGCAGCCGGTGCTGATTTACTTGGAACAGTCGGTAATGCGACTGGTACGGGTCTGCTTCTAGCCGTAGGTATTATCTTACGTACATATGAGCAAATCCAAAAGGAACAAGCAATGGAAATGCACCCAATGATTAGACAGTTCTTTGGTGCTGATTAGGGTAGTTTGAGGCCATGAAGGGGACGAGAAGTTTCCAATCATTCCAACTGTACTACATTGATCGATTTATTGATGTTATAGTACACTATTTATGACTTGTACGAGTAAAACAAAGTCAAGCTAAAAGAACTCGAACCAGTCGGGGACTTCAGTATTCCTGACCACTCGAAATTTCTTGACAGAAGGGATACTCCTTTGATGATTGAGATTCCTAGTCTTACCTATAGTCAAGATGATTATTCAAATAATTCTAGGGGTCTTTTTGATGGTGAAAGTGTAATTGAAAATACTCTTCGGCAAGGCGAGGGGCACAGCCTCAGTAAACCAATTTCATGTTCTCCTACTGTACCACAATCGGGGCTTCCAGAGGGTTGGTCAATCGAACAATGGAACTATTATGGGGCACAGTGGCTTGAATCGAGAAATAAGTATCTATTTTAGGCGTGATTGCGAGTGATTTTAACAACTATTTTTTCACTCAAAATGCTTTGCAGCGTGCCATTTAACATAATCTTAGCATAGGGTATGTTGATATAGGGGAGGTGACACGGTGGGTTGCTTGCGTTGTTGAGAACGGCGTTGGCGGCAGAGTCTTCGGACTATGACAGTCGCCATCCTCTCGATACGTGAAGCCGAAGCGATTGCGATTTTGAGAAACCTTCCCCCACGGAAGATCGCTCAGAGTCAGGAAGGTGATCGAGATTATGACGTATTTTGTGCAAGAAGCTCAAGTGCATTATTTTCTCGCCAATTTTTTTAGGACAGCAAATTCAAATGAATTTCAGCGACAAGTAGCCTAAGGATCATTACAAGAGAAATCTGGTTGATCCTGCCAGAGGCGACCGCTTTTGGAGTTCGATTAAGCCATGCGAGTAGAAAGAAATTAGATTCTTTGCAAACTGCTCAGTAACACGTGGATAACCTGCCCTATGCTCCGGAATAACCTCGGGAAACTGAGAATAATACC
>JABIUA010000094.1 GCA_018667575.1 Methanobacteriota archaeon | reverse complement strand
TGAGCACCGTCTTGTCCATCTGCTCCAGTAGCGCCGTCTTGACCGTCAGCACCAGGAGCGCCGTCTTGACCGTCAGCACCAGTAGCGCCGTCTTGACCGTCAGCACCAGGAGGTCCTGCCGGGCCTTGAGCACCGTTACAAATATCAACATTCATTACAACTTCAGAGGCTTCCAAGAAACCATTACTATTGCTATCAGGTCCAATGTTGAAAGTGTTACCACCATTTGAACAAGATGTACTTGAAGATGTTGTAATTAGAATAGAAGCGCCATCAGAACCGTCAGCGCCATTTTGGCCGTCAGTTCCAGCAGGCCCTTGTGAACCATCATCGCCATCGCTACCGTTCATTCCGTTAGTTCCATCAGCACCATTAGTTCCGTTTTGGCCATCAGCTCCTTGGATAGCAATCACTTCCCAGCCTGCAGTTTTACAGACTTGGAATTGACCATCTGCTTCAACATAATACAGTCTACCATTTGTATCTTCATTACAAGTAGGCAGGTCTGCTACAGTAGCAGCGAAATGTACGTTCCAATCAGATAATTCTTCATCTGGTGCATCGGACGAATCATCGCCTCCTAAGCACCCAGCCATGGGCATAGTAATCATCAGTAGGCAAAACAGTAGAGCAATGGGTCTCTTCATAAATACCCAACATATATGGAGGCATATGAATTATACTGAACATCTACTGGGATATATATGGGCAGAGCATGGTTATACTCACTAACTATCCTTATCGGCCTGTGGATTTCTGCTACTGCATTTGGTGGATTACTTCCTGATAACTTAGCGGAGTGGCCAGTAAATATCTGGTGCTGGGGCGTTTTTGCTTACATTTACAAGACCACTAATCGTAAAGAACGAATTGAGATGATTACAGTTCTTGCTTTTGCTACACCCATGGAATTATTCTTCAGTGAAGTTTGGAATATCTATGAATATCAACGAGGTCTAATGCCACTATTTGTTCCAGCAGGTCATTACTTCTTATTCGACCTCGGCAGGATAATGGCAGATAACATGAAACAATCGCTGGCTTTACCCATTCTAATCCCATTTATTCCAATGGTTGGATATGGTGTCTATGATGGTAGTGATACATCGGGACTTATTCTTTTGATATTGGTGTTGGTTTTCACTAAGTTTGGTCCTCAACCACGATTGTATGCTTCTATGGCTTGGGCCGCTTTAGCAATGGAAATAGTTGGTACGCAATTAGGTAATTGGACTTGGGCAAACGAAGTGCCATGGACAGGTTTGACCGCTTGGAATCCACCGCTTTTGGTTGGTGCCTTCTATTGTTTTGGCGATTTACTGGTAAATATGACAGTCGTTAGGTTTGAAGAGAAGGCCGCCGTCGGAGTGACTGTATGACGTCTGCTGACGAGTTGCAAAAGCGCCGAGAAGCAGAGGCTCTTCGGATACGTGCATCACTTAATCGTCAACGTGGAGTTCAGCATGCTGCCATCAAAGGTGGCGAAGAAGTAGTAGCTTTTGTCAATGAAAGTTTATGCATTGGATGTGATCAATGCGATATTGTCTGTGACGATGATGCTATTGAATTATACAAAGTGAATATGCGTAGTCCATTAATGAATGTTGAATCAAATCGTAAGGCTAAGATAATTCGTGATGCTTGCACAGGATGCAGACTATGCGTTCTTGCATGTCCTACAGATGCTATAACTATGATAGATAGGTGATTAAATGTCAGAAGATGGTAAAACAGATGCACAACGCTTTGGTGGAGAATTTGGGCCTTTTAGAAAAGGTGAGACTACTGGAGTATCGCTTTCGACATTCAAGACCTTAGTTTGGGTTTCAAACTTAGGAGGTCTTGCTTTGGTAGTACTAGCATTAGAGATGTTATTTGTTCAGCAAATGTTTGGTTGGGGATTACTGGCCCTAATTGGAGGAGTAGCAATTGCACTATTCCCTTCAAACTATGAAATCGTCGGAATGAATGACGAGAGTTAATCAAGCCTCAGACTCTACAACGTTCAGAGTTTCTGAGCCGATTGCAGCCTTCTTTTCGTTGACTTGCTTAGCAAGGAATGATACAACATCCAGAATTTCAATATCTGCATACTTTTCATCGCCTTCAAACTTGAGACACTCAAAGTGTGAAACACACTTAGGGCAAGAAGTTAGCATTGTATCTGCTCCAGTATCTCTGATTTCTTCCATACGGGCAACTCTTAGTGCACGTGCGTTTTCATTACAGGACATCATACTCGAGACACCACAACACATTGCGTCTTCGCCATGGTGTTCCATCTCTACTATGCTTACATTCTCAACATTATTGATAAGTTCTCTTGGTTCTTCGTAGATACCCATTTGCCTTCCAAGTCTACATGGGTCGTGATAAGTCACGGTAGTCTCTTCATTAGCCTTCAAGTTCATATCAAAGCCATTCTCGATTAAGAATTCAGTTGTATGCATAACCTTGACATCTTCTAGTTCATAGTCACGGGCAAATGTTCTGAAACATTCTGCACACGAAGATACTAGAGTATCAATTCCAGATTGCTTGATTTTCTTTTGGTTGTACGCCTTTAGTTTGTCAAAGACTTCGGTTAGTCCTTGCCACTTTTGGTCGTGACCACAACACTTTAGGAAATCTCTTCCAAGATAAGATACATCAACATCCATCTCATCAAACAAGGTAAAAGCAGCAGTAGTAGAATCGCCAAGATTCATTTCTCCTTCATTCACATGCGAGAATACCATCTCTTGGTCAAGATAGTCAACACAACCAGGATAGTATCCTACATTGGAAGTCAAAGGATAGTTTTCGACAGAGATGAAGTCTTCATCAGCCTCTTCCTCTGCTTCCGCAGCAAGAACTGCTTGTAGAACGGTGTGAGGGATTTCTGCTTGTGGTCCACCAACTATGAGACCTCTTCTAATATCGACATATGAGTCATAGTTGACCAATTGAGGACAAGCATTGGTACATGCAGTACAGGTTAGACAAGAGTACATCGGTACTCCATCATCTTCGTTATTCCAAGAATTGTAAATGATGTTTAGTTTATCTCCACCGTTAAACAATCTGACAGGACATGCATCATCACAAAGGTCACAGCCGTAACACTTGTTCATTTCAAACTCATATCCACGAGCCATTGATCTAAGGAGAATAAATACCATTGCGCCAAATGTCAGACAAGGAATAAACATTGCATAGGTCAATTTAGCATCGAGACTTAGCGGGTTTGTGTGGTATGATGGATTTTCGATTACGTTGAATTGTCCTGCTCCAAGTTCCATTTCAGTTACATTACTTAGGTTAACTGTCATACCTGCGATTGCGTTGTCGGCTCCGCTATCCCACACCAACAGTGGTTGGAAGGATGCAATTGAGAAACTTGCCTCTTTAGTCATGGTTTCATTTAGTGCCAGCGGACCAGTGATGTCTACATTGAATTGATATTGGTAAGTACCAACTGGTAATTCAACAGAGTCTCCAACACAGTCGGAGAATTGTGAAACTACGTCTCCATCAGAGTCAGTAACTTTCAAGCTGCTGCTGAACATACTATCAGTCTTGATATCATTTATTTTTCTCTCTTCAGCACGGTGTTCACAAGCAATGTCTGTAGTGAATGTGGTGATTGTCTCATGGTGTCCGTCGGGGAAATTAACAGGGTCTTCTGTAATATCAAAACTTCCGGTAACTTGCCACGAATCTACCGCAGTAAGAACAGTAGATGCAGCAGCAGCATTAATTCCGTTGCTTGGGTCTTGATGGCCATTAGAATCTGCGAAATCGATTATTACTTCTCTTCCAGGCTGATAAATTGTCCAATCCAGCCACGCTGTAGTAGGCACTACTCCTGTTTCAGTCCATCCAAACTCATCAGTGAATTCATTTGTTTCGTGAACATATACATCTGACGGTTGAGTACGCATTGCTTCTAACTCATCATAGTCTTTGATTGTAAGTAGTCCTTTAGCATCCCAAAATCCTTTGTCATACACATCCCATGTGGCTACGCTAGCAGCAGTGGACAGAATCAAAGCCCCTACAATAATTTGTTTGGCGTGAGTTGGTGTAAATCCTGCACCCCACGCTCTAGAAAGAATTCCTCTAGCGATGAAGTATATACAAATCCACATTAAAACTCCAGTCATTACCCAGGGTATCGCATTGAATGCCTCTGCTAGCCATGGTTCACGCGTTCCACAGAGCAAGTCCCCATGACTATCCAATTTACAATAGTCGGAACGATTTTTATGATATAATTCCAAGAAAATATTGATCGAAAACACTGATATGAACCATATGTGGGCAAGATAGACTGCTCCAGCAGAAGCAAACCAAGGGTCTTCAACAGGTCTCTTTTCTCTTCCACCAAGGAAAGGTGGCAGTATGAGAATACCTACAGGGATTCCAGTTAGTGCTGCTCCCCACCATGCAGCGTTCCATGGGAATACAGGTTGGCCAACGATTTCGCCAATAAAACCAGTCGGAACTAAGAATTGAGGTAAATATTCACCCCATCTTAGGTAACCGTAAGAGAATAGAACATACCAGTCAGGGAATACGAAACCTGCTTGTGCATACGGGTCTGCAGCGCCATGAAGTGGCGGTGGAATCAACCAAGCATAGTACAGCAGAACTGCAGCCATGAATGCAAAAATAAGTAAATCTCTTAGAACTTCATGTGGCCAAAAGCCGTGCCCTAGACGAGTTCTCTTCCTCTTCTCACCGACAGTTTGCATTTTTTCTTTTTCTTCCATGTAAGAAGATGCAACACGGCCTAGATTCTCTACAATTCCCATAATATCACTCCCTGATCAATGCGGCTCCGCGATTCCTTGAACCCATACAATAAACAGATGAACAATAATTAGTCCAGTAACTATTACTGGTAAGATAAAGACGTGAATGAAATACATTCTTGTGACTGTTCTGGAGGTCAGTGAAGAGCCACCAAACAGTAGCGTTGCGATGTACTTTCCAACTAGTGGACTGGAGTTCGCTAGGTTTATTCCAATAACTGCTGCACCATATGCCAAAGAATCCCAAGGCAGTAGGTATCCAGAATATCCAAACACGATTGTTAGTGCCATCAAAGCAACACCAATCAGCCAATTGAGTTCTCTAGGATTTCGGTATGCGCCAGTGAAATATACTCTGCACATGTGTAAGAATACGCTAGCAACCATGAAGTGGGTACCCCAGTGGTGAACTGCTCTGATGATATATCCAAATGGTAATTCAGTCATGATATATTGCATACTAAGATATGCTGGAGATGGAATTCCCTCTCCACCAGGAACATAGTAAATTCCTAGGACGGTGCCAGTAATGACTAGGATAATGAAGGAAAGGAAGGAAATACCACCAAGACAGTAAAGAGGATACCAATACCAAATAATCCTCAATTTGTATTTTTCAGCGTGAGTAAGTGGCATTTGTCTGTGCATGTTGTAATAGGCACCTTTCGACATATTCCAGTAATCTTGAATTCTAAATCTAGTGTCAAGCCAAGAGAATACCCAAAGGAATGACCTCTCGGCAAAGCCCATCTTTCCAGTTGATTCAACAGCACGTAGAATTTCTCTGCGTGGCATTTCATCACTTTCTTTTCTTAGCGTGAAAGCGATCAAAACTATCACGAAAGCGATAAAGAACCAAAGAACCCAAAACATCGTTGTCATAATATCACCTCAATCACAATATGTGTACCAATCGATGTAGTCTGTAATGCCCTCTATGACATCTCCATTAAGTTGAATCGGAATTAGTGGGAGTCCTACTGGTGCAGGTCCACCTGCTCTGCGGATTCCAGCATAACTGAAAGTAGCTCCAGATGAACGGTTTCTATTTGAGTTCATTTCTAGAGCGGTTGGGTCGAAGCGAGAAGAGTGGCAGATACAGAATAACTTCGTTCCACCCTCGTCACCGCCTCCAGGTGTCCAAGAGTCATCGGTATAGGAATTAGAAACCAATTGCCATCCAGGGATACAGCACAGGTGAGTGCATCTTCCGAAAATCATTACCAGATTATCAGATGGGAATATACGTGGGTCGGCATCGCTCAAGTCTTCAAAGTGACCAATTCTTTTACCAGTTTCATCATAACCTTCCATAAATTGGAATCTAGCCTTTCCGTTGAATACTGGGGTGTCTTTGTTCTTTACGTGGTCAACATATGTTACAACTACAGGGACTCCATTCCAAATTCCAGCGGCTCCAGCGGTTCCTGTGCTTGACTTGGCAGCCTCGTTGACGAAATCAGTTCTAGTCATCATCTGTTCATGCTTGGCACCGTACCATGCTTCATCTTCTCTGCCCTTGGCCCAGAATACAACTCCTAAATCTCCCGACGTTCCTCCGCCAGGGGGTAGAAGTATTGCTGAAAAACCAAGCACTCCAAGTGATGCAGCAAGAACTCCAGTTGCAGTGTTAAATCCATACTTCAAGAATTGTCTTCTATTGATGGTACTTCTGGATGACCCTGATGCACCACTACCAAGAGTGGAAGGGTCGACTTTTAGTTCATATTCTCTGGACATGATGCTCACCACTTGTACTCCTTCCAATCTTTCTGGTGCTCTGGAATGAATTTGTTGATAGCATGCTTCACAATGATTGTATCAGGTAAGATGAATTTGAGATATACTAGTCCCATGAAAATCAATGTGGTGATTCCCATTGCCATGTGGAATGCTAATTGCCTCTGGTCCCAGTCTTTTGCTAGTCCATAAATCAAGGAGAAGAACCAATAGCAGGCCCAAAAGATGCCCCATACGAAAAAGAACATTGTAAGGTATGATGCTCCGGAAGGGGCGAGCGAAGCACTTACGATTGCACCCATCTCTGCTTCTTCGAAAACACCTTTCTCGATAGCGGATTCTAATTGTGCTTCAGTTAGTGTGGCATCCTCTAGGGCTAGTCTAGCATCCTCGACGCTTACTGTTCCCTTGGAAACATCACGAAGCAAATTTGTGATCATATCGTCCATCACTGGTCACCTCTTCTTCTGATTTTATATCTCAATCGGAGTTGATTGCTTCTTCCTTTGTATGAAGTTGAGAAACTGTATCGAAGCATTAGTCCAGCGAATAATATTACAGCTAGAACCGCTCCAAATCCAAGAAGGCCCAGTATGTGTGCTCTAAACTCAGCACCCATGTGCTCAAGGTCGATGCCACTTTCTTCTGGTTCAGGAGGGCTTACATTGCCATCTCCAGCAAATAAGGTTCTCTTGCCTAGTGCGGTGGTAGCATCATTGCCTTCTTGCATTGAGAACAATAGTTGATTCCACTTATCATCTTCACCAGGCCCTTGGTCGCCATTCACTGAGTTTCCAGTTATCCAAAAGTTAACTGCACCGTTTTCGGTTGCAGGTGCAATCCATGTCAATGTCCATGCTCGGTCAGGGACTCCGGCACTATCTCCGGTGTGAGTTAGTGTTGTTAGGTCTCCTTCCCAGTTTTGGATATTATCTCCGGATAGTTCTCCTGCACTTACTCGCATTGAGAATCCCGCAGTATACGGTGATGCAGCAGGTGGGCCTCCGATAATTTGCAGAGTCATCTCGTACGGCTCTCCAGCAATCCAAGAGTATGGGACATCGACAAGAATGATTTGGACAGTGTTGTCAGCAGCACCATTGTGGCAAAGACATCCTTCCTTAGCAACATCGTTAATTGTACTTCCATCACTGGAGTTAGTTTGTTCTCCACCAATGCCTAGGTGGGACGAAGAAACTAGAGTTGGGGCCAACAAAAAAATCGATAGAGTCAGCATCAATACAGTACGTATTGAAAAAGGCTTGCTCAACATTGACACACCCAAGTAATCTTTCCACTCGTATGAACTCTTTAAACATTGTCGAAACAAGTGACAAAATTCTTTCGCAGTATAGCGTTTTTTATTTCGTAAAAATAATGTTTATAAGGGTGCGCATTTTACTTTTAAACCGCCTATAAACCACCTCTTGGATGAATTGAAATGTGAGGTCATTGTGGGATGTTTGAGTCTCATGGATACGCCGTTCGAGAATACTTATGATTTGACCCTTGAGCAACTTGAAAATTTGGACTTAGCCGAAGATCTGATGCTTAAGAATGACCTCGGGGCTGCTGAAAGACTTCTTCTTGAAATGCTCAGTGAAGATGAAGAGTGCATTCCTGTGCTTTCCAATCTCGGGCATTTATACGGTCGCCATCTCTCCGAATTTGAAACAGCCATTGAATATTATAATCAAGTTTTACAACTCGAACCAGACAATGCTTGGGCGAGAGATGCCAGAAGAAGGTATCTTCGATATGTGGAGTAATTCAACGCGAAAGTTCATTGATGTTCGTCAAGAGCATGTATGTGATGGAGTCATCTCAGATCCTAATTGCCGGTGTAGGTAGTTTGGGTTGTTCATGGGCTAAAGGCGCTTGGAAACGCTCGGATGGCGGCGCTGATATACTGCTTATCGATGCTGACGACTCTAGTTTTGAGGATTGCTCTGAGGCTCGTATTTTGCGATTGGGGACTGCGGTAGACAAATTAGGTTGTGCTGCGCTTCCTCCGCTAGCCGAACAAAGGATGAGAAGTTCATCTACAATCGTAAGGAATATACTGGAGCCAGTTGAGTTAGTTCTATTGTTGACTGGAATGGGCGGTGGAACCGGTACGGGGGCTGCCCATGAATTTGCTCGTCAAGCCCGTCAATCCGGAGCCATTGTGATAGCAGTGGCCGCTCTTCCTTTCGATATTCAAGAGACTCGAAGGAGTATTGCCGATGAGGGCCTTGAGCGCCTGCAAAAGGTCGCACATGTCACAGTTAGATTGTCGCTTGAGAGGCTTGTACGTCAAGCTAGAGAAAAGGGCCGTTCATGGCAAATGGGTGCTGAATGGGTTGAAGATTTGGTAGATGGACTGGTTCGAACCTTACTCCGAATGGGTCTTATTAATTTGGACTTGATGGATTTACGAGCCATTGTCGAACAAGAGGGTAATGCAACTTTACTGGTTGGAGTAGGAGACCCAAACGACCCAAAGGGGATATTACGTTCAGCAATGATGGCCCCACTAGCAGCCTTAGATGTAGGAGGCGCCAAAGGTTGTTTGATACAAATCGAAGGAGGTCTTGGAATGACGTTGAATCAAGTCGACTCGGTTGCACAATTATTTACTGAAGCATTAGACCGTGATGCTCAAGTTATTCTTGGGGCGAGGGTGAGCGAAGATTTAGGCAATACTATGCGTGTCGTAACTTTACTATCTGGTATCAAGTCAGAAGATTAATCCATTTCGATTGATTCATCCCATTCGACATCACTACTGATCGTTTTGTCATCTGTTTGATTATCCCAATCTACGTCTTTGTCTTCTTGCCAATCTTCATCATGCGGGGGCTGAATATTCAATTCGCCATCCTCTTTTTCTTCAGGCGGGTTACTGATTTCAGAATCAATTACCACTGAATCTTGGATACTAATATTATTCACATTATATGTCACATTTGACGGATTATCAGTTTCCGTATTTACTTTGGCGGCTAATCTTCTGATTAGAATTCCATCATCATGCTTGGAATATACATTCATCAAAACCTTCCGGTAAACATAGATGACAGTGATAACCACTACGCTGTGGCCTATGGTCATCACAGTAGTAATTTCATCAAAAACATTTGTCAGCATAGCCACGCTTCCAGCATATGCATATCCAAAAGCGAGACCCCAAGGGAGGGAGTTTTCTTCATCTAGTAACTTGAATTTAGTTGCATAACCTTTGGAGGTTAGCGACCAAATAGCCATGAATACAGTGAATATCATAAGTAGTAATTCTTCAATGAATATCTCAATAGAATTGGGAGACATGAAGTTTTGTCTCCAGATTGTAAGTATGTGCCATGACAAGAATATATGGCATATCAAAGTCCACCTATTTGAAAAGGAATTTAGTGACTTATTTTTTTCACCGAGGGCTCGTAATTTCCATGTCCATGCGCTAGTCGAACCATATAGAGCCAAAATTAAAAACAAGTAAATCCAATTTTCAAATAAAACATCTAGAGGTTGAGATGATGGTTCTTTGAGGAATTGAAAAATACCTACAACTACTGTAGCAAAGCCCATCAAGATTAATCCATTGAAAATAGTTGAAGTTTTCAAATTTAGGACGGCGCCTTCTTCCTTAGTATTATTTGCCGATAAAGATGATGCCAATGTGCTGAAAGAGATTCCTTGGATGATAGCCCAAAGGACGAATAATGATGCCAAAAACAAGGGTATTAGGTCATATGCCTGAGGAATTAATCCGTTTTCTCCAAATAGGGTTATAATCACAATAGTGGATATCAATGATACTGCGAGTGGGAAAAGACAAATATTGAACTTTTTAATAAAAATCATCGCCTTACTATCCTCGGCATTAGATTCTTTAGATTCAGCGATTGTCCAATTTCTAATACGTTCGTTTCTTGAACCAATCGCGGTGACTGAGTAACCAATGCTCAAACTGATGAATAAGACTGCAGTGATGTTAGTAAGTGAATTACTACTTGCCATTATGTGGAGTATTATCGACAATGCTGAAATCATTACGATATGAGGCATAGTTTTTGGAGAAAGTAAGGTTTTTAGAAGCCTCCAAAGCGAGGTTTCATTGTTTCTTAGTGATTCTAATTCCGAATTAGATTCACTTTGCTGCATACTTTCGTCTTCCATGCCATCACGTTCAAACTACCGCAGATGCGGTTATGTTTTGATATTATTCAAAGAAATATATTGAAGGAGTACTTTGTGCGGATATTATGGCCAAGCGTCTTTCTAAAGCCTTGAGGGGTAAAAGAAGATGGTTTGGTCTGGCTGTCAATGAGTCTTTACATTCTCGAAGAAGTGTGGAATCTGTTCTTAAATCCATCATATCAGACCTTGAACTAGTTAAGAAGTTACGATTGATGGACTTTGTACAAGCTGGAAACGAGAAAGTGGCAGATTTATCAGAATCAAAAATCAAACCCGAAATTTATCCTCATGGATTAGCCATTGTTGAAGTTCCTCTGGAGTACAGTATACAATTTAGAGAATTATTGAGTCAGAAAAAGAATATTTCAGAATATGGATTGGAAAGTCTGACTATGAGTGGTAAGATCCGATTGGTAAGGGATAGGTTGAACCTTGAGAAGCCAAAGCGAAAAAGATAGGAACACATTCATTTGTTAAATTAGCCACGCCTATACATGGCAGGTGGAGGTACCGCAGAAGGAATGAAGGTCAGCGATGTCTTCATTTTGATAGGAATATCAGTTCTTGTTGCCGGATTTATCATTCACTCATGGGTCGCTCCTGAAGTTTTAGAAAGTGAGGATGGCGAAAGTGCCGTGATTGAGAAAAGTGCTTTGTTACTGAAGAACGATAAATTAGTGATTAACTTAGATGTTGAAACTGGTGACACGATTTATGTGACAGTTAACGCCGGTGATGAGCAATATCAACTGATTCCCTTGAGTGCAGATTCATCAGAGTATGAATTTACTGCCAAAGAAAGTGGTGAATATCAAATTCAAATCCAAGTCAATCCTTCATCAGAGGGGCAGGTGGAAGGGAGTGCGGTAATCAATGTCCAAAGATCTCTAATGTTCGATTTCATTGTTTATCCAATTGGAGCATTACTTCTTTCATTCGGTCTATACAAGAGGAAAGAGGAACAATCTAATGCGGCAATAGATGCCGAACTCAACTGATTTTCCCCCATGTCAGTGACTCGCCATCGTCAATGGCAATTACGTCCCCATTTCCACTAATAATTTCCATTTTTCCATCATTCAATATTGATTTGAAAGTGACTTGATTATTTCTATATAACGGTTGACTTAGATGACTTATCGATGTTTCAACTTCGGTATTGACCAGTTGCAACAAATCCTCTAAGGATATATTTGGAATCATATCTTTTTGTTCAAAAAATGACGCAATAGATGCGTCAATAGTGTTCTGGATATCTTCAAATTTAATCATCTTTGTAAATGACTGCAAAAATCCTATGTCAAACTCACGACCGATACTTTCAGTACCAGATAAATTAATTCCTATTCCCAAAACTACAGACATATTTTTGCCTGATGTTCTAGATTCGACTAGAATTCCACAGAACTTTTTCCACTTTGATGACTCAAAGACGAGCAAATCATTAGGCCATTTAATCAAAATTTCCTTGCCCTTGGCATCCTTAGTCAAAGACAGTATTGAATTTTTCACACATGTTCCAGCTACTATTTGCAGTAATCCCGGTTCTAGTAATGTTGCAGAGTCATATAATTTCCATGAACCTGCAAATGACTTTTCAGTGTCAATCCAATCTCTACCTCTTCGGCCATGACCAGAAATTTGTTTTGGAGTACAAATTGAACTACCCACAGGATAACTTGAATCCAATAGTTGTGTATTTGTTGATGAGGCTTGCTCCAAAAATATTTTCTTACCGTTAATGAATGGCTTCCACACAGCAATTACTTGCAACTCTTCACCGTCATCAAAAGATAATTTTGAGATAGTTCTAGCAGAGAATCCTTTCGAAATACACTTTAGTTTGGGCTGTAAATTCAAATTTTGACTCGATACAACAAATAGTGCAATTCCCGAATCGTTCAAAATATCAGTTTTCATGAGATTTAATACTCGTTCAAAAAGTCCCTCTCTGTCTGTGTCTAGTAAGGCTGCCTCTTCTAATGGACCTAACGTATCGGTCATACTTGAGTCCGGTTTCAGGTATGGTAGATTCCAAAACACTAGATCAAATTTATCTCCTCCAGTCCATTGATTCACCTCTCCGTCAATTTTTGGGCTTGGGCCTCCTTCGTTGACCACAATATCTGAAAAATTATCCTTAGCTATCCCTTTAGTACACGCTACTGCGAAGGGATTTATGTCACAAGCAGTAACCTTCCAACCTTGTCTGGATGCTAGGACAGATAGTACTCCTGAGCCACAACCGATTTCTAGGCATTTACGTCCTTTTCCTGGGCCCAGTTTGATAATCGCTTTTGCCATTAAATCAGTGTCTTCCCTAGGAGGATATACTGTGGGTGGAATTTCAATTTGAAAAAGTTCTCCAGATGGAGATGTCCACTCATGAGATTTAGAGTTTCGACTAAGCATTCGAATCTCATTTTCGATATTTTCAATTCCAAATATCGGGGCATCGGCCATAGTGAACATGTCGCGGATTGTTCCGAAGGATTTATTCATTATCCTTGCGAGCACTAACCACGCACCTCCGAAATTGAGATATTTTAAGCGTTTTTTTGATAGGATTTGTCGCGTCTCGCCTCAGCGAGACTGGCTCATGCCAATCGCAACATATATGAACAACTGGCAAGTCGGCTTGAAAGCCCAAGTTGCTACGTTGGGCCTGTAGCTCAGTCAGGTAGAGCATCCGGCTTTTAACCGGACGGTCGCGGGTTCGAACCCCGTCAGGCCCGCTTGACTCGCTATCGGTCTAGCCAGTTTGAGGGTATTTGAGGGGTCAAAAATGGTAGTAAAAAGTGCAACAAAAAAACGGTTAATGGAACTCGGAGTGTCCGAAGAATTCGCTCACAAATTGGCGACGGACAGAAACATGACAGATATCAAATCACTTTCACACGATGAAATAGCATCGACACTAGGAATTTCCAAAGATTCCGAATCATTCACAAATGTTATGGCAGTAATTGCCGAACAAGGCTCTCGCAGAAGAGCGCAAAAGAAGAGCAAGAAAATCACCATTCGTTCTAGAGCAATCGATGATTTTGACAGACCAGAAATCAATATTCGTTTCAATGCACTAAATCACGTGCTTGTTCCACACCAGGAACTAGTCGGAGATGCAAATATTTCCGAGCAAGAGCAATTCGATGTTGAACAATCAGAATTGGAACCTTGGAACATGGTTGAAGAAGACGAAGAAACTGGCGAACCTAGAATTGCCAAAGAACTGCTTCCAAAAATCCTGATCACAGACCCAGTTGTTCAAGTCATCAAGGAACAAGCGGAAATAATTGACAATGCTAAATTAGCAGCAAATCCAGAACACAAGCCTTTGGCTGCTGGATGGATCGCTGACAGAGTTGTCAAAGTAATTAGAAATTCACCATCTGCAGGTAAGACAATTGCTTACAGATTGATAGTAGAGGGTAACTGAGGAGGTCAATGAAATGCAAGAAATAATCCAATCATTTTTTAGAGAAAGAAGTTTAGTAAATCACCAAATAGCATCCTATGACGATTGTATTCCTTCAGGGGACAATGCAATTTCTCGTATGGAGAAAATCATTAGAAACATTCGTGTCGGTACTGATGAAGAGATTTCTGACGATAAGGGCGGCTTCATCAAGCTTGACGTTGTCGACCAAGACATAGTCATTCGACTAAAGAATATTCAACTTGGAGAGCCAACAATTAGAGAAGCAAATGGTTCTGAGCACCCTTCAAGTCCAATGGAATGCAGGCTGAGAAAACTCACCTACATGTCCCCTGTTACAATTGATTTCCAAATCGAGAGAAACGGAGTACCTTCTCCTAAGGAAGAAGGAGTACAAGTAGGAAGCCTACCTATCATGGTTCGTTCCAAGAGATGTAATTTACATCCTGGGCACATCGCAGGTGACCGACAACTATACCCAACCACTTCCACTGAAGATTCCGATATGTGGAATGACCTACTTAGAAAGAAAGGAGAAGACCCTCTAGACCCTGGAGGCTACTTCATCATCAACGGTACAGAAAGAGTCCTAATTTCTACCGAGGACCTAGCACCTAATCGTGTTACTGTTGAAATCAACAAGCGATATGCAAAGCGTACCGAAGTTGCAAAGATTTTCTCTCAGAAAGACGGTATGAGAAAACCCCTTACCGTTGAGAAGAGAAGAGATGGAATGCTAATGGTAAAGATTAGTACAGCAGGTACTACCCCTATTCCTGTTGTTCTGTTGATGAGAGCTCTTGGAACTGATAACGACCAAGAGATTTTCACATCGATTGCAGGACCTACTGAAACTTTCAAGTATATTGTTGCAAACATCAACGAAGTCAACGACAATGAAGAGTATGCAGTACAAAATGTACTTGAAGCACACGAATGGTTGCAAAAGAAATTCGCAGCTGGTCAACAAAGAGAATACCGTGAAGCAAGAGTCAACCAACTTTTGGACAGAGAATTGCTTCCTCACTTGGGCGACCAATCAACCGACCGAAAGAAGAAAGCAATTTTCCTAGGTCGTATCGTACGTCAAGTTCTAGAGATGGCTATGCACTCTAAGGAACCTAATGATAAAGACCACTATGCTAACAAGAGAGTTAGACTTGCTGGTGACCTAATCGAAGACCTATTCCGTGTATCATCTGGTCAACTGGCTAGAGATTTGAAGTACCAACTCGAGAGACACCACAACAGAAAGCGTGAACTAAGAATTACTTCATGTCTAAGACCTGACGTATTGACCTCAAAAATCATGCACGCATTGGCTACAGGAAACTGGGTCGGTGGAAGGTCTGGTGTCAGCCAACTACTTGACAGAACAACATACCTTGCAGCTCTATCTCACATGAGAAGAGTTACATCACCTTTGGTTAGAAGCCAACCTCACTTCGAAGCAAGAGATTTACACCCTACTCACTGGGGAAGACTTTGTCCTAACGAAACACCTGAAGGTCAAAACTGCGGTCTAGTAAAGAATGCAGCTCAAATGATTGACGTTTCAGAGCACATCAGCGAACAAGATGTTAGAAATCAATTAGATGAGTTGGACGTATTCCAACCAGATGACTGGACAGAAGGTGACAGAATACACGTAAATGGTGACATTTATGGAATTCACAAAAAGGGTGCAAACCTAGTTCGTCACTTCAAGTCTGCACGTCGCCGTGGAACTATTCCTGCGGAAGTTTCCATCAGATATGATACAGAGAACCGTGATATCTTCATCAACACAGACAAGGGGCGAATTCTAAGACCTCTACTAATTCTATACGATGGTGCGCCACGTTTGACAAGTTCTCACCTTGAGGCATTGACTTCTGGTGAAATGACATTCAAGCATTTGGTTGACACTGGTGTTGTTGAATGGGTTGACGCTGAAGAAGAAGAAGACTTGTTCATCGCTGCAAAGCCTTTCGTTCTACCTGAAGTAGTGCAAGGAAACGGTAAGTATGCGGGAAGACCGATCTCTAACGAAAATATCGAATGGGAAAACCTCGGTGAACCTGGTGCAACCGCTGCTAAGATTAAGGCTAAGGTAAGAATGCCAAACAATGATTGGGAAATCGCAAAGTTCTCCCTTCCTCTGTTGTATTCTGACGAACATACACACTGTGAAATCGACCCACAACTGGTACTCGGTGTCTGCGCTTCACTAATTCCATACCCAGAACACAACTCTACACCTCGTGTTACTGGTGGAACTGCAATGGTTAAGCAATCACTTGGTCTGCCAAGTTCGAACTACAGACTACGTCCTGATACACGTGCACACATCTTGCATTACCCGCAACGCTCAATCACAAAAACACGTGCAATGGAAACTACAAACTTCGACCAAAGACCTGGTGGTCAGAACTTTATCGTCGCTATCATGTCTCTTCACGGATACAACATGCAAGATGCTGTAATTATGAACAGAGGTTCAATCGACCTAGGTCTTGCACGTTCTACTTTCAACAGAACCTACAATGCTGAAAGAAGAAGATTCCCTGGTGGTCAAGTAGAAGAAATCGAAAAGCCTGGTTCATCCCTACAAGAAGTAAAGGGAATGAAGCCTGATGAAGCTTATTTCCATCTTGAAGCAGATGGATTGCCTCTGCCTGAAACATACTTGGAAGGCGGAGATGTTCTTGTCGGTAAGACAAGTCCTCCAAGATTCTTGGAAGAAACATCTGGTAGTGCATTCCTAATGGCCCAAGAAAGAAGAGAATCTTCCATGCTTGTAAGGCATGGTGAGAAAGGATGGGTTGACAATGTATATGTCACCGAATCTCTTGATTCTGGTCGTTTGGTAAGAGTCATGGTTAGAAGCCATAAGATTCCTGAAGTCGGTGATAAGTTTGCCTCAAGACACGGTCAGAAAGGAGTTATTGGAAGATTAGTCGAACCAGAAGATATGCCTTTCACCCCTGATGGCGTAGTTCCTGATTTGATTATTAACCCTCACGCGATTCCTTCTCGTATGACAGTTGCTCACGTTTTGGAAATGATTGGCGGTAAAGTCGGTTCCCTAGAAGGAAGAAGAATCGACGGAACGGCTTTCAGAGGAGAGAAAGAAGTAAGTCTACGTGACGGTCTAATCCGAAACGGTCTTGCTCACTCAGGTCGTGAGATGATGATTAACGGTGAAACTGGTGAAGCATACCCTGCTGATATTTTCGTAGGATGTATCTACTACCAGAGACTTCACCATCTTGTCAGCTCTAAGATTCACGCACGTTCTCGTGGTCGTGTACAAGTTCTAACACGTCAGCCGACTGAAGGTCGTGCTCGACAAGGAGGTCTGAGATTTGGTGAGATGGAACGTGACTGTCTAATTGCTCACGGTGCATCTATGGTCATCAAGGATAGGCTACTAGACGAATCTGATGGTATTGACATGTATGTTTGTGCTCAATCAGGTCACCTTGCTTGGTACGATCCGAAACGAAGAACTTACGTCAGCCCGATACATGGAGATGGGGCTGAAGTTTACAAGGTACAAACTTCTTACGCCTTCAAACTGCTTCTTGACGAAATGAAGAGTTTAGGTGTTGCAATGAGATTAGAACTGGAGGACCGAAGATGAGCCGAAATACAACTATGATTCCAAAGCGAATATCCAGTATTCGTTTCGGATTGATGGACCCTACTGAGATTAGAAAGATGTCTGCTGTTGAAGTAAAGACTGCAGACACTTACAAGGATGACGGACGTGCTTACAGCCAAGGTCTAATGGACATGCACATGGGTGTCATTGAACCTGGACTTGTCTGTCCTACTGACAATTGTAAGTATGATGAATCACCTGGTCACTTTGGACACATCCAAATGGAACTTCCAGTTATTCACATCGGTTTCGTAAATCTGATTAAAACTGCATTGAAGGCTACTTGTAATACTTGTAGTAAGATTCTACTGCACGATGAACCTGAAACACACCCTAACAACCCGGAACTAAGTGAACAAGATTACTACAACCGTAGAGTTAGAGATATCATGCTTAAGCACGGTGTCGGTTCTACAGAATTTTCTAAGATGATTAAGGAAATTGAAAAGGTAACTTCTGGGACTAAGAGAAAGGTCTGTATGCACTGTGGAGCAGCTCAAGGTAAGATTACTCTTGACAAGCCAACTACTTTCAAAGAGAAGTTAGAAACACAAGGTACAGGAAAGGAAACTGAGAGAAAACTGAATCCTAGAGATGTCAGAGAATGGTTGAGCAGTATTCCTGCCGAACACCTAATCTTCATTGGTATGGATAAGCAAAACCGTCCGGAATGGACAGTTCTACAAGTTCTTCCAGTTCCTCCAATTACCGTTAGACCGTCCATTACTCTTGACAGCGGAGACCGTTCTGAAGACGATTTGACTCACAAGTTAGTCGACGTATTGAGAATCAATCAAAGGCTAAGAGAGAACAGAGATTCTGGTGCGCCACAACTTATTGTTGAAGACCTTTGGGAACTTCTACAATACCACGTTACAACTTACTTTGACAATCAAACCTCTGGAATACCTCCTGCTCGCCACCGTTCAGGAAGAACCTTGAAGACTCTAACTCAGAGATTGAAAGGTAAGGAAGGCCGATTTAGAAGTAACCTGTCTGGAAAGCGTGTTAACTTTTGTGCACGTTCTGTAATTTCACCTGATCCATACCTTGGAGTCAACGAAGTTGGAGTTCCAAAGAAGATTGCTCGTGAATTGACTGTTCCTATCCGTGTTACACTAAGAAACCGTGAACAAATGCGTCAAATGATTCTTCGTGGTCCTGATGTTCACCCTGGTGTTAACTACATTATTCGTGGTGACAAGAGAAGAGTTAGAATTAACTCAAGAAGTCGTTTGATTAATGCAGGATTTAGATGTCACAACCCTGAATGTTCAGAAGAGACAACAATGCGTCCTGACCTTCATGAAGTATTGCCAGCACCTAACTTCCTTCCTGGTTTAGTTATCAGAAAAGAAATTAGTCGCTCAATGATTGCCAATATGGAAGTTGAGAGTTATGTTGTTGATGATGTAGCAACTATCGCTAACCTTCGAGGCGAAGATGTTGACGGTCACTCCTTGGATAAGGACGACCCAAGAGCAATTCTTCACAACAGATGGATGTGGGAGTTAGAGCAACAAGATAAGCCAAACCCTGAATCATTCCCAGTAAATCTGGAAGTTGTTTGTCCTCACTGTACAAGCCCTGCTGATGAATGGGGAGACAGAACAAATACCGAAGATAGGCTTTCTACTCTTGATAGAGACGGAAATCCAAAACCAGGTATGCTTGTTGAGAGACACTTAATCGATGGTGACGTTGCAATATTCAACAGACAACCTTCTCTTCACAGAATGTCTATGATGGTTCACGAAGTTAGAGTCATGGAAGGTAAAACTTTCAGATTCAACCTTGCAGTATGTACTCCATATAACGCTGATTTCGATGGTGACGAGATGAACCTTCACGTAATTCAATCCGAAGAAGCAAGAGCTGAAGCAAAGATTTTGATGAGAGTTCAAGAACATATCTTGACCCCAAGATATGGTGGTGCTGTTATTGGTGGTATTCACGACCACATTTCAGGAGCATACCTTCTTTCAAGACCTGGAACTTTGATTGCACTTCGACATGGTTTGGAAATGTTGGGTAACATCGGTTGGACTGGTGAACTACCTGAGGTCGTCAAAGATTCTAACGGTAAGGACTGCTTCAGAGGTCAAGATATCATTTCTTTGATTATACCTGACAACATTCACTTGAGATTTAGAAGCCGTTCTAATGACGATGTTATCGTCAAGAACGGTAAGGTTGAGGGGACACTTGACAAGAGAGCAATCGGTGCTGAAGACGGTCGTCTTCTGGATGCTATTGTTCAGACGAATGGTCCTGAAAAAGGTGCAAAATTCCTTGATGACTTTACACAATTATCTATCGCGGCATGTACTGCATTAGGTTTCACAACAGGAATTGACGATGAGGATCTTTCCCCAGAATCACTTGCTGCAATTGAAAAAGCAAATGCTGATGCACGTGGCCTAGTTGAAGAAGAATTGGCGTCATTTGGTAAAGATGGCCGTGGTTACGAAGCAAGACCTGGAAGAACTCCAAGAGAAACTTTGGAAGAAAATATCATGGTAATGCTCGATGAAGGTAAGCAAAAGGCTGGTGACATTGCTAAGGACGAATTGAATCAATCTGGTTCAACCAACGCAGCGGTCAATATGGCAATTTCAGGAGCCCGTGGTTCCATGGACAACCTAACAATGATGGCTGGTTCTATCGGACAAGCAAAGGTTCGTGGTAAGAGACTAGAGCGTGGATATAACGACAGAGTTCTTGCTCACTTCAAGAGAGGTGGAAGAGGTGCTCTAGATAGAGGATTCATTTCTAACTCTTTCAAGCGTGGCCTTGAACCAACAGAGTTCTTTATGCTTTCAATTTCTGGAAGAGAATCTCTGGTTGATACAGCGGTTCGTACTGCTAAGTCTGGATATATGCAAAGAAGACTCATTAACGCTATGGATGACTTGAAGGTTTATGATGATGAAATGTTGTCTGTAAGAAACACTGCTAACAGAATTATTCAATTCAGTTATGGTGAAGATGGAATTGACCCATCCCGTGGTGTGCACGGTTCTCCTTTCAATATCGATGTTATTGTTGATGAAGCACTTGGAACAGAAGGTGCAACAGTAGTCCAAAGAGAATCCTTTGAACGTGAAGAATCTGAAGAAGATCTTGGCGCATGGGATGATGATGTAAGCGAAGATACAGGAAGTGATGTCTGATGGTAGTAAAGAGTGCAACAAAGAAGAAGCTCATGGACTTGGGAATTGCGGAGAATTTCGCACATATCCTAGCCGATGATAGAAAGTGGGACGATGTAAAAATTCTACCAGTTGGCGAGATTGGCCAAATTTGTGAAACAGATTCTGAAACCGCAGCATCGATTAAGACAATTATCGACGGTGCTAACCAAAAGAACAAACTAGAGAACAGTGAAGCAATCGGTCCAGTTACTGCTGTTACCCTTGGTCGTAAAGTTAGATCAAGAGCACGTGTAAAGTCTACTGCAGATATCGATAGTTACAACAAAGACGCTAAACTTCTATCTCTAGATGACGAACTTTCAGGAGACGCAGTATTCAAGAGTCTTGTTGCTGCTGTAGAGGACTCCGGTTCTCCAAGATTTACCGATAGAATCTTCCACGACCTTACAGAAGCAATTCATGCAAGAGGAATCAAGAAACTAACTAAGGCTCAAGCAAAGAAAGTTGTAGCTGGCTCAATAGTTGCTCTTGATAGAGCAAGTATCGACCCTTACGAAGCAGCAGGAATCATTACTGCTCAGTCTATTGGTGAACCAGGTACTCAGATGACTATGCGTACTTTCCACTATGCGGGTGTTGCTACAGTAAACGTAACACAAGGTTTGCCTAGAATCATAGAAATTGTCGATGCTAGAAAGGTACCTAATACCCCTACAATGACAATACGTCTGCAAAACGAAAAGAAGACCTCTGCCGAAGAAGCTCAAAAGTTGGCTGCTGCAATTGAAGTTACTACTACAGTAAATATTGCATCTATGGAAACAGACGTTGCTCAAAGAAGACTTGTTCTGATACTGAACAAGAGTAATCTGAAGCAAAAGAACATGAGTGCTGCTGAAGTTAAAGATAAACTTGAACGTGCAACAAGACTCCTTGTTCAAGGTGACAAGCCAAAGAATCCTTCGAAGTTGACTCTAATTCCAGGTGTACACTCGGAAGAAGACCTTGCAGAACTTGCTGAAAACCCACCATCTTACACTATGCTTCTACAACTTGAAGAAAAGATTCGTGACATGAGACTGAAAGGTATTCCTAACATTGAAAGAGCAAACGTTCAACTTGATGATAAAACTGGCGAATATTACCTCTCCACTATCGGTTCTAACCTATCTAGAGTTAGCGAAATTGAAACAATTGACCGTTCAAGGACTTATACCAACAATATTATCGAGATTTATGACCACTTAGGGATTGAGGCTGCTAGACAAGCAATTGTAAATGAATTACAAGCGACTCTAGACGGAGCACGTTTGGAAGTTGATACAAGACACTTGTTACTTGTTGCTGATGTAATGACTTCCGAAGGTGAAGTTAGAGCGATTGGCCGTCACGGTGTATCAGGTACTAAGCACAGTATTCTTGCTCGTGCTGCTTTCGAAGTTACAGTTAATCACCTGCTGAAGGCGGGAATTATCGGAGAGAGAGACCATTTGACCGGTGTTGCAGAAAACATCATCGTTGGTCAACCGATCTCTTTGGGTACAGGAAGCGTAGAACTGTTCTACATACCAGAGGAATAATTATCCCACCATGAGAAACAATGTGGAGAATGGAGGAAAAAATATGGATTTAAGCCGACAATTAAAGAATGCAATAACAACTGGGAAACTACTATTTGGACAAAGACAAGCAATCGATGCTTGTGCTAATGGTGATGCTAAATTGATTATTTTAGCAGCCAATTGCCCTGTAGATTATACCGATAACCTACATGCTAAGCATCCAGAAGTGACTATGTTCCGTTCTGGACTGGTTAATCGTGAGCTTGGAATTGCTAGTGGTAAGCCTTTTTCAGTATCGACAATTACTGTCCTAGATGCTGGTGAAAGCGAACTTTTATCACTTGATTCTAACCTTTGAAGTGCTAATTTTAATGTTACATTAGAGGGAAGAGTTCATCTTCTCAACCTACATGGCCTATGTGAGGCAATGTCATGCGCGCTAATGTTCCTTCAAGCCGAACTTTGATTTCTTCAGTAATACTTCTACTTATTTTGAGTACCCTTTCGGGAGTTTTCAATGTCAATGATGATTTCGTAGATAACGAAGATATCATCGATAAAGATTCCTTCAGAAGTCATTTCACTTCTAAAAACAGTAATGATTGGTCTGCATCTGGTAGTGCTGCAAACCCAGTAGTGGCCATATCTGTTGATACATCGTCAAATAATGAAATGGTTGTAGCAGGTGTAATTAGTGGCTCAACGACAATGTCAATGGGTTCAGCATCAGTTACATCGGGGCAGTATGTCGAACCATGGATTGCTAAAGCGGATAGTAACGGTAACTGGCAGTGGATAGAGAAAATTTCGGTTACAGGAACATCACAGTATGCAGAGGCAACAATTACTGATATTGCAGTCGCTCCTAATGGAGATATTTTCGCAACAGGAATGTTCTATGAGTCTATTTCCTTTGGTAGTATAAATTTGGTCTCTACTGGATATTGGGATTGTTGGACTGCAAAAATCTCATCTTCTGGTCAATGGCAATGGGCTGATTCTCTCAATGGAGACGGAGATTACGATGGAGTTACTGTTACGACACTCGACGTGGTTTATGGAACTTCGATCACTACAGATTCTAATTCAAATCCAATTATCGGTGGCTTCTTTTTGGGTAATACCGATGTGGGCGTGGCGGCAGATACAGGGGCGCAGAGTGGAGATGACATCGAAATTTTCGTAGCTAAATATTCGAATTCCGGTAGTTTCCAATGGAGCGAAGTTGCCCGTGGTCAAGGAATTCAAGAAGTCAACAGTATGATAGTCGATAGTAGCAATAGTATCTGGATTTCAACGACCTTCGAAGTCAGTATGAACTTTGGCAGCGTCGTAGCCAACGCCGGAATCAATGAGGTTCCAGTTGGAATTGCTAAGATTAGTAATTCGGGTAATTGGCAGTCTGCATACGCTACAACGGGTAGTGGACAAGCAACAATTACTGATTTTGATATTGACAATCAAAATAATATTTTGATGGCCGGTTCACATAGTGGTAGCGTAACTTTCGGTACTCAGTTAACCAGCGCAGGTCAGACTGATGCTCTTGTTGCCAGTATGTCTCCTACAGGAACTTGGAATTGGGCTAATTCAATCGGTGGAAGTAGTTATGAGTCTGGTTCAGGAGTCGCTTTTGACTCTGCTACTGGATATACAATGATTGGTTTATCTTCTCAAAGTTCCTTCTCTTTTGGCGGGAATAATTTCGTGCCTCGAGGTTTAAATGATTCTTTGGTGTTAAGTTTTGATTCCAACGGTGGTCCAGTGTCTTTGTTTGATGCTGGAAGTAATGCTGATGATGCTGTTTCTGGAATTTCACTCATGTCTAATGGGGCATTGGTAGTTGTTGGTAATTACAATGGAACAATTGACTTTGGTTCTTCCAGTGCCTCTACTCAATCAACATCGGTTATGATGCCATATGTATGGTTCACCGAAACAGTAGCAGTTTTGGACGCCGACGGCGATGGAGTCGCAGATGAAGATGATAACTGTCCTAATGACGCTAATCCTGGGCAGGAAAATACAGACCTCGATTCTGAGGGTGATGAATGTGATTCAGATGATGATAATGACGGGATTACAGATAATTTCCCAGATAATTGTCCAAGAAATAGTCAAACCGGCTGGACCAGCACAAGAGATTTCTCAAATCCTTCAGCATCTACCGATTGGGATAATGACGGCTGTAAGGATGACCATCCTGAAGACTTAGACGATGATAATGATGGAATTTTAGACTTAGCAGATACATGCCCATTGACCTCATTCAACCCACCAAGACCTACATGGATTTCAGAACCAACAACTGATATGGACGGCGATGGATGCCGTGATAGCGACGAAGATGACAACGATGATGGTGATGATTTTGATGACTCTGCAGATAACTGCCCAACGACCTATGGAACTTCGACACTTGGTCGTGTAGGTTGTCTAGATTCTGATGGTGATGGATGGGCAGATTCCCATGATGACTGTCCTGTAGAGTATGGTAACTCATCGCAGAATAATAAGATCGGCTGTCTAGATTCTGATGGCGATGGATGGGCTAATGTCGATGATGATTTTGAATTCGAGCCAACCCAATGGCTGGATTCAGATAATGATGGATATGGTGATAGACAGGAAGGAGTTAATGCAGATTCATGTGTTGACGATTCTGGAGATTCATATGCCGACCGAAAGGGTTGTGTCGATTCAGATGGAGATGGATACTCTGATCCAGACAATTCATGGGATTCAGGAGATGGTGCTGACGCCTTCAAGAACGATGATTCTCAATGGTCAGATTTCGATGAAGATGGATTTGGCGATAACTGGGGTAATAATTCTTGGACCGACCGACCAGAAAATTGGCCAGGTATTTTTGTAAACGGTATTTCTGAAACATCTCAAGATGCATGCCCACTTCAACCAGGTAATTCCACACAAGATGGAATTATTGGATGTCCTGATTATGATGGAGATGGATGGTATGATGTTCAAGATGAATTTGTCTTTGACGCCTCACAATGGAAAGACACAGATGGTGATGGTTTTGGCGATAACCAACTTGGTAACCAGCCAGATGCATGCATCACTATCTCAGGAAATTCAACCGAGGATAGATTTGGTTGTGTCGACACAGATGGTGATGGATATTCAAACCCAGTTCAAGCATCTTGGTCACTTAATGACGGGGCAGATGCCTTCATTTCTGAGCCATCACAATGGCAGGATTCTGATGTGGACGGCTACGGTGATAATCAGGAAGGTTCCCAACCTGACTCTTGTCCAAGCGTAAAGGGGACTTCAACCATAGATCGTTTTGGTTGCCCAGATTTTGATGAAGACGGTTATTCAAACCCTACTGAAGCGTGGACTATAGCGCAAGGAGCAGATGCGTGTTTCAATGTTAATGGTAACTCAACCAATGATAGAGTTGGATGTTATGACAGCGATGGCGATGGTTATTCTAATACCGACCCAGACTGGAGTTATTCAGCAGGGGCCGACGGTTACCCAGATGACCCTACAAAATGGGGAGAGCCGCCAAAATCCGATAGTGCTTCATCATCTACGTTCATATTTGTTGGTGGAGGTGCTTTCATTCTGCTAGCAATAGTTGCTGGAGGGTTACTCATTGCTCGAAGAAATCGTAATGAGGAACAGAAAATGTATCACTCTCAAGAGCCAATGATGAATCAAATGTATGCACAGAACAATCAGCAACAACCACAGCAAGCTCAATACCAACAACAAGTTTCTCACAATGGTCCTCCTGTTCAACAAACATCAGCACCTGCCGCACAACCAGACCCTGGATTAGAGTATTATCACAATCTAGTTGCACAAGGATATCCTCACGAGCATGCAGTTGCATATACTCAACAATATTATCCACAATTCAATCGCTGAGATTAGTATAAATTGGCATAAAATCGACAATTTTGCTTTTTGTTGTGAACAAGGTCATAAACATGTCACATCTACTTTATCCATGCGCCAATACAAGCAGCCTCTGCTCTTGAGTTTTCTAATGATTATTTTGAGTCTTTCAGTCGCTACAAATTCACTAAATGAATCCACTGAAAATACTGTGCTCGAAGCAATCGAAGAGCCAAAGGAAGTAATTCTTTCACTCGGTTCATTAAATGTGCCTGGTCACCAAGAAGGTTCGATTTATACTAATACAACTATTTCAGCAGGAGGCCAACACACCTGCGCCATCGCTGGTCCATCGGCGATAGGTACCCACTTGTACTGTTGGGGGCGCGGAAATCGAGGGCAATTGGGTACAAGTGCAACCCAAGAAAACGTACCAACATCAACCTTAATTCCGGGTGGTGATGATACTGTGGCCATTTCTTCTGGAGATGAACATACCTGCGCTATCCTTGATGATGGTGATGTCAGATGTTGGGGACGCGGAGATAGAGGACAACTGGGTAACGGTGGAACTTCTAGTATAAACTCACCAACGCTCACCAGCAGTCTTGGAACCGGTCGTACGGCTGTAGCAATCTCTTCAGGAGAATCTCACACCTGTGCAATCCTTGATAATGGTTCTGTTTCATGCTGGGGGCGCGGAAATTACGGACAGTTGGGTGACGGTGATATTCTTGACCGAAACACGCCAACGCTCACCAGCAGTCTTGGAACAGGACGTACAGCGATAGCACTCTCTTCTGGAGATCATCACACCTGCGCTATCCTTGACAATGGTGACGTCTCCTGTTGGGGACGCGGAGATAATGGGCGATTGGGTTATGGGGGGACATCTCAGAGAAACTCACCAACGCTCACCAGCAGCCTTGGAACCGGTCGTACGGCTGTTGCAATTTCTTCAGGAGGCTCTCACACCTGTGCAATCCTTGACAATGGTGACGTCTCCTGTTGGGGATATGGAGCTAATGGCGAATTGGGCAACGGGGCAACGGGAGCAGCCGGTTCGTCAAATACACCTATGCTCACCAACAGTCTTGGAACGGGTCGTACGGCAGTGGCCATTTCTTTAGGAGGCTCTCATACCTGCGCAATCCTTGATAATGGGGCCGCTTCATGTTGGGGATTTGGAGCCAATGGTCGACTGGGCAACGGGGGGGCTGGCTCGAAAAGTTCACCAACACTCACCGGCAGTCTGGGGGCAAGTCGTACAGCAGTGGCGATTTCTTCGGGAGATTTACACACCTGCGCTATCCTTGATGATGGGGATATGTCATGTTGGGGAAGAGGGTTTTATGGACAATTGGGTTATGACCCATCGCTCACCGAGGACCAACTTTCACCTAGGGATACATATCCGATGAGCCTAGGTTCTGCTGCACTTTCAGAACGTGATTTCAATAATGATGGGATTTTGAATATTTTCGAAGATAGGATTTGTCCAATAGGTAGTTATCAGTCTTCCATCGATTCTAATATTTGCATTTTGGCTTCTCCGGGTCATTTTGTGAGTGAAATTGGTCAATCAAGTCAAACTGCATGCTTAGCAGGAACCTACAATACAAACCCAGGTTCTACCACTCCAGCAGATTGTATCGATGCAGATGCAGGACATTATGTCGACCTACCAGGTCAATCCTCACAAACAGAATGTTTGGCTGGAACCTATCAAGCAAATACTGGACAAACGTCTTGTAATGACGCAGATGCAGGACATTATGTTGACCAACCAGGTCAATCATCACAAACAGAATGTTTGGCTGGAACCTATCAAGCAAATACTGGACAAGCAGATTGTGATGATGCCGATGCAGGACATTATGTCGATTTATCGTTGGGTGCAGGACAAACATCTCAAACTGAATGTTTGGCTGGAACTTATAATCCAAATACTGGCTCTACAAATTCTAATGATTGTAGTGGTGCAGATTTAGGTCATTATGTTGATGCTACCCTAGGGCCAGCTCAAACCTCACAAACTGCATGTTTAGCAGGAACATATAATCCATTTACAGGAGCCACTACCCCGGCAGATTGTGTTGACGCTGATGCAGGACACTATGTCGATTTAGCATTGGGTACAGGTCAATCTTCGCAGACTGCATGCTTAGCAGGAACCTACAATCCAACCCTCGGTTCTACCAATCCAGCAGATTGTATCGATGCCGATGCAGGATATTATGTCGACCTACCAGGTCAATCCAGTCAAACTGCATGTTTGGCAGGAACTTATAACCCAAATACTGGCTCTTCAAATGCTAATGATTGTGGTGGTGCAGACTTAGGTCATTATGTGGATGCTGCCTTAGGACCAGCACAAACCTCGCAAACGGCATGTTTAGCAGGGACATATAATCCAGTCACAGGAGCCACTAGTTCAAGTGACTGCTTAGGTGCAGATGCAGGCCACTATGTTGACCCAGCTCTAGGACCGGGTCAATCCACGGATACCGGATGCTTAGCAGGAACCTACAATCCAAACACTGGTTCTACTACCTCAGCAGATTGTATTAGTGCTGATGCAGGTCATTATGTAGATTTAGCATTGGGCGCAGGTCAACCTTCACAGACTGCATGCTTAGCAGGAACTTACAATCCAAACTCTGGTTCTACAAATCCTAATGATTGTGGTGGTGCAGACTTAGGTCACTATGTCGACTCTGCCTTAGGAACAGGTCAAACTAGTCAAATTGCATGCTTAGCAGGAACATATAATCCAGTTACAGGAGCCACTAGTTCAAGTGGTTGCTTAGGTGCAGATGCAGGCCACTATGTTGACCCATCTCTAGGACCAGGTCAATCTGCAGATACTGCATGCTTAGCAGGAACCTACAATCCAAACACTGGTTCTACTACCTCAGCAGATTGTATTAGCGCTGATGCCGGACACTATGTGGACCTAGCCTTGGGTGCAGGTCAACCTTCACAGACTGCATGCTTAGCAGGAACCTACAATCCAAACACAGGTTCTACCAATCCAGCAGATTGTATCGATGCTGATGCAGGACATTATGTCGACCAACCAGGTCAATCCAGTCAAATGGCATGTTTAGCTGGAACCTACCAACCAGATACAGGGCAGGCGGATTGTGATGATGCAGGAGCAGGACATTATGTCGACCAACCAGCTCAATCCAGTCAAATAGCATGTTTGGCGGGAACCTACAATCCAAACACTGGCTCAATACGTTCATTGGATTGCCTCGAATCAATTGAAGGATATCATGTTCCAACAACAGGTCAATCCAGCCAAACAGCATGTTTGGTAGGAACCTACCAAGCAGGTACAGGGCAGGCCGATTGTGATGATGCAACTGTAGGAAATTATGTTCCCTCAACCGGGCAGTCCAGTCAAACAGCATGTTTGGCAGGAACCTACCAACCAGATACTGGACAAGCATATTGTGATGATGCCGATGCAGGATATCATGTTCCTATGACCGGTCAATTCAGTCAAACTGAATGTTTGGCAGGAACCTACCAACCAGATACTGGACAAGCATATTGTGATGATGCAACTGTGGGATATTATGTTTCATCAACCGGGCAATCCAGTCAAACACCATGTTTGGCAGGAACCTACCAACCAGATACTGGACAAACAGATTGTGATGATGCCGGTGTAGGACACTTTGTACCATCAGATGGTCAGTCAGCTCAAACCCCTTGTTTAGTCGGTACTTATCAGCCCTATGTAGGTCAGTCATCATGTAATGATGCCAGTACTGGAAACTATGTCGACCTGACAGGTCAATCAACGCAAATTCAGTGTCTAACTGGTACATATCAAGGTGCTACTGGACAAATTTCCTGTATTGATGCAAGTATTGGGCATTATGTTGGACAGAACGGTCAATCCACTCAAACAGCTTGTTTACCAGGTACTTATCAAGCGATATCTGGACAAGACGCCTGTGATGATGCAGATCCAGGATACTATGTACCTAATTCTGGAGAGAGAACCCAAACTGAATGTGGATTAGGGTCTTATCAATCATTCTCAGGCCAAGATTCATGTGATTATGCAGAAATTGGATATTATGTTGACCAAACTGGCCAAACATCTGCAAAAACTTGCCCTAGTAGTTATTCAACACTTTCAAGTGGAAGTATATATCTAATTCAATGTATTTCAGATTTAGACGGAGATTCTGTAGTTGATGTTATTGATAACGATGATGACAATGATGGAGTTTTGGATTTGGTTGACTCTTGTTTCACATCTGACTTTGATTTGAGCAGCGATAATGATAACGATGGTTGTGATGATGCTAATGAAGATACAGATGACGACAATGATGGAGTCCTAGATGTCGATGATGACTTACCATTAGACCCAACCGAATCTATCGATACCGATAATGATGGAACAGGCGATAATACAGATACAGATGATGATGGTGATAATGTCCTTGACTTAGATGACGCCTTCCCTCTAGACTCATCAGAATACATAGATACAGATGGGGACGGAACTGGAGATAATGCAGATACAGATGATGACAATGATATGGTAT
>JABIUA010000013.1 GCA_018667575.1 Methanobacteriota archaeon | reverse complement strand
TAAGATTCTCGTCAAGATTGGAGATAGTGCATATGAATATACAAATGGTACGGCAACGGTCACTTGTGCATCTGCATGTTGGGTACAGTATGACGATAAAGTGTTAGTAGATGTTCTTGATGATCTTGGACAAGCGGCTGGTGGATTCTTCCAAAGTGTTGGCGGGGGAATGCTATTATGCTGTGGTGGAGTTTTCGTTGTCTTTGGTTTGATTTTGGGAGTGTCAATCGGACAAGGTGGACAAAAAATCACAGTAATCCAACAAGGTGGAATGCCAATGGGCGGACAAATGATGCCAGGTGGTCAGATGGTTCAAGGAGGTCAAATGATGCAACAAACTACAATGCAGCAACCGGTTTACCAACAGGTCGCCCAAACACCGGTTCAACCTCAAACTACCATGCAGCAACCTGCTGAACAAACAGTGTGGGACCAGAACTCACCTGAAAACCCATTCTGATTGAAATATTGATTCAATTGGGTCACAATGATTCAGCATTGAGGATTTATACCAATCTATATGCTTTCGAATTTTATTTGGTTAATTCAATACTTGGGTTTTTTGAATCCCATGTTGCAATTATTCCCAATAAAAATCCTAGAGGAGCCACCATCATCGAAAGAATTAGTATTGGTGTGGAGAGATAAATAGGCCTATCCAAATCTATCATCCTTTTCCAAATATATCTGCCAGCCAATATATCAAATGCTAAGAAATGAAGCCAACCAATTAGAATGACATCGTCGTCTTGGAAGAATTCTATAACCAAATCTGGTGTAGGCATTTCACTACCAAGAGTGATGAAGATGTCCAAAATATTTGGTATAACCAATATTGCATAAGGTATCAATAGAGGAAGAATACAGATACGTATGTCATTCATCACTCTTGAAGTAATTTCGTGTTTAGGTAAGAACCACATTAAACTCCACAACGGGATTATCCAAATCGAAGAAAACCAAAATAGGATTTCAATGAGTTGCATCACTCTTCCTCCATCATATACTTCTTCGCATCTCTCTTCAAAAACGGCGTATAGAAGGCTGGAATTAGTATCAAACTTGATAGAAGGGCCAAAGTGATAGCTACGACGAAAGCCTGACCAAATAGTCTCAATGGGAGTAGTGCTGATAGATTAAGAACAGCGAAACCACCTGCAGTTGTTAGTGCTGCACCATACATTGCTCTGCCTGTGGTTGCTGAAGCATTTTCAACCCATACTTTTTGCCCAGCAGAAGGATTATGCTCTACTTCTTCTTCTAAACGGATTGTATAATGCACAGCGTAATCGACACCCAATCCTAATGATAATGCGCCGATAGTAACTGTTTGAGGGTTAATTTGGTAACCGGTATAACCCATTATTCCATACACCCAACCTACTACCATCATCAAAGGAATCCAAGAAACAAAGCCCCGCGCCAATCCTTGTTGCAGGTCTTTCTGCCTTACTGTATGAATTGAAACTAACATTACTAAAATCACGATGGCTACAATTGCAGTAGATTGAATAGATGAAGCGGCTACATCTGAGGTAGTTTGAGCATTGATTAGGCTTCTACCACTCAGTCTTAGCTCTCCATCTCCTGCAAACCCATCTTCTGTTAGTTGTAATAATTCGTTAATTCTAGCATCTAAGTCGACTGTTGCTTGCCAGTCAAGGGTATTGGCTTGGAAGGAAATCAAGGTCTGTTGTCCATTTGAGTGAAGTATTCCGTCTGTCAAATCTCGGCCGCTTGGGTTATTTAGTAACCAGTCAGAAAGAGCAGCCCAACTACCAGATTCATTATTGTCAACTCCATTCATCAGACCTTCAAGCGCCTCATCTTGCAATCTTGATTCGTCCAGTACATTCCACAACCCGCTAGGAATTCCATTGGAATCAGGACTTTCACTAATCGCTGCCATAGTTAAATTCCATGACTCTCGTCCATCAGGAGAAATAATATCTCCGTCATATACAATGTAAAGAGGTGAACGACTACTTTGGAAATCATCTGAAAGCATGATGAAGTCTGCAACTACCTCAATACTTGGGTCAAATTGATCCCTTTGTTCAAAGCCAACTTCGAGTTGCTGAAAACCGAAATACATCGGCATTAACAATATTATAGCAATTATACCAACCTTCCAAGGCTT
>JABIUA010000015.1 GCA_018667575.1 Methanobacteriota archaeon | reverse complement strand
TTGACAGAGAAGCGATTAGAGAATCTTTATCTTAAAGTTCAAGAATATTTTTCGCTTCATTCAAAGCATCATCTAGTCCGTCGGGATTACTTCCTCCACCTTGAGCAAATGTCGGCCTTCCCCCACCGCCGCCAGAAATAAGGGGTGATATTTCTCTTAGAAGGTCTACTGCATTATATCTCTCGCTGGCAATAGTATCTTCAGTGGTTGCAATCATCAGTTTGCCTCCGCCAACTCTCGAACCGAGAATTGCTAGTGTAGGGTTACTGTTATCCAATGTTAATTCTTTCAGCATCTTAGTCATCTGCTTCAAATCTCCATCACTTTCCATAACAACGATCCTAACACCGTCTTTGGAATATGATGAATCATCTCCACCTGAGGTTTTAATTCGAACTATTTCCGCCTCTAGGTGTTGAATACGCTTACGTTGTTCCTTCCACTCTGTGAAGAAACGTTCCGCTGTTCTTGGTAGGTCTTCTGAGTTAATACCAAAAATATCTACTGTTCTTCGCAGTAATTCATCTTGCTCTCTGGCATAGTTCAATGCAGCCTGTCCAGCGACAATATGTAATCTTTCCACGCCATCTTGAACAGCAGTGGATCT
This sequence comes from Methanobacteriota archaeon, assembly GCA_018667575.1. Classification (GTDB taxonomy): domain Archaea; phylum Thermoplasmatota; class Poseidoniia; order Poseidoniales; family Poseidoniaceae; genus MGIIa-L1. The sequence continues at coordinate 3,807 of JABIUA010000015.1, read as the reverse complement.
AATAACTCGTATCGAACCTATCTGACCTGGTTCATCGTGATGTGTTCCACCGCAAGCCTGCACATCATGGTCGGAAATTCTCAAGACTCTAATAGAATCGCCTTTAGGTGCTCCACCTTGGTACAAATCGAATCCATACTTCTTGTCTGCATCTTTACGATTGAGTTCTGTTTTATCAGTTCGTTGAACTTGTCCAATGATCTCGTTGGCCATACTTTCTATCGCATCTAAATCATCTCGTGTCAAGCGTTTGAAGTGAGTGATATCAAGCCTCGCTGATTCAACAGACTTATTTGCACCTGCCTGATAAATATGAGGGCCTAGAATACGTCTTGCTGCACCACCAACAATGTGAACTGAAGTGTGATGGTCCATCAATTGCTTTCTTCTATCCCAATCTAAACTTCCATGAACTAAATCTCCAACCTCAAAGGCGCCATCGACCAAGTGTACAATATGCGAACCTGAAGTTCTAGTATCCAAAACATTACGAAGATTTGAATCAGTAGATAGTGAACCGTAATCACCTTCTTGACCACCACCTTCCGGATAGAAGCAAGTTCTGTCTAAAATTATTCCATGGCTAGCATCTTCTGGAAGATCATCTCCATTTAGTGGGCCACAAAACAAGACACTTGCATCAAATTCTCGTTGCTGTACATCTTCATAATACAGAGATTTAGTGAAAGGCAGTGAATCCGAAGCGTCTACCAATTTTTTCACAATTACTGCCGTAGCAGCCTTTTTAGCCATCAAAGCATGTCTTTCCGCCATCTCAGCAGAGAAACCAATACGCAGTTTGACACTATTCCACCCTGATTCTTTAGCCAAAGAGATAACCATATCGGGAGGTATTCCATGAGAATCATTCAATGTGAACAGAATCTCGTCGTCGATGGATTGGCTAGATTTATTCAAATTACGCAACTGTGTTAAAATCACATTGCCGCCTTTACGTACCATTTCAGCATATTTCTGTTCTTCAAGGTCTAAAATAGTACAGAGACCATCCTTGGTCTGTTTCATCTTAGAATTGCCCAAATTGACTTCTAAGTGATGTATAGCAAGTTGAGAAAGGGATACATCCAACCCTAACTCATCACGTAGTCTCAGAGTCCTTCGAGCCATCATTCTAGCCAAATAACCTGCTTTAGCATTTGAAGGAACAAGTCCGTCACCAAGCATATTGCAAAGGGCATGAAGGTGGTCTGGTATAGCATATATTCTTGCGAGAGGTTCTGTAATACTAGAAAACTGCTCTTCGTTAAGGATATGTCCTCTCTGAGACAATCTCTCGATAAAGATAGAGCGTAATTTCTCTCCGTCTACACCTGCTTCGATATTCATGATTCCATTCAATCGGCTCATCTCTCCCAAAACATCATCCAAATTCAATTCAGGCCATTGTTTGGCGATATTCTCAAATCCGGATAATTGTTTTAACCATTCAACAGTATCTGGGTAAATAGCCTCATAAATTGTTGGAGTGCCTGCTGCAGCCCAACAGAACCTTTCCAATCCATATCCAGTATCGATAATTTGTAGTGGCATCTCTCGGTATCGGTCACCCTTCAACTCTACATCACCTTCGGGATGCTCCTCGAGATTCATGAAAACTAACGTCGCCAACTCTAGACCACCAACTATTACTTCTACAGCAGCTCCAGCATTTCCTCCACCGCACCATGGATTTTCGACATAGGTTATTTCTTTGGAATCAATACCAAATGTTTTGGTAAACATATCATGACAATACTGAACACACTCTTCCATCCAGTAGAACATCCGACCTTCTTCAGGGCGATTGAATACGTGATGTGCCATCATTTCAAAAGTAGTCAAATGTCTACCAGAGCGACCAACTGCATCTACGTCAGTAAGCCTAATGCAAGGTTGCGATATAGTTAGAGGGTTGGCTGGTGGTTCAACTTCACCGGATGTGACGTGAGGCTGAAAGTCTGCGATAGATGCTATGGTCAAGTGAATATCATCTCGCCATCTTGCAAGCACAGGGTAAGGAGCGATTCTGGTATGTTCAACATTCTCAAAAAATTGTAAAAATGCTTCTCTCATGGAATCTTTCAAATCTTTACCACGCATTTCATAACCTTGAATCAATGGTTTACCGATGAATGTGTACTCATCTTCACTAGTATCTCCACAAGTATCTCGTGATTGGTCAGTAGTCCAAAACCATAGGTCTGTGACTCTACATTGCTTACGCACATATCCATTCTCATGAAACACTGTCAAATCTATCGGAGGTAGACTCATATGCACACCTGTCAACTTGTGACACCCATCCCTAGAGACGACACATATTGAAACCTACGGGTGTAAAAGCATTGAATCACATGAACAATGCTCAAAGAGGACAGACTCAACACCGGTACATGGGCGAAGATTGGAGAGAGCATCTTCATTCTGAAAATGATGGTACAATGCGCATTAAAGCACATGGCGATATGAAAGTTGATGCTAGAATTGTTACCGACCATGAACATCTAGCCAAATATGCAGACGATAGAGGCCCTGAACAGTTGGTCAATGCAGCAAGTTTACCAGGAATCGTTGGAGAAGCATGGGCGATGGCTGATTGGCACTTCGGATATGGTTTGCCAATTGGTGGAGTGATTGCTACCGATACAGAGGCTGGAGAACAAGGAGGCGCTATTTCCCCTGGAGGCGTAGGATTTGACATCAATTGCGGCGTGAGAGTATTAGCCCTTGACGCCACAATAGATGATATCCCCAATATTAAGAAATTAGGTGGTCGAATTGCTGGACGGATACCTGCTGGCGCATCTGGTAAAGGTGGCCTTGAAATCAGTATGTCGGAACTTCAAAACATCATTTCCGGTGGTGCAGAATATGCTGCAGAACTCGGTTTTGGAAGCTCAGATGATCTGAAAAACTTAGAATCAAGTGGACGATTGGAAACTAATGATGTTGAACTTTCTACACGGGCTAAAGAGCGAGGAATGCGAGCATTAGGTACGCTTGGAAGTGGAAATCATTTCTTAGAAATCCAGTGTGTTGAATCCGTAGAAGACAATGACACTGCTAAACATTGGGGTCTGTATGAAGGTCAGCTTTTAGCAATGATACACTCGGGTTCAAGAGGACTTGGACATCAAGTGTGTAGCGAACATTCTCGAAAACTAGAACAAATGTACAAACGTGATGGCAGTAAATGGTATAATGAAAATTGGGATTTTACCGTAGCGGATAGACAGTTGGCCTGCGCACCATTCCACTCAAAAGAAGGCCAGCAATATTTGGATGATATGAATGGCGCTGCTAACTATGCATTTGCTAACAGAAGTGCCTTAGCACACCGCCTAAGAGAAGTACTGACGCTAGAAATGGGTCAAGATGGTGAAGCTAGAACCCTGTATGATGTTGCACATAATATTGCCAAAGTTGAAACTCATATGATTCACGGCGAGAAATGTCAATGCGCAGTACATCGTAAAGGTGCAACAAGAGCATTTGGTGGAGACCAACTCGAATTAAATTCAAGTTTCAAAATGACCGGACAACCTGTTCTGATTCCGGGCGACATGGGGACAGGTTCGTGGCTTATGGCTGGACCAACAAGTGGACAGAATCAGGCATTCGGCTCTTCTTGCCATGGCGCTGGTCGTTCTCTATCAAGGACTAAAGCGAAGAAAACAATTGATGGTAAAGCATTGAAGTTAGAATTGGAAAACGCGGGAATAAGAGTTCATGCCTCCACTCCAAATGTACTTTCAGAAGAGGCCCCACAGGCGTACAAAGATGTCGATGAAGTCATTCAACTAACTG
>JABIUA010000092.1 GCA_018667575.1 Methanobacteriota archaeon | reverse complement strand
GACGATAAAATGGAAAGACTCGAAATGGTTTTTGAGTTATCTGATGAAGTTGATTTCTTAGAAATTGATCATTGGACTAATTTGACTCGTGTTAGAGGTTGTCAATCTGAAGCCCATGTTTTAGTCTCCATCGAAGAAGATTTAGTGAAATTGAAAGCGGGCGCTGACTCCAAATTGGTTCAAGGCTTGATGGGTATATTGACAATCGCCCTCAGAGACATTAGCCCTTCTAAAGCCCTTGAATTAAAACCTGAATTTGTAGGGGAAATGGGTGTTCTAAGTTCATTATCTCCTAGTAGATCTAATGGCTTTCGCAATATGTTTGACAAAGTAATGAAAGAAATTAAAGAAAAAATGTAGGTGGAAAAATGGTTGATAAAGACGCTGTACTAGAAAAATTAGATGATGTCGAAGACCCTGAACTAGAACTTTCTATCGTTGAATTGGGATTGGTTTATGACGTTAGAATAGAAACCAAAGATGAAGGCCAACATGCTGAAATCGATATGACACTCACCAGCCCAGGATGCCCTGCGGCTGCAGAAATCATGGCAGCCACACATCGTGCAGCCCTAATGACCGAAGGAATTGATAGCGTTCATGTTAATCTTGTATGGACACCGAGATGGGACCCAAAAATTCACGCTAATGAAGACGCAAAAATGGATATGGGAATTTGGGATTAACGCTTAACCACAATGGTAAGTATGTCGCCATCCTTGAGTCGGTGTTCTAGTCCTACTCTCTGCCAATCGAACTTAGCACTAGGACCTTTGACTCTCCCATATCGGAATTTCCGATAGAAATCTCTGTGTAACTTATTACAAATATTACCTACTGTCGAATCATCTTTGACAATTAATGGCTCTTCCATATCTGCTTCTTGACCCTGAGGTTTCAAGTATACTCGCATGAAGCCTAAGTTGTCATAGATGAAATCTTTCAAATCGTCCAGACCAATGTCCTTGAAAGCGGAAATTCGCATGATTGGCCAATCTTCAGGAAGTGCTTTTGTAGCCCTAACCAATTCATCTTCTGTAGCAATATCGATTTTATTTATTGCAATAACTGCTTTTTCATAAATTCTATTTTCTGCTAAACAGTCGACAATTTGTTCAGCAGTTGTATCATTTCGTAAGGTGACAATAGCCGAAGTGAATCCAAATGAACGTATGATAGAACCAATTTCTTCATTGGTGAGATGGGTTTGCTCGACAGTAGTTCTAACATCGATTCCACCTCTTTCTGTTCGCTTGATAAAGACTGGAGGCTTGGTTTCATTTAGCCTCAAGCCAGCATTATGCAATTCACGGTGAAGTACATTGAAGTGGGCGTCTTGGAAAGGGTCGACAATATACAAAACCATATCAGCACTACGAATGACATTGAGAATTTCTCGGCCACGACCCTTACCTTCTGCAGCACCTTTGATTAGACCGGGCAAATCTAAAATTTGTATTTTAGCACCCCTGTGCTCCATTACACCAGGAATACAGGTCAATGTGGTAAAAGCATATCCAGCTGCCTCAGAATGTGCATCTGTGACCTTAGAGATTAGAGTAGATTTACCAACAGAAGGGAAACCTACCAAAGCAACAGTAGCATCACCTGATTTTTTAATTTCGAATCCTTTTCCACCACCACTGGCTTTAGAGTGGGCATGGGCTCTCTCTTCCTTGATTTTCAGTTGAGCAATCTTCGCTTTTAGTTTACCAATGTGAGCGTTGGTAGCCTTGTTTTTTTGAGTCTTATCGATCTCGGCGCGAATCAAATCGATTTGCTCCTTGATTGTCGCCAAATAAAACCCTCTAACTGCGGCCAAATGATAGCCATTCTTCAATGCTACCGCTAAGGATTCAAAAATATATCAAATAATTAGGTGCGATTAACTCAAAGCACTCGGCCATTTGGCTATATTCATGGGAATAGAAAGTATTGTTCTGCTGGTAGAGCAGCCATGCCTTAATTCCTTGCTGGAACTCACTTGGGGACAACTTTACAGCGGAATGGAAAAGGGAGATTTCCGAGAATCAAGACCCATGGCCGATAATCGACTAGGTCGTTTATTCGATATTGATTGTGAAGCGGAAATACTGGACTGGATGTATTTAGTCGAATGTGAGCCCGAAAAGAATGTCAAATCATCACTTCAAAACATCAAAGATGGTTCTGAAGGATTGCTCAAGCTAATGCAATGGGCAAGTCCAGGACAATGGGAATCTTGGGAAGCTAGAACCTACCTTTACCTCGATGTTGCACTAGGTAGAGAAATTGCTAACAGAGATGACCTCTATTCACAATCTACTTGGAATGCAATTATCCAATCTCTTGCAGGAATTCCTGAAGAAGAGTTTGCTCAAAAAGTATGTCTCGACTGGATGGACCGGAGAAAGAAATTAGGAGAAACTCTTGATGAAACAAAAGACCCAAAGATAATTCCAACATATGAAGCCCATGATAGAACTTCACGTTTGCTAGTCTATGCATTAACACGCTGGAATAACGAAAATGGCCTAATTGGAATTGTTGGAAGAGAACACATGGATGCTCAAAAATGGGGTCATGGAGACTTCAATATACGTAATATGTTGAATTCATAGTTTCGACGGGTTCAAACAATAGTTATGTGACCGGCAAACAATGTCTGATGACAAGTCACCTGAAGATGGCGATGAAATTGTCGAAAATATCGATGATGAAATACCAACAGTCGATGAAAATGGAGAGACCATGGAAGTTGGTGTTGAAGAGGAATTAGACCCGCTTGAAGAAGCATTATCAAGAGCAGAAAAAGCGGAAAAGGAAATTGCTTACAAAGAAGCAGAAACACAAAATGTTCGCAAAAGAATGATGGCAGAAAAATCTGAACTCATTCAATATGGAAGCATGGGGCTTGCAAGAAAAATGCTCACCATCCTGTCGGATGTGGACAGAGCATTATCAACTATCGATGATGATGACCAATCACCTGTAGCCCAAGGTATAAGATTGCTAAGAAATAAAATGTGGCATGAGATTTCCGGAGAAGGGGTCACTGCCATAGAAGCCAAAGGAAAGCAATTCGACCCAGCAAAAATGGATGCAATCACAACTATTCCGGCATCAGAAAATTTTGCGAGTGGTTCTGTTGTTGATGTTCTCGAAGCTGGTTACATGTACAAGCAAAGAGTTCTCATCGCTGCTAGAGTTGTAGTCGCATCAGACTAATCAGCCAGCATAAACGCCGGTTTGGAATGTCGATAATCGGTATAGAGCGTCTTTTTCGATAAGCCAATCTATAATTTCTGCAGGAAGAGTCGCAGATAATACTTCTCTAACTGCCTCAAAATCATCTACAGTTGAGAGCATTTTGATAGTTTGCCTAATTCGCCAGCCCTCAAAATTTTCTCGATTCT
>JABIUA010000017.1 GCA_018667575.1 Methanobacteriota archaeon | reverse complement strand
TTGATGTAAATCACTTGCATCGATTTGATGCCAATCTGCAGTCGCATTTGCATAATCTAAAGTCGAATCCGACATAGGGACAAACCACCCACTATTTGATGTCATTCGATCGAGACCATTGTATGCTGCACGGTCAATTCGGTCAACAGATGTGTCGTTCGAACCCATTTCAAGCTGGGCCAATGAAAGAAAAGCAGTCAATATCATCAAAAATAATGTGAAGGCTGAAAGAAATTCAATAACTGCGGTCAAAGCCGTTTCATCTCTTTGAAGAGAATGATGAGACTGCTTGCGCATGTTAGTGGTAAGTGAGAGTGATTCAAGAGGTTACCGATTGACATACATGATTGGGTATGATTTTTGCCACTTTTTGTCAAATGGAAGCGATGAGTCTTTGAATGTTCAATGAGAGGAAGGTGCATGAGTGCGGTTAATAAGCGGCTAAATGGCAACCAAAAAAGTTGCTTTACGTTTGTTTTTTTGCTACTATTTGCTTCACTTTCAAGCATAGCAATGGCGCCTAGCAGCGAAGCTGCAGCAGGAGGAGACTTGGGCATCAACTCAACTGTTTATCCGCTAGAAGATACATGGATAGCAGCTTATGACTCTATTTTATTGCAGGTAGAAATTGAGAACTTTCATGCCTCACCATCCGCTTCTGGAAGAGTATTAGACTGGTACGTTTGTGAGGGGGTCAAGAATACTAACACTTGTATCAGTTCAAGTGTAGAAGATGGCAGTATTACAATTAGTTCAATACTACCAGGAATAAAACAAACTTTCGAATCAACTACCTACTTCAATCCAAATGGCTACAATGGAAATATGACTATTATTTACAAATTCGACCAATTAGATTTTGATTCAAGTAATGATGAATTTTCATTCATAGTAAACTCCACTACCACTTACACGGATATAATGATAAATGACGAAATAAATATCCTAGACCAAACCGAGAATCTTGCAGATTATGAAGGGCAGTCGATAATCAATTCTAATACTAATTACTCATTCGAATTCAATGGATATTCCCATTTGTGCGGTTCTTGTCAAATTAATGCAAGTATTGGATGGCAGTTATGGAATATTGATTCTAGCGAGAAAATCTCTGAATCGTTGACCGACCATTCATCCTTCCCCCAGTATGGATATTACAAACCCTTTTCGATTAGTTTACCTGATTTCAGTCACAATGCGACTGGGAATTTTATGCTTCACTATGGCATGTTCAACTCGGCCGGTAGCCCCAATAATGATATGGTGAATGACAATAATATTAATCAAGAATTAATTACAATAAATGATGATGTTGATTTAGTACTTCTTCAAATGAATCCATCTCACAACCCCTCATCTTCGGAATATTACTTTGGAGAAAATATGGTTTACGCACAAATATCCAATGACGGGAATAAGTCTGTACACAATCTAACTGTTACTATGGAAGTGTTTAATGCGATAGGTGAGTCTCAAACGCTAGATGATTGCTTTGTTGAATTAATTCATCCGGGCAATTCATTCGCTTGTAATTTTGACGTTCTTACGAGCGGAGAATATTTGGAAATGATAGTATCTATTCCAGTTATCACTGAAGATGGAAATGACACTATTATTGAAAATAATCAAATTATAGAAAATACCGATATTGTAATTCCATCATTGAGCGGATACATAGTGAACAATAATCAAAAACCATGGTATACAAATCTAGACCAAATCAGTCTAACAGGTAATGCTAACTTATTCGCTCCTGGCCCAATTAATTACTCTTGGTGGTATGCTGGAATTATAAATCTAGGATATGGTGAAAATCTAATTATCGATTCTAACTCCTTGGGACTTGGAGAGCACATAATTAGACTGACTGTTCGTGATGTTTTTGGTAATACTGAAAATATATTTGAAGTTGTAAATGTATACTATTATGCCGAACAAGATAATTTCCCTGAATTTATCGCATCTGGCGTCACGACTGAAGAATCTGTGATAATAACACAGACTATGTTACCAATTATCGGCGAATCATATGGAGTGGGTAATGGTAAATCTCCACTTCTAATGCTATCTTTTAATTTAATTAGGGAATCGGATAACAGTTCTCTATTCACAGGCTCAAACTGGATGAACATTGAATTAAACACATCCTATTTGTTACTAGATTCCATCCCATTCAATTCATTGGAAATTCGAAGTTTGGATAATTTCGAAGATACTACATGGGAGATATTTGAATCATCAGAACCTGTATTTGACGCATTAAATGAGAATATATCATTGACTATTTATAATTCCATTACTATACTAATAATAGGACAAATCAATACCCCCGAAGTCTACGCTGAAAATTTCACTACATCGCTAGCAGAGGGAGGCAAATTTAGTCTAGAATGGACCCCTACTGGTGATATAAACAATGACTATATCGGAGGATGGAACATCTATCAAATCAGTTTACCTGAAACTGGAGGAACTGTATTCCCATCATCTAATCAAATATTCAATCAGTTGGTGTGGGATGACCTAACAACAAATTCTTTTAGAGCGTTCTTAAGTATCGAAGAGAGTACATGGAACGACCCATTGAAACTTGAAGAGGGATTATGTTCTTCCTATGCCATTGTCCCAGTGGACCGACAAGGAACTGCTTATTTCGAAAGAGCAAATGTTACTACTGACGAAGGCGGAAACGGGACATATCTGTGTGGTGATAACGAGCCACCTACTACCACTGCCATTCAATTCCAACACACTTGGGAGTTCACTAATAGTAGCGACTGCTTCAAGATTGAAAATGATTGGTCAATGTGCTATTCTGTGGAACTCACATGGACTTGGCCAGAACACGAAATTGATGGAAATGTCACTTGGAACCTATACCGAATTGAACAAAATCCTGATGGTATTGATATATCTTTGATCAACCCCATCTTGGCAGATATGGAAGCAATTCCTATGCAGTCAGGGAACTATACTGAATACGGCTGGGAAGATGATGGAATTAGACCTCAAAGAACTTACTACTATATTTTGACACCAGTGGACTGGGTTGGAAATGAAAAGAGTGTCATCCAATTCCCATCACAAAATGTTGAAAGAGTGTACATCGAAGATGACTGGTGGTCATATTACCAACACATAATTCCAGCAGAAGAAGAGCCGGAAGAACCACCATTAGGAAATGAATGGCTTGGAAACTTCAGTGATAGTTTAGAACAAGATGAATTTAAAATTGCAGGGGTTGTTGTACTAGTAACTATTTGTTTTAGCTTCATAGCACTCCCACTGATAATCAAGAAGCGTAAGCGTCTAAATAGAGTAATCAATGCTAGAAACAGACAAAAGATGGCTGACTCAATGGCAGACGAATTTGATGACTTCTTTGACTGACGTTATGGCGCGGCAGGGGAGATTCGAACTCCCGAGGTGAAACACCACTGGATTAGCAATCCAGCGCAATGGCCAGGCTATGCGACTGCCGCAGTAAACCTCGCCACTTTCGTTTAAGTCATGAATATGACGGTCAAGAAATCAAGTGATTTTAAGACTCTAATGGACCCAGCCAACCCAGTAAATCAGGTGGAATGATACAAATCAATACCAAAAGAATGAACATCCAACCAAGATAGTATAACGAACGGAAAAATGATTTGGCTGCCTTTGGCATTCGGCCGTTAGAATCAAATTCTTCTTTTGGATCAATGTTCCAAACCGAAATAGAATACCAGATAGTAAGTCCAACTGAAATTGGAATCCACAACATTGGCAATCCTGATTCAGGCCAGAAGTATGGAACTATACTGAGCAGAAAGAGTAATACGCAGTAAATTTTTGATTGTTTCAAAGTATACTCGGCCCCTTTTACCTCATTCATCATAGGAACTTCTGCTTTAGCGTATTCACCAGAACGATACAGAGCAAGTGCCCAAAAATGTGGAGGTGTCCATAGGAAGATTAGTGCAAAGAGCATCCAAGGGATTGCAGAGCCTAAATCAAACGGATTTAGATTATTCAAAGATTCTCCTGCAGCTCCTGCCCAGCCGATTAGAGGTGGAGTTGCACCGGCAATTCCTCCAATGACTATGTTTTGAGGTGTTCTTCTCTTCAACCACATAGAATATATCAAAACATAAAAGAACACAGAAAAGAAGGACCAAAAGGCTGCCTTCCAGTGCAAAACAAAAAATACCGAGGACCCCAATAATGAAATTATTATTCCAAATATAAGCGCACCAACTGGCGAAATATGACCTAACGGAATTGGCCTCTTTTGAGTTCTTCTCATCAATACATCTATGTCAGAATCATACCACATATTGATAGAATTTGAACCACCTGCAGATAATGTACCTCCGATTAAAGTAATTAGAATAGTAAAACAAGTATCCGTCCAAGTTCTTTCAATATCTAGCAACCCGTGACGTGATAATAAATCGTGAATCAATATTGCGCAAACTGCGGTTATTTGAAGTAAAACGATTACTCGTAATTTCATTAACTGAATAAATACGCTCATCCATCCTGGATGACTTTCGACACCGGCATCCAAGGCAACAGTATCGTCCATGAGGCTCACTCCTCTGCCGAGTTTATATTTGTTGATAGTGATGACAACCTAATCATAAACGGACAAACTAGGGAAACTAGGAAACAAGAAACCCCGCCAACCAAATGAAGCAGAGAAAGCCATTCAGGGAAGTCTCCAGCCTTTGCAAAAATCAAATAACTAGCACCAATCAGTAAGTTTAACAACCAAAGTTGACCAGTATGATACATATATTTGACAAAAATATCTGATTCCGGTGAGTCTTCATTATCTTTCTTAACCTTGATTATTGAAGCGAGTAGAATGAAACCGATTACTAGAGCACCAATACGATGAATCATTTGTATTAGTACACCGGGACCATCCATTGATGGTAAAATTGAACCGTTACATTTCGGCCATCCATCTGGAAATCCTACTGAGCATGATTGATTATATTGTCCGCCTGCTGTAGAAGATACCCATGCTCCAAGAATAAGTAAGAATAGTACTGACCCTGCAATTGCATCAAATCTCTTTTTATTCTCTTCAATAAATTGTTTTGATGTGGAAAGAAAAGTCCAACTTACACCCTCTTTAACACGCATCAGCAAATATTGCCAAATTATAGATGCTGAGAAAATACATGCGAGTGAGAGATGTAGTGCTACCGTCCAGTCCGCATTGTCAAAAAATACTGTAGTTGCGCCTGCTGCCGCTTGAATAACTAACATAATTCCGATGAATATTGAAGAATAATAATTCGATTTACCATAAGTTTCTATCCTCTTCCTAGATATGAAAAAGTTAGCAATGATGGGAATTGCAATAATTCCAACTAGTAAACGATGAACCCATTCGAGGAATATCTCAAACACTGTGTATCTATGGAATTCACCACGTGAATCAATTTCATCCGGATTTTCTTCCCAGTACTGACCCTGCTCCTCAGGAGACACATCAAACCCGTATGTACCAAAACACTTTGGCCAATCTGGACATGATTCGCCTGCATCATTAATCCTAATGGAGCCTCCTGCAATTATAATCAAAAGAGCCATTGATAAAATAATCAAAGGTAATGTTGATGGGCGTCGCCACCAAGCAGTGTCCATGGGCAGACGGAAGGGTACGCCCCTTTTCAACACATGCCCGAACAGATTTACATTTACAAGAACTAAATTATCTACAAAAGTACTTACTCTGTTTCTAATTATCGCATTACTTCCAAATAACTCTGTTGCAGAACAAGTTGAAGCCCAAGAAACCGCTGTTCTGCTAGATGTTCATGTACTGGATTCGACATGCCAGGATGAAGAATCATGTAACTCATGGAGACCGGATAACTTGGTCGAGTATTTCGGGGCAGATTGGTGCGAACCTTGTATGGAAGTCGAACAAGAAATTAGCAATATTGACTCAAACCGGTCTGTGATAATACAACATCACCCATCTACAAGCGATAACACATTCTTTAGTCAATCAAAAATGAAATTTGAAAATCAGTATAGGCTACTATTTATTCCATCTCTTGTGATAAACGGGGAATCATTGCTTACAGGCTCTAGTCAAGCATTAGAGATCAGTCAAGTATTACAACAGCAAAATAGAACATATAGCGGAATTTCAGATATCAATTATCAAAATGGAACACTATTCTGGAATGCAAGCGAGGGATATAATCTCAACATTTGGATGCTAAAGGATACTATGCATGAATTTGAGAATTATTCCCACCCCAATTTAGCCACTTCGCTACTATCATTCCATTCTGGAAATAAGTCTGCAAATATTTCTGAATGGATTGAAGACTGGGACGGTAGATTAGTATTCATGCTTGAGGACATCGGCTCGGCTGAATTAACATCAGCATCCACTCAGCCTACTGGTAATTTTAATTTTAATCAAGAGGATTACAAGCAAAATGATACTGAAAAAGATGCAACCTTAAATCCAAAAATATTGGCCATAGTCACTGGATTAATCATGTTCACAATACTTCTTCCGGGATTGATTATGTTCCAAGGTTTGAGAAAATTTGAGGATGAAAATCCACCTGATGAACAAGAGTAAACTAACTCTTTGACATGGGGTAGGTTCAAAAACAGTTGATATCACGCTTACATGCGACTCACACTCGCAGGTGTCAAATTATGGTTAAACCAGCTAGACTACATACCCGCTTCGAACGTGCTAGAATAATTGGGGCTAGAGCCTTACAAATTGGAATGGGAGCACCACTATATGCTGGTGAAGATGACCTTCGTAACGCATTCAAGGAAGAATTAATTTCATTATATGGATTTGAGGAGGCTTCTGTTAGATACGTACTAGATCCTTTGAAAATTGCTCTATTCGAATACGAGCATGAGTTGATACCAATCGATATCGACCCTCACGAAAACTAATTCAGTTATTTGAATTAAATCCATAATATTCTGGATTTGATAAATCTTTAAGATTATCTCTTTTGATTAGTATTGTACGTACAGCCCACAAATCTACGAAAATTCTGTACTTCAATGTTGCATCAAGATAGTCAACACCGCTTGAACCACCAGTTCCCATCCTTCGTCCTATCATTCGTTCAACCATTCTCGCATGGGAATTTCTGAATAATAGCATGGATTGTTCAAGTTCTACAAAAGAATCAATTAAAATTCTAGGCCATGACAGTAAAGGTAACTCTCTGTATGATTCGATAAATAATAGGCCGGCTCTAGATCGATTTACAACTCCTTCTGGCCTAAGGAAACTTTCTGCTTGAGTAATTGAAGCTTCCATCCTTGGCCTGACTTGAGATTCAACACCATGACCAATTTTAACAATGTGAGATATCACGTGCTCAGAATGTTTTTTCATAGCAGAAATGTGACTATCGATAAATTTGGATACAACTTCCGAATCATTGTCATCGCCACTCAATGAGCCATTGATTGGAGTCCTAGAAAGCCAATCTTCCAATGACTCTCTGATGGATGGTTGACTAGAAACATTCTCGAAGTTTTCAAGAACGCTTTTCGAAACTTTACCTTCTTCGGCTAATTTTCTCATATGAGTTAGTGGATTCATACCTCCGTGAGTTTCATGTTCTAGTCCGAGTAGTACTTCCAGTTCCCTCATTTGCCATGACTCAAATCCTGATGAAGTACCTAATCTGTCTCTAAATGCTAAAAACTCTTGAGGCGCCAAGGTCTCCATCACCTTCCATTGCTGAGACATCAAACTGAAAATTGAAGTGACACGCTCAAGATGATGAACAAGTTTTGGCATTACTTTTTCTTCCACTTTATCGGAATTAAGGATGGCATGAGCACATTTCAATTCTGATATAATTAGTTTAAACCATAATTCAAATGCTTGGTGAACGATTATGAAGTGCTTCTCATCATTGCAAGGTTGAGGAAGATATCCCTCTGGACCTTCCTGCAATTGTAGTAATTCTTCGAGTCGTAGATATCCTCCATAAGTCATCCTCTGCCCAGACGGTACTTCAGCCATGACACGGCATCGGCTCCTAAGACTTGAACTCTTCAGTGAACATGTCTTTCTCCACTGAAAAATTTACCGCTAAAATTATTGAAAAATCAATAAAAATTACATAATGCTCATAGAGGTAATACAAAACCCGTTGACATGGGCGTAGATACTGACTTACTAGCAAGTTGGCTTGCTGGCTACGACAAAGATAAACTCACTATCGGAGTGGTCGCTTCACATTCATCACTACAAATCCTTCATGGTGCTAAAAAAGAGGGTTTTCGCACGTTAGGAATTGCGGTTGGAGAAAATCGAAGAAGATTCTACAAAGCATTCCCTGGAGCAGAACCAGATGAATGGTTAATGTTAGAAAATTATAGAGAAATGTTGGACTATGCTGAATGGTTTCGAGAGAGAAACGTAATAATAATTCCACACGGCTCTTTGGTAGAATACCTAGGAGCGACTAATTATAAAAATCTCCAAGTCCCTACATTTGGAAATAGAGGTATTCTTCATTGGGAAAGTAGTAGACATCGTCAAAGGTTGTGGCTTGAAGATGGTGGTTGTAATATGCCCAAGGTATTGGAAGACCCACATGAAATCGACGGGCCTGTCATCGTCAAATATGCCGGTGCAAAGGGTGGTAGAGGCTACTTTATCGCTAGAGATTATCGGGATTTCAGAAGAAACGTGGACATAGAAGAAGAATTCACTATCCAAGAGTATGTTCTTGGGTGCAGATATTATCTACATTTCTTCTTTGACCCGACTGCGGATGATGGTTTCCAGGTTCAAGGAAAGAATTCTAACGCTGGAAAAAATCTTGGACGCTTAGAATTGCTTTCAATGGACAGACGAGATGAGTCTAATGTTGATGAATTTTACAAACTTGGCTCCCTAAGAGACTTGAGAGAAATGAACCTTGAGCCTTCATTTGTAGTAACTGGAAACCAACCAGTTGTGATTAGAGAATCATTACTACCACGTGCCTTTGAAATGGCAGAGGGAACTATTGCGGCTTCATTCGAATTAGAAGAAGGGAGTCGAGGGATGATTGGACCTTTCTGTCTAGAAACTATTGTTACTGACAAGTTAGAGTTCAAGGTATTCGAGATAAGTGCTAGGATTGTTGCTGGTTCAAATCCGTTTGTCGGTGGCTCACCTTACTCCGATATTAATGAAGAAAGAATGTCTACTGGAAGAAGAATCGCTAGATCAATTAAGAAGGCTAGTGAGAATGATAGACTATTGGAAATCTTATCTTAATCAATTTCCAAGTTCGCCATCTTCTTCTAATCGAACTTCTACTTCTTCTAACTCTTCCTCAGAGTCTTCAGAACCACCCTTAGATATCTGATCTAATTGGGCTCTAATGGACTCAAGCCTTACTCTTCTTTCCTCAGCAGAAGGTACTTCAAATTGAGCAACTAATTTGATTGGATCGCCGTGAGTTAGAGATCCATTGAATTCTAGCAAATCACCAATATTGTTTACAATTACTTGGAATTTTGTCGGGTCCTTTGAACGTCTCTTGTTATGCTTCTTGTAATGATGAACGTAAACTTGGTACATACCAGGTTTAGCAGTATCATCATCCCATACGACATTTTCTACTGGTTTCTTAGTATCTGGCCTAACATTTGCGTCAACATCTAATTCACCGCCACATTCAGAGATTTTATTTCCACCGTGGATTCTCTCTCCTGAAGGACATACTACATGTAAATCTAAATCATTGTAGTTATTCCACATCAATGAAACTTGAACGTCACCTGAACGTGCGCCTTCTCTGTCCAGCCTCTGTTGCAATTCAGACATGGCATTCTCTGCTGCTTGTCTTGATTCCATTTCCTCTTGCTGCCTAGCCAGTTCAACCTCTGCAAGTCTTTGTTCCTCGACTGCAGCCATTTCAGATTGTCTTTGTCGCTCTTCTTCAGCACGCTCATTTTCTAATCTTTCAGATTCTTCGGCTTCTTGGCGCATCTTAAGTTCCATCTGCCTCTTGGCATAATCTTCTTGTCCATCACGCTCAGGCACATCAAATTGACAGACCAGTTTGATTGGATCGCCGTGAGTTAACTCACCATGAAATTCCCTAAAGTCGCCAACATTATTGATTATAATTTGGAATTTAGTTGGGTCACGAGTTCTTCGCTTTCTGTGCTTCTTGTAATGATGGACATAAACTTGGTAGGTACCTGGCGATGCAGTAGTGCCTTCCCATACTACATTCTCAACAGGCTTCTTGGTCTCTGCCCTAACATTGGCATCAACGTCAAGTTCACCTCCACATTCTGAAATTTTGTTTCCACCGTGAACTCTTTCCCCTGAAGGGCAGACAACGTGGAGGTCTAAATCATTATAATTCTCCCACATAAGAGAAATTTGGACATCTCCACTCTTTGCACCTTCTCTTGAAAGTCTTGCCTGTAATTCTGACATGGCAGCCTCGGCTGCAGCTCTTGATTCCATCTCTTCTTGCAGCCTAGCGGCTTCTAATTCAGCCAACCTTTGTTCTTCAGTCGCTGCCATTTCAAGTTGGCGAAGTTCTTCTCTTTCCGCCTCCAATCGAGATTCTTCTTCTGCTCTTACTCTTGTGAGTCTCGCATCTTCTTCAACTCGCATACGCTCGGACTCCTCTGCTTCATCGCGCTGGCGGGATTCTTCCTCACGTCTGCGGTTTTCTGCTTCTTCAGCAAGTCTTCGTTGTTCTTCACGTCGAAGTCTTTCCCTTTCCGCTTCTTCTTCAAGTAATCTTGACTGTTGGGCAGCTATGAGTTCTGCCTCTTGAACTGCTAAACGAGAATCTATGATTTGCTGACGGCGCCTTCGATTTTCAACCAATGCTAATTTTCTATCGATCTCTTGCTTAGTTTGACCAAAACTTGGAGCCCCACTGCCTTGCCTAAGACCTTCAGCAGTCATTCCTGGACGCATATTCAATTTGGCGTCTTTTCTGACTAAAATATACCACATACCGAGTAAAAATCCGCCACCCATGAGAGCCATTACACCCAAAGCAGCCGTATCCATGTTGACCCCATATCGAACTTGTCTATTGAAGCATCGGTCAAAAGTATATATTTTAAGGCAGGAAATGGATTACTTTACATGATAATTTAATATCAATCCATGAGATTTATCCTATTACACAAAGCAAAGGATTGAGAGGGAGGAACTTTTCGCATTAGCATGGGCAAAGACGAACTGTTGTCTAAGTTACTTCCTGGTGGTCGCGGTGTTTGGATACCAATTGACCACGGAGTTTCAGACTATCCTGTTGAAGGTTTAACAAATACTGAAGATACTATTAAATCACTTATCTCTGCAGGAGTCGATGCAATTATAGCGCACAAAGGTGTTGTTGGACACTACAATAAGTTGTGTGAAAACACAAATACTAGTATGGTAATTCACCTATCAGCATCCACTCGGCACGGAGGCTTAGAATCCTCTAACAAGGTGCTAGTTGGTGGAGTTGACGAAGTTAGAGAAAGAGGTGGAATTGGCGTCTCATGTCAAGTCAATATGGGAAGTGAAAGAGAGCCTGAAATGATGGAAAGAATGGGTGAAATAAGTCGCCAGGCACTCATAGATGGGCTACCCATGTTTGGTATGGTTTATGCTAGAGGGCCAAACTTGAACATTTTGGAAAATGATATCACTAAAGGAAATGCACATGCCGTTAGACTTGCATTTGAATTGGGCTGTGACGCTGCTAAGACTGTTTGGACTGGTGACAAAGAGAGTTTTTCTGAGATAGCAAACGCTGTACCAATACCAATTCTTGTTGCTGGAGGACCATCAACTGGTGATACGCGAGCCATCCTTTCCATGATTCGTGATGCTCTAGATTCCGGGGCATCTGGAGTATGTATGGGAAGACAAGTCTTTGGACACCCAAATGTAGAGTCAATTGCCAAGGCAATTGTCATGCTTGTACACCAAGATGCTTCTGTTGATGAAGCGATGAACCAATGTTCTTTGTGAGGTGCTTATATGGAAGTATGGCTCGACTACCGCCATTCACAAAATAGTGGTTTATTCCATGATCACAGTTTTGACAAAGTAATCGCTACTGAGATAATTGAGAATCAAAAGACACTTACTATGTCTGATGAAGCGCTATATTTAGACCAAAAACTAATCGGTAAAAAGGTTCGAATCTCTGATTCCAATTCGCAAAGTAATGCCAAACAATTCGTTGGTAGTGTTGCTTGGGTAATTTTAGAATTTGATGATTGGTCGATGATACCGATCGAGAATCTTGTTGCAGCATCACAAGATACTCCAACAAAAATTGCTGCCAAAATAAGAAATCCTGAAGAAGCACAAGGAGCAGGTTTTGCGCTAGAAACTGGCGTCGATGCATTGATTGTAGGAGATGACCCCGATTTGATTGAGGCTGCCTTCATAGTAAAGTCGCAAAGAGGCGAAAGAGTCGTTGGAGAAGTTGTAGAAAGTACGGAATCTGGAATACTCGATATTACCAAGCATGAAATCAAATCGATCGAACAAGGAGGCGTTGGAGAGAGATACTGTATTGATTTGACTTCACTTCTTTCAGTTGGCGAAGGTATGTTAATTGGTTCTTCTGCATCCAGTCTAGCACTTGTTCATGGGGAAACATTAGATTCAGAATTTGTCCCACAGCGACCATTTAGAGTAAATGCTGGGCCTCCACACTCTTACGTAATGATGGCAGATAGATCTACGAAATATATTTCAGAATTAAAATCTAATGATTCGGTACTCATTTCTAACCTCCAAGGAGAGACAAGAACTGCAACAATTGGCCGTTTGAAAATAGAAAAAAGACCCTTTTTGACCTTTTATTGGCATAATCTTTTTGATAAGCCGTCTTCCATATTCCTACAACAGGCGGAGACTGTGCGATTGATAAATTCCTCTGGGGAACTAATTTCTGTAACCTCGATTAAGGTTGGAGATATTATTCTTGGCTGGTCTGGAGAAGGTTCTAGACATATCGGAGAATCGATTAGTAGCAAGGTCGAAGAAAGGTGATTTACTTGGCAATACTTGGCAGTGGACAATCTCACGGCGCATGTAGTTTGCTTCATGCAGCGGGAACCGGCTACGGTTCAAGCATTGCTCTTGACTTACCGGTAGCTGTTCGATTATTGGACAGGCCTAGTAAAAGAGATTTAGACGACCCCGATGGACTGCTTGATTCAGTGGTTAAAATCTGGATTGAAAATGGATATGCTCTACCAAATGATTTGGAGCCTGAACAAGTATTCTGGGCAGTCGCATCAAAAATCCCTCCTAAGCAAGGTTTGAAATCAAGTGCAGCAGTTTCAATAGCGGCATTACGAAGTTTATGTGATGCCACTGATAATGAATTGCCAATACACAGATTGGTCGAGTTATCTGCTCTATCGCAATTTGATGCAGGAGTATCTCTCACCGGCTCAATAGATGATGCTTGGGCATGTGCTACAGAAGGATGGAAATTGATTGATGTTAACGCAGAATCTATAGAAGCAGGAGTTATTATGGAAGGAAGAGGTCCGGAAAGTGATGATTGGTTTGTCCTTATAGTTTCTAGAGAGAAACGTACCGAATATCCAAAATTAGAAGATTTCCAGCCATATTTCAATGACTTTCAACAAGCATTAAGCGCAATACAAGAAGGAGATCTCCTAAATGCAATAACTTGGAATGGTCGTGCAATGAGCGGCGTTCTAAACGATTATGATGGTAGAAGAATATCCAATGATGCATTCGTAAATGGAGCAAGAGCCTCTGGAATTAGTGGTTCAGGCCCTGCAGTTGTGATATTATCTCCGTCTATTACTCCGCAGACGGTCAACAGAATGAAACAAATACTTAGTGGAAAAGGCAAAAATACAACAATTATTGAAACAAAATTCCTCAATTCAGAAGGCGAAGATGCAGACTCTGACTGATTTGCACAACTTCATCAATGAATAGCGCTTGGGTAGTATGATACACATGCAGATGACATTGGGGGAACACCTACAATTGACTCTGTTTGGAACTAGTCATGGACCTTTGGTAGGCGCATATCTTGAAGGCGTCCCAAAAGGTATCAAAATAGATAGAGATGAAATCCAAAAGGCGATGGATAAAAGGAAGCCTGGAGGAAAATTCGCCAGTAAGCGTAAGGAATCTGATAATGTAGAATTACGAACTGGAATTTCCCAAGAAACTACCAATGGAGAAAAAATTGAGATTTCTATAAAGAATAAAGATGCTCGCTCTTCTGATTACTCATTCATTCCTGACCATCCGCGTCCAGGGCACCAAGACATGGTCATGCTGAAGAGGACAAATGGAGAGGCTGACCTTAGAGGTGGTGGAACTTCCAGTGCTAGACTCACTGCACCGATAGTTGCTGCTGCTGCAATAATCGAGCCTATATTATCTAAATTAGGAATAAAAATGGAGGCACACGTCAGTGCAATTGGCGGCGTAGAAGCAAGACCAATTAATCAATGTCCTGAAAAATGGGCATCTGAGAGTTGTCAAGAGATAAGATGTCAAGATCCTGATGTCGCAGAATCTATGATTGAACTTATTCAAAGCCAGAGAAAGAGTCTTGATTCTATAGGTAGTAAAGTTGAACTTTGTATCTCTGGACTACCTTTAGGGCTAGGAGAACCATGGTTTGATGGGGTAGAACCTGCCCTTTCTAGAGCCATGATGGCGATACCTGCGGCTAGAGGAGTCTCATTCGGACATGGTTTTGAAGTCGTAAAAATGAGTGGTAGCGAGCATAATAGTGCGTGGGGCGGAACTAATGAGAAACCAATATTAGAGGGAGAAAATCCAGATGGGGCTTTAGCAGGACTGGCGACTGGTTCTGATTTGCTTTGCTCTGTAGCATTTAAGCCGCCTTCTAGCATTGCTAAAGAACAATTAACATTGAATCTCAAAACGAACAAGAAAGAAATTTTGGCAGTTCGTGGACGACATGACCCTGTTTTAGGGCCTAGAGCGGTTTCTGTGGTTGAAGCTATGGCTAAATTGGTAGTTTGTGATTTAATAATTAGAGGGGGGTTTTTTAATGAATAATTCTACTATAGTTCACAAATTTGGTGGTTCATGCCTCAGAGACAATGCGGATTTAGAACAAATTTCCAAAATTATTCGTACTTTTTCCGGCCGCCCTGTAATTGTTGTATCAGCCTTATGGGGAACTACTGACCGTTTAATGCGTGCATCTAACGAACCGAAATATGCAACTAGGCTAGTAGACGACCTTAGAAGACAACACATCAGATTTGCACCAAATATTGAAACTTCAGAATTTGGGGCTATGTTTGAATCTGTGCTATCAGGAATAGAAAAATCCCTTACTGAAATCTCAAAAAAGCTTGACCAACACTATCACACTAACACACTATTAGCAGCTGGAGAGAGATTATCGGCATTGGTTGTATCTTATCATTTGAGAGAATCTGGTATTGATGCACACCCTGTCGGCTCAGAAGATATAGGTCTACACCTGGATGGTATAGGCCAAGCACAATCTGTGGACATAGAGTATTCAAGTAAAAATCTAGACTACCAATCTCTAAATGGAATACCGGTGATTACCGGTTGGTTTGGAGAAGGCAAAGATGGAGAGATTGCATTACTTAGCCGTGGAGGTAGCGATCATTCTGCCACTGCCATTGCGAGATTATTAGATGCTCAAAAGGTTATTCTTTGGAAAGATATTGAAGGTGTTTTAGCGATAAATCCTCGCTGGGGAATAGAAACAAAGGCGATTTCATATCTTGGTTATGAGGAAGCCAAGGAGTTAACCCGAATGGATGCTCCAATCATACATCCATCAACTATGGAACCGATTCACGAACTTGGAATACCCATCGAAATACGTCATTTATATGCAAATGAAGGCGGAAATGCGCCCACAACTATCGGCCCTGATATAGTTCAAGAAAATAATATCAAAGCAATTGGATGCTTACGAAGTGTTTCAAGAATCGAAATTAAAACTGATAATATCACTAATTCAAGTAAAATTCTTGGTGAGTTATTAATTCTCTTAAATAATAATAATATTACATGCTGGTCACTAAATTATTTACCCGGTAAAATAGATATCGTAATTTCACAAAATGATTTCACTGCTGCTGAGCAAATAATCACTTCACTATTCCCTCAAATTCGAGTTGATGACTTCCCGGCCTTGATATCTCTGATTGGAAATTTAAAACTAGAAAGTTTCAAGGTAAAGTTAGATTCTATAATAACTCTGAAAAATGATATTTCGGTATTATCTCAAACGCCTCACTCAATACAATTACTATGTGTAAATGAGAATATATCTGATGTATTAACTCAGTTATCGAGCCTTGTTGAATCTAAAAGGATTAGATTGTAATCAATCTGCTCTCTTCTCACGGAATCTTTGAAGATGATTAGGAAGGTTAAGAGCAAATAATCCGCCTACGATGCAGAATACAAAGAAAGTTCCCAAAGCAACTCCATAAACAGAGATAAGTTCGACTGATTCCTCCATTCTCAAGGCAGTATCTGATGAGAAAATACCAACAATCAATGGTAGAATTGTATTTGCTGATAGAACAATAATTGCAAGTACACCAGCAACTATTGGATTGATGATTAATGAGCGATGATATTTACTAACTATTTTCTTAGGATTCATGACATAAACTTCATTTGTTCTAATACTTGTATCAAGCATTGAATACCTAATTACACCGTTAGCCAATTCGAAGTACATAACCAATAATACTGCGTAAACAACAACCAAAATATTTAGCATTGTAGCGCTATCCTGTAATCCAAATGGATCGCTTGCCAAGGAAACCTTGGAAGCCGCAAATCTGAGAATTGCTAATATGAATAATAAATTACTGATAAGGGTATATCTTCCATCTCTTTGGAATGTACCCCAAAAACCTGTACCTGCAGCAACTGCAATAATCAATAATTGCATAATAAAAGCGATTGCTAAATTCCCTGTAACCATATACCAAATGGTTCCTTCTGGAGGAGACACCATGTAAGTCATCAGAGATAATGCAACTAGAACTCCATAGACTCCTAGTTGTAAATTTTGTACCATTCTATCTGGTGCTAGGAATTTCATCTTAGTGACAAGTGGTCCACCCAGTAAACTCTCAATAAAACTAGGGATTTCAACTTTAGGAATTGCATCTTTAGGAATTTCACTGCCTAAGCCTGCTTGACCTGCAAGCTTCTTTCTCGAAGGAGCAGAGGAACGAACAGTCTTTCCATCATATAGATGACTTGTATCTCCAGATGGTTTATTCATTGTCATACATAATCACCTCAGAATCCTCTTGCACCTGCAAGGGCGGTTGACAGGAGCATATCTGGCTCCCAATCCATGATATTAACCCCTAGACCACGAAGTTCACTAATCAAAACATCTCTCTCTGTCTTCATCACTTCATATCCGGTCCTATCAATTCTCTTTGCATCGAATTCAAATTCGAGTGAAGATGGTGATAGAACTGTAACATCAAAGTCTCTAGCCCTAAAGTCTCTTAGAGCATTGACAATTGTAGGGTCATCTTCTAGGTTAGACAAGAAAATTATCGGACTACCCTTATTGATGTGAGGAAGTATTCTGTTTACCACAACTTGAAGAGGAATATTTCCTCTAGCAACAGCGCCTGCCAACTTGGTCAAAATAACATATAGCTGCTTCTTACCTGTATCTCTGTCGACACTCACAACTTCATCCCCATAAACTACTACTCCAACGGAGTCACGTCGACCAAGGAAAAACTTAGCGAGTGAGGCTGCTGCTCTAGTAGAATAAACCAGAGCATTCCTAGAGACTGGACCTGTTTCTGCAACTGCCCTGGAATCTACGATGATAATTACATCGGATACTGCATCTCTCTCTCTTTCGTTAACCATCAATTTACCAGACCTTGCATAAGCAGCCCAGTTAATCGCTCTAAATGAATCACCATCAAAGTATTCTCTTAGAGAATAAAATTCCGAACCTGGACCAGGTTGACGTATGTTGACTGCACCAGTGAAAATCTTAGGAACTCTAGACTTGACAAAGGTGTCTTTCAAATCTTCCATCTTAGGGAAGACAAGGAAATCGTCGTAGACATGCATTTCTTTTTCCTTGTGGAATAAACCGAATGGATCTTGAATTCTAACTGCAACTGGACCTATACTGTAAAATCCTCTAAGAGGACATTCTAATGTATATTCAATGAATGTCTCTCTTCTAGGTCCAAGTTCCATAAGAATATAGTTAGAACCTTCCTTAATTCTCATAACTTCTGGTACTCTGTCTTTAACTTCTAAAATCTTAGGTAACGGAGATTCATTCTGCATTCTCAGTGTGACACTGAGTTCGCCATCTTCGAACAACCTAGCGCTAGAAAGCTTTCTCATTGCTGAGACACTACTCAGTGCCAGTCCTTCTTCTCCACTCCATTCCTCAGCTCGTCGGCCTGATGATGCAACATCAGCATGGCCTCCAAATAGTGCTGCCCATGTCAAGAAAACAAACACAACGACTGCAATTGTAACCAATTGTTCGTTACGTAGAGTGAGCCCAAGCAAATACATTGCCACGGCTAAACTACCCAACATCGCTGATTTACGGCTCCACATAGGCTAAAACTCCTGAAATTTCTCTCAAACTGTAGGAACTGGAACTTCACGAAGAATTGTTTGAATAACTTCTCCGGACTCTAATCCCTTGATTTGATGTTCCGGCTTTAGAATGATTCTGTGAGCTAGCGCAAGTTCTGCAATTTGTTTGACATCATCTGGTGTGACGAAGTCGCGACCTCTTAGGGCAGCAGCAGCACGAGCTGTCTTTAGTAGAGCCTGAGAACCACGAGGAGAAGAACCAACTAGAACTCGTGGGTCTTCTCTTGTACGAGATACTACTTCTACCATATACATTCTAATTGCTGGGTCAACATATACATCTTCACAAGCTTGTTGCATTGCAATAACTCTCTGTGGGTCAGTAATAACATCTACATCAACAGCATCTTTACCACGAGAAATACGTCGTGCTAGAATTTCGTCTTCATCAGCTCTGTCAGGATATCCTACAGACATCTTGAACATAAATCGATCAAGTTGCGCTTCAGGAAGTGGATAGGTACCTTCTTGCTCGACAGGATTTTGAGTTGCCATAACAAGGAACGGTGCTGGTAATTTGTGTGTAACAGTACCGATTGTAACTTGCTTCTCTTGCATAGCCTCAAGCAAAGCAGCTTGAGTCTTTGGCGGAGCACGGTTAATCTCGTCAGCTAGTAGAAGGTTACAGAACAATGGCCCTGGCTTGAAAGTAAATTCTCCTTTCTTAGCATCATAGATGTTTGTACCAGTGATATCAGCCGGTAGCAAGTCAGGCGTAAATTGAACACGCTTGAAATCGCAACCGAGTGCATCGGCGAATGTGTTAGTCATCAGAGTCTTAGCCAAACCAGGATAATCTTCGAACAGAAGGTTACCGCCGGAAAGGATGTTGATCATCACGTTTTCAATAACGTGGACCTTACCGATAATTACTTTCTGGACCTCGGCGCTGATTGCTTGAGCAATCGCACCTACGGCGGAAAGGCGTTCTCGGACCTCGGGTGTACTCTGGTGCTTCGGCTGGGCCGGAGCGGCCGGTGCTACAGGTGCTGCTGGCATTGGTGCTGCTGGCATTGGTGCTGCAGGTGCTGCTGGCATTGGTGCTGCAGGTGCTGCTGGCATTGGTGCTGCAGGTGCTGCTGGCATTGGTGCTGCTGGCATTGGTGGTGCTGGCATTCCTGGTTGCGCTGGCGCGGGCTGGTGTGGGGGGGCTGGTTGCATGTCTATTTCCTCCTATTATTTTCAATTGCCCCAACGCCGAATCTGTGGGATTATTTCCCTTAATTCTTCGTTGGAGTAGGAACGGTTCGAACTGATTAGTTCGACGAGTCGCGGGTCACGCACCATGTGCATTATTTCCGCTGGGGTTTTTCTAACAAATTCATCTCTTGTCAAGTCATTGAATTGACGCACTTTGGATAAAAATGCCTCTTTGGTTCTAAGTTGGTATTGAGAAGAATCTATCTTCTTTGGCCTCTCTCTAAAACGTGTCAAATCAAACACATGACGCCAGTTTTCTTTCTCTGGGACAACCATTATGGCAATTGCCAACAATGCGAATAGATTGAGAATGATTAACCATTTTAGCACATTGTCGCTAGTCAAGAGAACAATAGCACCTATTGCTTCAGTGAAAGGTGAAGACAAAGCACTAGATACGTGTCTGCTTTCATCAAAGACCATATTAAATTCAGATGGGAATCTAGTAACAGTAGTGGAAATCTCCTTATTGTCAAATTCCATCATATCATAAATTAATGCAGAGAAATATTGACTATTCCCTCTCCATGTGGTATCTCCGTATGTCGAGGAAAGACCATTTGAAGAATCCCAGCAGGAGTGTGATTCCTCTAATTTATTTGATGAGTAATATTGAGAATTACATTGTTGCTTTCCAGTTTCAAGACCCAACTGCTCATCCCATAGATGATTTGCTAAAACGGAGTGATCTGAAACAAAAACAATTGAACCAGTAACATCGACTTTACCGTAATCATTGTTTGGTTGCTCATCTAGTACATCCTTTACTGGGTAATCGATTCTAATTATTAGTCCGGTTTTACCTTCACCAAGAACTGGATTATTTCTATTATTGACATCCATATCATATCTTGCCACAAATGCAGGTGTTGATGCATGAGCAAGAACCTTTACTTCTCTATCTTCATCTACATCGTCATCTAATACTTGAATCGCTGTTGCTCTGTGGAAAAGAACAGGCATTCTACAATTTTCGACTTGAGAATTTGCAATATTATTTTCTGAGCACGGAATTGACCTTTCATCACCCATCTCAGTAACATCCCTGTTGATACTTGCTGCAGCCCAAAGTTTTCTCTGGTCTGGCATTAGAACTTCCTCATTTTCATCTACTACTTCGTAATACTGAAATGGGTCAACTACGGGTGCATCGAAATATTTGACGCCGAACTCTGAAGCAACTAGTTGAGCATTGGTAGAGTTTGCTGCAAGAATAACCTTACCGCCCTTGTTTGTTACAAAATCAAATATCGATGAAGCCTCAGCTGCATCAAAGGGTTTCTCTGGTGCGGCAATAACTAGCATAGTTCGGTGTGGATCTTTCCAATCATTCACCAGCATAGGAGTAGACATAGTATTGGCAATTGAATATCCCTCTCCATCCGAACCGAGAGTATTTCTCATCTCAGTCAATTGCAGATTCGATAATTCTAAACTTTCCTCATAAGGTGAAAATACAGTTTCCTTGTTTAAACTGACTAAACTGATGACGATTATTGAAAGTAAAAGAGAAGACATAAATCCAACTTTCAGCCAGGTTTCGAGGCTAATTTTGGTTTTTATTTCTTCTGCCATAATCAATCCCTTCCCTAACTAAGCGCTAATAATACACACCAATAAACGGCGGAACTTCTCTCCACTCATAATGCTTGTCCATCAATGGGCGAGTTAATACAACGGTTTTTAAGAATAAAAGCATTCGGCTGCTACGCTAAAAACAATGGTTGTACCAGCCTGTAGGTACAAAAATAACAGTTGCTTATTTACGGCGTAGGAATATCGAATTTGCCACTAATGTAACTGAAATAAATTCAACAAAAGATAGGAATGGAAGGGAACTAGATTCTGTAAGTTCTGTAGACTCATCAGATTGCGAATTATCATTATTATTTTGATCCGAATCATCTGCCGTACTATCGACTGCTGTAACTTCGATTTCGATAGTGATGCTACTAGTTAGTTGATTACCCGAAGAATCAATCGAAAGAGTAACTTCACAGGTTCTATCTGGATGTGCCGTAGAAGCGATTAATTTCAATTTGGTTTGAAAGTTTTGGCCCACTGCGATTACTTGACCATCTAAATCATCAAAGTTTTCAACATCTAAATTTGGACATGACCTAATACTCACCATAGGATTGTCAACAGCATCATCTGAGTTACCCATATTCTCGATATTGAAATCATATTCGATAAATGAGCCTGCAAACAAGTTTTCGCCTCGGCTGGTAGCTCCCACTACTAAATCATAGACTTCTGGAATTTCGACATCTGCCTCGATATTTTGATTGCTAGTGCTTTGTTCTAAGGCTACTTCGTCTGCAGTAACTGAAATAACCATAGTGCTATTAGGCGACCTCTCATACACATATCCATTCTCATTTTTTAGAGTGATAGTAATAGTTTCATTGGTCGAGCCACTAATTGTAATGCTCTCTTGATAGTCCAGTTCAATAGGTATATCACTAGAATCCCACTCAACTGTCAACTCAATATTCAAATCCGACATTCGTTGATTATCTATGAAAATAATCAATTCATCTTCAATCTCGTCTCCATTTACTAATTTTAGCGTATGAGTACCGTCCATATCCTCATCCCAACCCAATTCCCAGGATGGCATTTGTAGTTGATCTTGGGCACCAACTGACAATGCTGTAATTGGTAACAAGAATAAGATAATTATCAAACCTACTTTAAACTTCATTAAATCAACTCATTTCATTTGTGAAAATGCTCTTTTTATCAAAACTCGTACCACTGAGCGACGATAATTAGGGGGTAAAGCAGTGTTGTTCACTGGCTTAACACTTTTTCTAATTACACCTGCCAAGGATTTTACAGACTTCTCATCATCCCACCCTTGCTCAATAATTTGACTCACTTCCTCTGTGTGGATTCTTGGAATTGATTCAAGAGCAGTTGTGGCCACCTTTATTGAACTTCTATCTCCTTCAATCCATGATGCGGCAACACCTGCTTCCGGGAAGTCCCATGAGTCTCTAACCCTCAACTTCTGATATGAGCCTACTCTGCTTAGAGAATCCTCTGGAAGAGATACTTTGAGTAAAAATTCGCCATTCTCAAGTACGTTCTTCTTCATTCCATCTAACTGATAAAATTCGGACAACGGAATTACTCTTTCACCGTTAGGACCAATCAAGTGTACAGAAGCACCGAGTACCATCAAAACAGGCGCTATATCGCCTTGGTAAGTAGCTACACACAAAGTGTTTTGATTTGGAATCACTCGACAGTCCGCACCAGTCCCACAATCTGCTTTATGACACCATTCAATCGAGCGACGCCAGTCCTCGCTTTGGTTATACCAAAAGCATCTGGTATCAAGGCAGAGATTACCTCCCAAAGTTGCGCTTTTACGAATTAATGATGAAGCGACTTTTCCAGCTGCCTCAGCGATCATTGGATGTACATTTGAACCTTCTAAATTTGATAATCGAGCCATGCATCCAATTTCTAAATCTGAAACGGTATCAATACCTGGTATCTTGGATAAAGAGATGACATTTGGTTTAGTATTAATTCGCCATTTATAATTGGCCAATAAATCAGTACCACCCGAGACCCAATCAAAGTCTTCACCCCTCTCAATCAATTCAGAAGCAATACTACAAGCCTCTTCAACCGAACTTGGATGATGTAGGATAAACGGAGGCATTAGCATTATTCTTCGCCTCCCATGTGTCTCTGCTCTTTCTTCAGCCAAGCCTTACCTGCAAGACCAAGTTCAGCAAGTTGCTCCGGGTCAGGCTCTGTAGCCATACGCCAGCCTTCAACTTGGTCTTCTAATGGAATATTTGGGTCAAAGCCGAATAATACTCCGTTGACATACGGTGAAGTATCTTCTGTCTTCTGTCTTGCTAGGTCCCTCTTTTTGTGCTCTTCCGAACGCTTGACAAGTGCTTTTTGAAGTTCAATACTCTTTGGACCATGAGTGAATCTTGGAGATGGGAGGTCTGTTGCCTCTTCTAAGTTTAACTTCTTTCTCTTCTTCTCCACGCCTTTGAAAACTATATCAGGAGTAAGAGGTAGATCATTGTATCTAATTCCAATTGCATCATATACAGCATTTACCACTGCAGGTAATATTGGGAGAAGAGGACCTTCTCCCGCTTCTTTAGCACCAAATGGGCCTTCAGGGTCACTAGATTCAACGATAATTGGTTCAACATGAGGCATCTCATGAATTGAAGGAATCTTATACTCGAGTAGATTTGCATTCTGTAAATGACCAGTTCTTCCATAAACCATCTTTTCTGAAAGAACTTGTCCTAGCCCCATGTGGCAAGAGCCGATTATTTGGCCTTTGACTGCCAATGGGTTAAGCGCTTTACCACAATCGTGGGCTGCCCATACGTTGGTACACTTGATTAGACCTAATTCGATATCTACATCGACTTCAGCAACATAAGCCGAGAATGAATATGCTGGAGCTAGCCCTGCTGCTGCTCCCTTGTGAACTCCACCCATTGGAGGTGAGCGGTAAGAGCCACTAGAAATTAGAGCGCCTTTGTCTTCTTGGGCCTTATGTAATGCTTGGAGATAAGAAACTCCAATTGCAGGGTCATGCTTGTAGTAAATTCTTCTGTCGTTAATAATAAGAGTATTTGGATGATATCCTAGAATATCCCATGCAGCATCAAGTAATTTCTCCCTAATGTCAAGCGCCGCTCTTATCGCTGCGTTAGCATTCATGAAAGTTACTCGACTCGAATAAGAACCTAAGTCCACAGGAGATGTATCACTTTCGTGACTTCTTACATGAATCATCTCTATTGGAAGTGCTAATACTTCTGATACGACTTGTGCAACGGCTGTTGTAGAACCTTGACCGATATCTGCTGCACCAGTGTGAACTGTTACGCCACCGTCCATATCAACCTGAATGTGGACTGTTGCGTGAGGGAATCGATTTGGGTCCCAGTGAATAGGTAATCCTGATCCTGAAATGAAAAATCCACAACCGATTCCAATTCCTTTTCCTAATGGTAATTTACGGAATTTATTGTCCCAATCTGAACCTTCTCTGACTCTCTCAAGGGCTTCTCTCATCCCATTAGAGGTGATTCTAAATCCTGTAATTGTCCTACTGTGTGGTGGTAACAGGTTAGCCAGTCTGAGGTCAATTGGATCTACATTCATCTGTTCAGCCATTTCATCAAGGCCAACCTCAACCGCACAACGAGTATTGACTGCACCGTGGCCTCGCATAGCACCAGATGCTGGCTTATTGGTCCAAACTCTTGCACCTGTATAGTGAAAAGAACCTAATTCATAAGGTGCGGTTGCTAAAACTCCGTTGTAATAAGAGGTGACGTGTCCAAAGGAAGCAAAGCCACCTCCATCAATCAAAGCATCAATATCAAATCCTGAAATTCTACCTTCTTTGTCTGCTGACATTTTCACTTCGATATTACTCGGGTGACGACCACGATTTATCCAATAAACTTCTTCTCTATCAAATGTAATTCGTACTGGCCGACCTGATTTTCTTGCAAGGATTGCTGCACACATTTCGTGAGGGAAGGGGTCAGACTTTCCACCAAATCCACCGCCAACAAATGTTCGTATGACGTTTATTTGATGCATAGGGACATCTAGAACTGTAGATAGTGCTCTATGAGTATAATGGGGGACTTGTTGAGGCGTGTATAACTGTAAACGGCCATTTGGGTCCCAGTGAGCAACTACTGCATGTGGTTCTGTAAAACCGTGGTGGACTCCGGCCATAGTCCACTTACCATGAGAAGAAGAAAATGGATTTTCAACCAAAGAACGATCGCCAAATTCTTGGAATACTCTTTTTTGTACATTGGTTTTTGCAAGGTGGTACTTACCTCTCCAGTGTATGGGTTCATCGGTGTCTTCCAGCCCCTTTTTTGGGTC
This sequence comes from Methanobacteriota archaeon, assembly GCA_018667575.1. Taxonomy (GTDB): domain Archaea; phylum Thermoplasmatota; class Poseidoniia; order Poseidoniales; family Poseidoniaceae; genus MGIIa-L1. The sequence continues at coordinate 36,851 of JABIUA010000017.1, read as the reverse complement.
AAATACTGGTTCTAAAATCTCCCATTCAATCTCAAAGAGACCCAGTGCTTCAATCGCCGTTGCTTCATCAATTGCACTAACACAGGCAACCAAGTCTCCCATGTGGCGAACTTTCTCAACAGCCATTGCATGTTCATCTTTTGTAACTGGCAAAACTCCAAAACTATTAGGAGAATCTGCCCCCGTTGCTACAGCAATTACTCCTGGGAGAGCCTCGACTTTCGAGGTATCAATAGAAATTATCTTTGCATAATGGTGAGGTGAACGTAATATCTTTCCAATCGATTCATTGGCTAATCTAACATCATCACCGTACCAAGCTTGACCTGTAACCTTGGCATTAGAATCTACGAGCGGCAGTGGCTTACCGACTATAGTGCCTGTTCTTATTCTATCATGAATATGGGAACCGGCAGGTTGAGGTTCTTTACCGCCGACCGATTCTGGTATGAAATTCAAATCCCTTTCTTTCATAACCGGGTCTGAACCGCCAGCCCCTGGAGGAGGGAATACCTGCTTACCCGCTACGCGCTTGCCATCTTTACGCGCTGAATTGGGTTGTTGACGATATCCTCCTGACATAAAATCACCTTGCATGACCTGGAGGCATTGATGGTTCTTCAGGACCATCGGGATGTGGATTAGGATGAGGGTTACTTGCTGGCGGAACAGGTTCTGATTCACCTCTATGTATCTCTGCTGCAGCCTTTATTGAATCTACGATTTGTTGGTATCCAGTACAACGGCACAAATTACCTTCAATGGCACATGAAATTTCTTCATCGGTGGGGGAGTCGTTTTCTTCCAGTAATGCTTGGGCACTGAGTAAAAACCCAGGAGTACAAAAACCACACTGTGAACCTCCATGCTCTGCAAAACATGTTTGAATAGGAGCCAAGTGAGCGCCTTCTGAAAGACCTTCAACTGTTGTGATTTCACTATCTGATACTTGACCAGCAAGACATAAGCAAGATAGTCTAGCATCACCGTCGATAATAACTGTACAGCAACCGCAAGTTCCCAAGTCACATCCCCTCTTGACTCCAAGAGTTCCAACTTGGTCTCTCAACACATCAAGTAGGATAGCATTAGAGGTAATCAGTTCTTCAACAGACTCACCGTTGACCTTTGCAGACCAAATTTCTTTAGCCGCTTTAGGGGTCATTGAAACATATTCAGTGCCTACCATAGCCCTCGCCTATATCGACGTAGGGAAAGATGCATATCAATATAGGGTTCAGTTGGCACATTTTCAAGTCCTGTATTTGACACTCAAAATATCATCTGAACCTGTATTAGGTTCAACCCAATCGGGATCACCAGGAAGTATCAAACTATCACCTAAATTGATCAACTGCTCACCGATGGAATCCTGTCTTTGTTGAAGTGTAGACCAATCATGCTTGTCATTTCTCCACATTCTCCAACGCTTAAGCATCCTCCAACTTTGGACTAATCTAGCATATAGTTTCAAATGCATTTTACCTGAGATAGGCCACCATACAAGTAAAATTAGGAATACTAAAATCGGATTTAGTAGTGTTAATCTAGCCAATAGCCAGTGCATGTTAAGCAAAGAGAATACTGGACTGGAACTAGATAATAAGAGCCATGTCAGAGACAAGGAGGAGATGACCCACCAAAGTGGAAATAATATGATTGAAGACATTATTTTCATTGTACCAAGTATCGATTCCGAAATTTTACCCTTTTTCAAATACCACATCAATAGGTAATTTGCTTGGTAAGGCGGCACATTGCCGATTATAGCACTCCAAGTAACTAAACCCAACATCCATGCAGCTGACCAAATCCAAATGGAAAGTGCTTTGATATAACCCAAGAAAGATGGTTTCTCGGGTTTTGCAGCAACATCAAAAGGAGTTAGACCGATTGAATCTAGTTCTGCAAAGTGTTCTATAGAATCTGATACCAAAGATTCGGATTTTTCAGGTTCATTTTTAGAAATGAATTCCCATCCCGCTCGCATCCTTCTTGCACCATATACTGATTCAGAATAACTCGGTTTTTTCAGTTTACTACCACTCTGTTTTATCCTTTCAGCATAAACAACACTTCTTGCTTTCCAAATCAAATGTCTGTCTTCCCACGAGGTCTTAGAGTGGCTGGCTCTATTCAGTTCTGAGTCTATTGCATTGGTTACTTCTTTGATCCACTCACGGTCTGCTAAGTCTTGAGTCGATATATCCTCCGCCATATGTGGTATAGGAGGCAACTCCATTGGTCGCTCCAAAATAACAGCCCCTCTTTCTCTAAATTTATTGGAGTTTGAATAATGAAGGCCGACTGGGATTATTCTAGGTACTGGTTCATCCTTTTTCACTGCTTCTCTAATGGCATGAAGCATTATTCTAGCAGCACCGGAACGAGCCCGTGATACTGATGAATCAGCGTGAGTTTTCCCTTCTGGGAATAGTAGTAAACGCCCCCCTCCGGCTATCTCACTTCCAACTCTAGATACCATTTTTGCATTTTTAGTGCGTGATTCTTCCTTGTTGGAACTATCACTTGAACGTTCAATTGGTAAGCCACCTGCTGAGCGTATCAACCTACCTAAAATTGGTATTTTAAACAAGGTGTGTTTAGCCAGCATCGATAATCTACCCGGTAGAGAAGCGTGCAATAACATTGGGTCGATGAGTCCGCTAGGATGCCAAGCGATGAACATCAATCCACCTTCAGGGGGTAGATTTTCATTGTCTACAATATCTAATTCACGGAACCAGACACTCATCAAAGAACGCGTAAATCTACGCATCATTCGGTAAGTAAATCCCATTCTAGGATGATTGTTACCGCTTGGGTCTTTCAACCATCCCATGTTCGACGGTTGCAGTTCTCATTGATTATTACACCGCCTACATCGACATCAAAACTACTTTTTACCATCCCAAATACTCTGTCCTTCGACTCAAACCGGAGAGTCTAGGTCATTAGCATAACTTTGTTGATTTAGAAAAATTACATTTGTGGAATACGAATTATTAGAATTATAAAGGACGAATAATAGCACAGGTCAAGCGATTATTGAAGCTCTTTAATCACTCTTCTGTTTCTTCTTTACGAGTACTGATGAATGCAGCCATTGCGATAGCAGCAGATGCTACAAACAAAGTAAATCCAGGTGTATCTTCAGAGTCTCCTGAATCATCAAAAGCACTTGCTGTATCCATTAGCATGATATTGGTCGATGTCAAAGGCGAGGATGAATATTCTCCAGTGGAATTATACTTCAATGCCCTAAAGGAAACAGTATGATTTCCTTCAATAGTGATTCCAGGAAGGTGTTCAAGTTGATGAATAATATCGATTGCCGATAGTTCTCCTGTATCACTTCCATGCTCATAACTGTGGAGATTTGACCAATCATCTCTGAGATGGTTACTGCGCCATTGAACAGTGTGTACACTACTGGCACTAGAACCTGAAATTTCAAACTCTAAACCATCAGTAGGTAACATGTGAATTCTATTATCCATTCCAACTTCGGTTGTTAATCCTAATTCCATTGAATCATCAAAATCATAATCTCTCTCTGCCGCTTCAAATACAGCATCAAGGGCTCGAACTTCACCATGCCCATATACGTTGTTTTGACGGTTTTTTGGTATAAGGTCTTCAGGGCAAGGTTCGTTACCCATTAGGGCGACTTGTTCAGGGCTCAATGGGTAAGTGCACCAACGGTAAGTAGCGGTCTCTTGCATGATATTACGAATGTCGAACGGACTTAAGTCTGGATTAGCCTGATACATTAACGCAGCAACTCCAGCTGCCCCAGGAGTAGCCATAGAAGTTCCAGACATGTCGGTATAACCATCACCAGAATTGAACGCTACAGACATTACATTTGACCCTACATAAGCGATATTAGGCTTTACTCTACCTTCTTCTGTTGGGCCCTGACTTGAGTACTCTGCAATTGTACTATCCTTATCTAATGCTCCGACAGTGATTGCGTCTTCTGCTGAACCTGGCGTACCTATTTGAGCGGACACTGCGGTATTTCCTGCGGCAATGAATATTGCAATACCTGCTGCCATCATTTCGTTTGCATATCGGTTCACACTGTCTTCTTCTGAAGAAGTCCATTCGATTGCCCCAGGACCTCCAAGACTCATTGAGGCTGCTCTAATATTGAATTTGTAACGGTTCTCGACTGTCCATTCCATTCCAGCCATAACTGTTGCAAAAGACCCAGAGCCTTCGGAATCTAACACTTTAACGCCTACAAGGAATGCTTGAGGAGCCATCCCTTTGTGCTCGTATGTTGGTGCTCCTGTTCCTGCAGTAGTACCTGCACAATGGGAACCATGGCCTTGGTCATCATATGGGAAAACTTCTGTTCCATTGACCTTATCAGGATTATTTACTGGGTCATAAAAACCTATAATTTTAGGATCATTTGTTGAATTATCATCGTCCAAGTCATCTAATCCGACGTGAGAACCGTCTATACCGGTATCGATAATTGCGACCGTAGAACCTGCACCATCATATCCAGTATCAGCCCAAACCGAATCGACACCATGAAGTGCTGCAGCATCACCATTTACAGTGGTTAGAATTCCATCGAGTTCAATCATCACTACGCCTGGAAGTTCAGATGTATCCCAAATTTTGTTCAATGGGATTCTGCCTGCTAGTGCATCTATACCTTCTAAAGTCCATTGATGCTGATAGTTTACTTCTTTTTCCAATAAAGCAACTTCTTCCTCTCCAGGAGTGTGGTCGAAGTCTATTATCAGTGGCAATGTATTGTCATCATCAAGGAAAATAGGATTATCTTTGTGCAGTTCAACCATATCACCAATCCCATTTCCATTTTTATCGACCGTGGTGTTTACCCACCAGCCTTCTGGTTCATCTGTATTTTCAACAGCAGAAACGGGTGCTGCAAATGCAAGCATAGGTAAAACCAGTATTGTCAAACAGAAAACAGACATTGTTGCACGATTGAATATCATAGTATCGCCTTAACTACTGCAAAGTGTAACACTTTTTCAACCCATTGTGAGAATGTGAAATTACTCAAAAGAGATATTTAATCCCTAATCAATGTTCCTTCAGCCCCAAAAACAGAATATTCACTTGCTATTTCAAGACTAGGGTAAGCACCCCAATATGCTTCTCTCGCATCTTGATTAACCTGCATACAAGCGACTACGTCTGCCGCCCTCTGAGATAAACTTTCAGTCCCGTTAAGATGCTTTATCATCGGTTCAACATTAGATAGATTCACCAATCCCCATCCGGTTTGTGTACAAGGTAGAACTGGAGAGATTGGCATAGTTCCCGAAGTAGGGTCCCAGCCTAGGTTTGGATACCAAGCAGAAAGATTGAGTGCTTCTCGAACTTGTGAATTTGAGATAGTCATATTATTTCCATTAACCAGAAAACCATCTCTATCGCCAGAAGCACCTGAGCCAGAATCTCCAAACTCTTCTCTCAAATTCTCTAGTACGAACGAAATTAAGCCGGCAGTTCGAGGAGTTGCGAAGGATGTACCTGATGTTTCATGATAACCGTCGATATCATCGTGATTGGGTAGTACTTGAGTCCAATCTGCAGAAATATCTGGATAAGAACCCGACATAATCTCTTTTTGGTCATCACCTTCTTCAGCATAGCCTGCAATTCCAATAGACCAAGGCGGTCCTGCAGTAGCGTCTTGAACTGCTGGGGACGGTGAATTATCTGCAGCCCCAGTATGCAACTTGTTTTTCTCTGTGACCGCTACCTTGGTAGCATCTTCAATTCCTGGAACAGGAATTGAACCGATGGCGCCGAAGGATGTTGTTATCACATCGACAAGCGGTTGGTTAGCAGCGGCTAAAACCGCTTCAGAACTGAAACCTTCGACAAAGAAAATAACTGCATTAGGATTAGCATTTAGTACAGCACCGGTCACTGCAGAGCCGTGACCGTCACTTGGGTCATCCAAAATTAATATCTCACTGTCTCCATCTGGAGATGCACCGATAATCTTAGTACCAGGGAAATATACAATATCTGAAGCGTTCAAAGAATCCCAACAAGATGACCTATCTGCGTCATATCGCTCTTGCCATGAACCATTGAATGTCAAATCACAGACTTTGTTGACCCCAAGTTCGTCAAGTAACCAGTCTGGGTATGTTTCATTGGTTCTAAAGTGGTCATGATAAACGTTAATTCCTGTATCGATTGGGGCAATAACAGAAAAAGGACGCCAACCTTGCTCGATGCTGGACTGTTGTTCAACCTCTTGGGAGACTTCTTCGTTATTGCTTAGAACAACAAAAATGGCACCTAAAATAAGAAGTGCTATCGAAATAGCAATAGCCATTTTGGCATTACTGGCCGCTGGCATCAACTCAGCCTCCAAAACCTCGGACATGATGTCTCCTCTATGGGGTAATACATCAACACTACGCCCATTTGAAATGTCAATAGTATTTGGATAGTATATGGCAGATAGGGAACAGCGTATGGTTTGGATTGACCTTGAGATGACTGGATTGGATATTGAAAAGGAATCCATCATCGAGATTGCAACAATTATTACTGACGGTGAATTGAATATACTTGCACATGGGCCTAATGTGGCAATAACTGTAGATGAATCTCTGATTGAAGGAATGGATGAGTGGAACACTACCCATCATTTCGATAGTGGACTGGTAAAGAGAATTAGGGAACAAGGGGTGGATTTATCGGAAGCGGAAAATATGACACTTGATTTCTTGAAGGAATGGGTCGACCCTAATACTGCACCTCTATGTGGAAATAGTGTATGGAATGATAGAAGATTCTTGGAAAAAGAAATGCCTCTGGTTGCAGAATATTTACACTACCGGATGATTGATGTTTCAACCGTCAAAGAATTAGCAAGAAGATGGTACCCTGAAGTGGATAAGTATCCTAAGAAAGGAGCACATTTGGCTCTCGATGATATCATTGAATCTGTGGAAGAGTTAGATTACTTTAGAAGTAAAGTGTTCAAATGAATTATCTCCAACTAGGTTTGTCAGGATCGATATTCTTGAAATTTGACATTATTTGAGCAAGTACTGCTATTGCTATCTCCTCAGGAGATTGGGCGCCGATATTCAGACCAATTGGGCAAATTACACTATCCAAGATTTCTTGACTGATTCCTTTAGCGAGACCTTGCTTTTCAAATTCTTGCCATTTCGAACGGCTTCCAATCACCCCTATTCGAGGCGCTAAGGAGCCGTCTAATTCTAAATTCTGATTAGAATACAGTTCTAATAGACCGAGTAATCTATTTTGGTCTTCACTCCAATCATGGCCAAGCAAAAGAATATCTGAAAACTCTGAGGCATCTTCACCTTCAATTGATTTGAGGAATTCTGAAACTTCCAAGTGATATAATTTATCTGCTGAAGGATATAATTCGCTATTACAAAATTCCTTGCGAGTGTCGTGAACTGAGAATGTCCATCCGAGTAAGTCAATACTCTGTGCTAAAGCTTGAGCACAGTGTCCTCCACCGATTAAAAGAATGTGTGGCATCGGAATCATTACCTCCAGAGACAAAGTAACTTTGCCCCCGCATAATGAATCAAGTGGTTGTACTTCATAGCCCTTCGCCCCTTTGTTAAGTCCGAAGGTTTTGACCTCCCCATAGGGTTTTGAAGTATCATTAATTAATTCTCTACAGCGATTTAGTACCTTCATCTCAAGGCCTGCTCCACCAACAGTACCAACCCAAGCATTACCTGATTCACTCATAGCGATTCTGGCTCCTACTTTACCTGGAACGCTACCCGTTGTTTCAATCACAGTTGCTATGACTACCGCTTTACGCCTCTCTAGACACTTTAGCGCCCAGCGTAGAACGGTTGCTGTCATGGTTAGGGCTAGAGTTCTTCACACATACTTTTTGTGATTAAAGCGCTTCAAAGAATTCTGAATGTGATTGGAGTAATTCTAAGTCTTCTTCTGTATCAATATTCAGCCCGAGTAATGGTTCATCGACTAGAACTTTTTCAAAGGAAATGATATCTCTAAGCGGTGTGGTTTTATCAGCCATCAAAATTTTGTGTAAGTCATTGTTTACTAGGACTACAGGGTGGCCACTAGTGCCATTTGAAGATAGGCAAGAACTGGTGTTTGATTCGAATAATTTGACTATACTTTCTGACTTCCAACCGGGCCTATCCACAGGAGCTAAAATCAACTTTCTAGGCATTCTACCCATCTCATCGATTAAGTCAGATAAACCGATCTGAATTGTCCCAGTCCTACCGTCATCCGGATTATTATTCAAACAAACTTTGGCACCATTCGATTCCACAGTGGCCTGAAATAAGCAGTCTTGATTAGTAACTATGATAATTGGATTACAATTTAATGATTGTAGTTTAGAAATAGAGTGCTGCAGCAGTGTCTTACCTGCAATTTCGACAAAGGCCTTGGGACGGCCTAATCTTTTACTTAGCCCCGCCGCAATGATAATTGCTGGAATACTAGCGGCCATAATCACATTAGGGAGTGACCGGTTCATTTGTCTATCGTTAATCCTTAATAAAGTGTTGAAAAACTGAAATTATATGGCCAAACAAGACCCTGAAAGTCGTTCAATAGAGTTACTAAGAGATATCGCTAAAGAAAATAATTGGCTAAATGTAAACTTCAGCCTACCAAACTACATTTCAATGAGAATAAATGGTGAATCAAGACGTTGGTATCACGCCCATGCCAAATTAAAGGATGAGGCCATTTTGAGCCCATTTGATACTGAAATTTGGCATATTGAAGTTAGAGGAGCCGCTAATAAGAATGATATAATTCGTAATAATAAGTTCAATGCTGATATTTGTATCAATACTAATGGACATGGCAAGAAAATGCCTATCGGAGACAGACTAGCATCCTTAGCACTATCCTTGAGAAACGATAGAAGAACAGCAATGAGTGTTCCTCTATTGGCCCAATTTCTAGTTTGTAAAAGGAATTTTCTCCAAGAAGTAATTGTTTTTCAAGAAGAAGGAATAATGACCGAAATTGATATGCAAAATATGGAAGATTTCTATCAGCAGGAGCCAGATGATTGGAGAAGAGAAGAGATTAATGAGGAGCAGGAAAATTATGTTTGCGAAAATCCCCCTTTCAATAATTTTGACGAACAATACCTAGATCTTCCCGACATTGATGAACAAATGTGGACTGATTGGCAAAATAGACTTCATGAAGCAAAACAAGAAATAGACAACAAGGACTTACTCGATGTTGAAGATTACATTGATACTTGGGAAAGACAGGATGACAAGCGCCATGAAGAGAAAAAAGATTAGAAATCCTTAGTTATCTCTCTTCCAATAATCATCCTCTGTACCTGCGAGGAGCCTTCATAAATCTGCATTACCTTAGCACCCCTCATTAATCTCGAAACTGGATATTCTTCTGAGTACCCATACCCTCCAAACACCTGAACAGCATCTGTTGAAACCTCCATTGCAGTATCTGCAGCGAACCTCTTAGCATGTGCAGCTGATTCTGTATTTTTGATATCTGAATCAGATTGTGATGCGGATAACCAAGTCAGCATTCGAGAAGCTTCGATCTTAGTTTTCATATCTGCAAGCATAAATTGTATTGCTTGATGCTTGTGTAAAGGCTTTCCAAAAGTCATTCTCTCATTTGAGTACTGTAGAGCATGCTCGTAGGATGCTCGCGATAAACCGGTTGCATGAGCAGCAATATTTGGTCTGCTTAAGTCAAATGCCCTCATTGCATTCATCCATCCTCCGGATTCTGTTTCTCCAATTAACTGGTCAGCAGGAACTCTTACATTATCGAAAACTATTGATCTAGTATCTGAACATCTCTGCCCCATATTGGTTTCTTTCTTACCTAAAGAAAAACCTTCAGCGTCTTTTTCGACAATGAATCCTGACATTCCACGATAACCTGCATCAGGGTCTGTTTTTGCTAGAACGAAAAAGAAGTCAGAATGTCCCGCACCGGTAATCCACATTTTTTCTCCATTGATGATGTAATGCTCTCCATCTCTAATTGCCGTAGTCTTGCACGCTGCAACATCTGAACCTGCTCCAGGCTCAGTAACCGCATAAGATGCTAATGCACCCTCTTTTGCCACCATGCCGAGCCATTTCTGCTTCTGACTTTCTGTACCACCAGTGATTATTGGAGCGCAGGCTAGAGAAGTTGCATATGCGGCCGTAGCAAAACCAGGGTCACCCCATGCTAATTCCTCATTGACAAGTACCTCTTCCATACAACCTAAACCAGGCCCACCGTATGCTTCAGGAATATGTAAATTCAATAATCCCATCTCATGGGCTTTCATAATGGCTTCTTTTGGATATAAGGCCTCATTATCCCAATGTTCAGCGTGTGGTCTAACTTCTTCAACTGAAAATTCATGTGCAAGTTCCTTCAACATCTCTTGCATTTCATCTAACTGAAAGTTGACCATGTAATGCCGAAGGGGGAGTAGGTTAAGATTTAATGGTTTGAAAGTTTATTTCAGAAACCTGTGCGCCTTAGATACTCACATAAGGCTAAGAAAATTAGATAAAATGTAATGAGTACCATACCTTCCCAACGTTTGAATTTAAATGAAGTACGCATCAATAATAGCGCTGCTAAAGTACAGATAACTGTAGAAGGAAGAATGAAGTAAATAATCATATTAACTCCCTCTGGCGTTATTGTCAATGGACTAACCATTGCAGCCGAACCGATAGAAAGTAATGGGTCTGTGATATTTGAACCGATTAGAGTCCCAATTGCCACACCTTGGCTTTTCCTAGCAGCCATCAATGCAATTGTTAACTCTGGTAATGAAGTACCAAGGCCTGAAACAGTTGTACCTATCACCGAGTGAGGGACATTTAATTTGTAAGCAATATCGCTGGCGTATTCGACCAGATGATGCGCGGCGAAAACAGCTAATGATAGTCCGATTAGTATCATGACGAAATATGCTGTACCAGTCCAACTGATTCCTTTTAATTCGTGTTCTCTGCCTTCATCTTCTTCTTTTTGGATTACTTTTCTATTGTACAGTAACCAAGTGATGTAAAAGAAGTAGCTAAACGAGAGGAAAACGCCTTCTAAACGTGACAAACTATAGTCTGTAAGTAAGAATAAAGAAAGCAATAACAAAGACAACATCATAACTTGTCCATCTCTTCTAAGCCATGAAGGTCTAATTTCTAAACCTCGAGACAAGGAGACAATTCCAAGAATCAATGTAATTTGAACTAAAATTGAGCCAAGAATACCCCCAATTGCAAAATCTGCAATCTCTGGATTTGTTGAGGAATCCATTGCTGCTGTACTCGTAACCAGTATTTCAGGTAGAGAAGTTCCGATGGAAACAATAGTTAGGCCAATGACAACTTCGGGAATTCCCCCTCTTCTTGCTAATCCTTTAGCACCCTCGATAAAGAAATCCGCAGAAACAACAAGCAAACTTAGTGCTAAGGCTAAAATAAACAGAGTAATTGGGAAACTATTGGAACCATAATTAGAGGATAATGCCTGACTTCCAATAATCCCGATAAATAGGGCTGCTAAGATAAGAAGGGTGTTGAATTGTAAAAGTTGGGGGATTCCCATCTCTTTCTGACCCTCGCCCATGGCTTAACGAAGTAGGCTTACTTATTCACGGTTATTATGGAAATGTTAGAATCTTTAGAAAAAGGCATTAAACGGATTCGAGACCCAAGACCATGCTCAAGCGCTTGGGTGCGGAATTTTTAGGAACCGGGATGATGGTTTCATTGGGCTGCCTAAGTATCAAATTAGAATGGTCCAGTTTATGGATTTCTTTTACTTTTGGAGCGGCTGTCTTTATTGCCATACTTCTTTTACGAAACACTAGTGGAGCCCATATAAATCCCGCAGTTAGCATAGCATTCTATAGAACTGGGCACTTAGAAAGAAAGGCCTTACTGCCCTATATTTTAGCACAACTTTTAGGTGCTTTAGTGGGAGCTTCAATGATTGGCCAGTATGGATATACCGATTTCAATGTAAATATAGGAATGGGGATTTTTATTGAAATCATTATCACCTTTTTACTAATGCTTAGTATTTATTTCATTATTTTCAAAACCGATGATACCCGAATAGTCGCGTTATGGGTTGGATCAGTTGTCGCGGTATTAGCATTCCTTTTTGGTTCATTTACAGGAGCATCTATGAATCCTGCAAGGACATTCGGGCCGAATATTATTTCTGGACAAATAAGTTCAATTCCAATTTATTTCGTTTCGACAATTATAGGCGCAGTACTCGCTTCGCATTGTCATAACTTAATTAAAAAATCAAGTGATAATTGAATATTTCATAGGGTATCAATTGATAAATGACCGGCCAATAGGGGATTTATGTCCGAAAAGCGCGTCTTGAGAAAGATGAAAAAACTCGCTTCAAGAATTAACGGCCAAATGGAAACCGTTAGAGACATCATGGAAGACCTTGAAATTGAATTTGAACTTCTTCAAACTCAAATCTCTAAATTAGAGGTAAAGAAAGGCTCACGTTCACAAGCAGAAGATGAGATAGAAGTTATTGTTGAGGAAGAAGACGAGATTATCGACTTGGAAAACACTTCCTCGGTGACAGTCAAGCAGAAATTCTAGTTTCAAAGTTCTGATAACTTTGCTGCTAATGTACTAGCAATAGCATCACCAACATCACTACATGATGCATTTCCACCCAGATCATAGGTCAACATTTTGCCTTCCTTAAGATGGTCTTCCACACTCTGCTCAATAAGTTTGGAAACCTCTAGTAACTTCTCGTCTTGATTTCTGCGACCCAACCAGTCAGTCATCATTTGAATCGAATTGATGGAAGCGATAGGATTGACCTTATTCATGCCAGCATATTTTGGTGAAGAACCATGAACAGGTTCGAAAAACGCGTGGTCATCTCCTATATTTCCGGAACCTGCCATTCCCATTCCACCTTGTAAAATAGATGCTAAATCAGTTGCAATATCTCCAAACATATTGGAAGTGACAACGACATCGTAATGCTCGGGGTTTCTTGTAATCCATTGAGTGAATGCATCAATGTATCCATAGTCAGTAGTTATTGATGGATAGTTACTAGCAACTTGATCAAATGTTCTTCTAAATAATTGGCAACCACGGGTAACGTTACTCTTATCGATACATGAAACCTTACTTACTCCATCTGCTGGAGCCCCATTTCTTGTTTGAGCAATATCAAATCCCATCTTTACTAGTCTTTCTGTACCATGAGAAGAGATAGGCCTTGGGTCATACGCAACTTCTCCCTTCAAATCTGGGAATTCCATATCTGGAATAGTATAATCTTCCAAGCCTTGTGCTCTATTGGACGCTCTCTTCAATAATGAATAATACAATCCTTCTGTATTTTCTCTAAGAATTGTCATATCAACCATGTCTGGTTGCCAAATTTGTGTAAACCTACCGTGAACCTTGTGAAGCACTCCTTGGAATAGTTTCACTGGTCTGACGTTTGCATACAAGTCAAGACCGCTTCTCATGCCTAGAATTACTGAACCACCGGCTAAATCTCCATTCGGTAAATAGGAACCAGGGTGGCCTATCGCTCCAAGGAAAACCGCATCTGCTTCATCGCGACACAATTCAAATGAGCCTTCTTCCCATTCTTTACCAGTCTCCTTGTATAATTGACCGCCGCATGCTATTTCCATTTGCTCAAAACCAAAGTTGGTATTAGCAGCTATAGTGTCGAGTATCTTGGACGCCTCAAGAGCCACTTCCCGTCCTGTTCCATCACCGGGCAAAATCGCAATACGGTAGTCCCTCATGGCTTCTGCCAAAGGTCACAGGTAAATGAATAAAACCCCAATATTATTTGCTAATTTACTTAGCATGAGATTGTTTATATTACCTCGACATTATTACTCCTTATGACTACTAAAAATAATTACCGAACTGTTCCTGCTACTGAAGAGAATCTATCTTTGGAAGACGATATAAATCCATTTGATGAAAACCCTCCAAAGCAATTATCTGAAAGACATCCAGTACTAGTGGATGATATCAAGGGTATTGCCTGCGTAGGGTGTCTTGGAGGATATAGTACAAGAATTAATATTTTATTGGAAAAAAAGCATCCTGAATTAGGTAAGGAATTTCAAACTAAATATTTCATTTTTACAGAACCTGGTTCAGTAAACTGGGGCCACTATGGACAAAGTTTTAAGATACAAAAAATAGTTGAGAATTAAGAATTCACAACTACTGATAAAACATCGATTATATGCTCCATCGATGGAACTGTATGATCTTCTAGCGGTGGCGAAAACGGAACTGGTGTATCAAGAGCGCCTATTACAGCGGGAGTAGATTCTAAAGCATAGAAACATGATTCTAAAATTCGACTTTGGATTGTATGCCCTAATCCACCGTTCCATTGACCCTCTTGTAGAACAACTAGCCTTCCAGTCCTAATCACTGAATCTATACAAGTTTGAGAATCAAAAGGTAATAGCGTCCTTAAATCAATAATCTCAACTTCAATATCCTGTTTACTCATTTCTTCGGCTGCTTGTATCGCAACATGAACCATAGCACCCCAAGTGACCAAAGTGACATCTCTCCCTCCACGAATAACTTCAGCCTTACCAATTTTATAGCGTTCTTTTTTCTCTATTGAATCGTTAACAGATTTGGTATCAACTTTTTGATTAATATTTTGACCCCAACCTGTTAATCCCCCTCTAAGTCCGTATAACCCAATGTGTTCTAACATAATCACAGGGTCGTTCAACTCTGCAGCCTCTACAAGAAGGTCATAAGCATCTTGAGGAGTTCCTGGTGCAAGAACAATCAATCCAGGGTCGTTAGCGAACCATGATTCTATCATATTGGCGTGGAAAGGTCCCGAACGAGTTTTGGCGCCGAGTGGAATTCTAATCGTCATTGGACAATCAGCACCCCAACGCCATCGAAGCATTGCGGCATTATTTATCATCGCATTATATCCTAAAGCGGCAAATCCGCCAAACTGAATTTCAACCATTGGGCGCATACCAGATAAAGCTGCTCCAGTTCCTGTATGGACAATTACAGCTTCACAAAGCGGCATATCTACCAATTTATCTGAGTGCCCTGCATTCTTCAAAGAGATATTCATACCAAATGCACCAGCGACTTCCATATCTTCACCAATAAAGACACAATCATCTCCGTATCTATCAGCGATATCAGCCATAGCTTGCTGAATTGCCCTTGCATATGTCCATCCTCCGGATTGAGCATACTGGATACTCAACTCACCAGCCTCTAGGGGAGATGAAGAAAATTGGTGTTCTTTACCTTTCAATCTTTCAAGGTGTTGTGAATGGGTATCTGCATCATTAAGGGTAGTAACTCCCTTGGTTACTGTTTCTGGTTTTGGCCAGTCCATTTCCAATAGAATCTTATGGTCTTGTTCAATAAGAGACTTTTCTTCATCCTCAATATCGATTATCTGTTGTTCATCAACACCAAGGTTTAGCAACAATTCTCTATGAGTTGGCAAGGGATCCTTGGCTTCCCAGTATGTAAGTAAGTCTCTGTCTACATAGCCTGGAGGAGTTCCTGACTGACTCCCCAAATACAAATCATCATGATGATGGGCATGGCCACAGCCTCTCATAGTTTCAACATGAATTAACGTCGGTCCTCCGCCTTCTAAAGAAAATTCACGAGCACAAGCAACACTAGCATGCCAAGCCGCCGGGTCTGAGCCATCGATAGTCCAACTTGGGAATCCCATTGCCACTGCCTTATCTGCCCAAACCTCGACTCCGGATTGATTCTTAGGAGATGTGTCCAATGCAATCTGATTGTTTTGAAGTATGTAAGTGATGGGAAGTCCTCTTGTACCTGCAAAATTCATTGCTTCCCAGAACTCTCCTGAAGAAGAGGCACCTTCTCCAATACATGCGACATGAAATCTTTCTAGATTCTTTCTCCAAGCCGCAAATGCTAGACCAGTCATGGTGACGCTTGCAATTGGCAGGGGGGCAGTAGGTGGCAAAACCCCAACATTCCAAGCACCGATATGTAAATCCCTTCCACCAGCATCTTCCCATCCGCCATTTTGATTAGAACCAACCTTTCCTAAGTTTGCCGACATAACTCCAATTGGAGTATCTCCCATTGCTAGTGCAAGTCCTACATCTCGAATCATAGGAGCAACCAAATCTCCATCGTAACCATTCCCTGGAGTTGCATTGGCATCTGCATTTAGGTCTCTTTCTAGTGCTGTAGCAACCGCAACAACACCTTCTTGCCAAGTTGAACGAAATCCTTTACCACCAAATTTAGAACCATCAGGTGTTTCAATTCCATCAGAATAAATATCTTTCAGTACTTCATCTAGATATCTGGTACGGGTCATCAATCTTTGCCATTCCATTCTTTGCTCAATAGTAACCGACATGTAGTGAGCAAGTCTCCTAAGCATAAGTTTCACATCGACTATGAAATGTGACGCTCTACGCTGAACATATTGTGAGAGATTACGACGAGGAATTACTTCCATATCTTTTTCCTTTTCCATTTTTTCCTCTATTTGAGCAATAACAGCCCTTTCTAATGACTCGAGTAGTCTACTACTGAATTTATTCCAAGAGGGGCCTTCAAATTGTTTAGGCTCTGATTCAATAACATGATCCCAAATATCACAGACCAGAGCAATTCTCGATTCATGCCTTTGAGCAATAAACAGAAGAACTTCTTGGCGCGCAGCGTCGCTATGAAGCGGTTGTACAAACTTCAATGGCCCACTAGGAGACCAATCCAATCCGAAAATCTCGGGTGCTTCACCTTGGGCCATAGCAGCCCCACATGTAGCCTACATACAAACGCAACGGGAGATTTTAACTATCATTCTTCTTCGATGGCATTATTTAGAGCCTTCATTGTAACCTTAGTCACTATAATAGTTGCAAATACTGTTGCTACAAGACCCATAATCAATAATGCTAGGCCTAAAGGAGATTGTTTGAAGCCATCCATACCATTAGAACTCAATGCGATTTTACCAACAGCGTGTCCGAAGTAAGCATAAGCGAGAGAATAAACTATACTTGAAAGATTAGACATAAAGAAAATCCTTGAGGTAACCGGACCAGATGCCATGATGTAATTTAGCCATTCATCAGGTATTAGCGGAGATAATCTAACCAAAACTGAAATTCTCATGGCTTCTTCGCCGATGGCTGTCTCGATATTTTGAAGTCGCTTATCACTGGCCACTGTTTTGGCTATCGACTCTCTAAAAAGCCACCTTCCAAGTAGAAAAGCAAGTAGTCCTCCAACTATCGAAGCGGTAAAATTAATGGCAACTGCAATCCAATAAGGAAATAATGCACCTGCTGTCACTTTCATTATAGGTGTGGGTGCAAGAATTATAACACCTGTAATTAACATCAATGTGAAAAGTATTGGAGCGAGTGCACCGAGATCTTCAAACCACTCCAAGAAGAAAGAGATGTCTTGGAATATCCAGATAATTATTACAGACCAAACAATAAAAATAGCGATGCTGAGAGCAAGCCTCAATTTCACAACTTTACTATCGTCAATAGTAATCTTATCCTGCTTAAGTAATGACATTGCTCTCATTCCTCTTCAGAATTATTCTCTTTGCCCTCAGTCTCATCTTCTACCTCTGGTAAAGCATCCAAAACATCTGATAACATCTGTGCTGCATCTTCTATTTGAGTAATCAAAGTTACATCCGATACTGCCCCGGGTCTTCCTAGATTCCACATCAAATCATGAACCACTTCTGTGGTCAATTTTGTTAATTTTAATACCTCTAAATCTATTCCAAATAAATCTTCATCTCTATTCAATGCCACTAAATCAGGCATTTCATCTAAGATTTCATCCATTTTCGAAACTACTTCATCACCAATTGAATCTGCTTGTTTCTCTAGAATTTCTTCCATAGAAGTCATCCGAGGTTTCCTCGGTTTAGAAGGGCCAGAACCACTACCAAGTGTTCTTCCACGTGACATATTTCCAAATGAAGGCAATTCTTCCTTCTGTTGAGATGTATCACCTTCTTGAGTCGGTATCGTTTCTGTAGGTATATCTTCAGGAGAGACATCTTGAACAAGGTGATTGAGTGCAATTCTAAGCATATTCGCCATCATTGATGTATCAAATGTGTCGTTGACTTCTAATCCTTCTTCATCCATTTGAACTAAAATTTCATCAATGAATCCTGGATTTATTTTTTCTGGACTTACCAAACCTTTCAGCATAGGTAATGCCCATGTGGAATCGCCCATAAGCATGGAAACATCAAAACTACCACCTCCACTATTTGGCCCTGCCACCTCTGCAGGAGGAGGTACAAACTGCTTACGAGCATGTTTGTTTAGTTGTTCGATTAACAATGACATATCAATCGGCTTTGTAATTACTTCTGAGACTCCAGCTTGTGCGGCTGAAGTGAGATACTCTTGACCAGAACTCCTTGAAAGGATAACTATTCGACATTTAAACGCAAATTCAGGGTCTGACATAAGACGTTGTGAGGCATCGATAGCATCACCAGATTTCCAGTCCCCATCCATCAAAACAATTTCTGGCATTATCGCTAATGCAGTACCTTCTGCTTGCCTCAATGTACCGGCTCGGGTGATATCAAAACCTTCTCTTTCCAGAGTGTTTGCTAACAATGTACGCCTGCCTTCGTTTTCATCAGCAACTATTACCTTGGCCACAATCTCCACCCCCCGATAGTTGTCATAAATGCCTTAAACATTTGAACCTCATGTATAATTCGAACCTAATGGGCCGTAAAATTCGGATGGTAATGAATAACGGATTATTCTATATCCGAAGGTGAAGTTTGGCTCCATGAAAGAATTCCTCCTTCTATATTGAATAATTTACTCCCGTCAAAACCGGAATCTATCAAAAATAATGCGGCTATTTGTGAACGCATACCGCTTCTGCATAAGAGTAAGATCTCTCTATCTTTAGGTAATGATGAAGCAATGGATAATACCTCATCATGGGCTATTTGCATGTCGGTAAAAGAAATTCTAACCTGTTCATATTCGAGGTCCGATCGAACATCTAATAGAAATGGAGTCCACCCTTCATTGCGTCTTTTCACGCATTCTGCTGGAGTAATATTTTGGAACATACTGTTCTGCTCAGTAGAACTTAGTTCTTGAATTTCTCGGTCATTCTGTTGCGAACCGCTCTGACACCAACCTTCGTCGACAAACATTTCCATAGCTAAAGATAAGTCTTGAATTATAATTCTATCATCCGATTTTTGGAAGTTCAATCTATTAAAATCCATATTTTCAGCATCGTAAATTAGTAACTTTCCCGATAATATTGACCCCACTCCTGTAATGGCTTTAATCGCTTCAGTGGCTTGAATTGAACCGATAACACCGGGTAATACTCCTAATACTCCACCTTCTGCACAAGAAGGTATACTTTCTGATGGCGGAGCCTCGGGGAATAAATCCCTATAATTTGGGCCATCATTGAAATTAAAGACACTCACTTGGCCCTCAAAACGATATATTGAACCATAGACCCACGGGATATTCAAAATGCTACAAAGGTCGTCAATCAAGTACCTAGTTGGAAGATTATCAGTTCCATCAACAATAATATCCCAGTTTCCTCCAAAAATTTCCATACCATTTTCAGGAGTGAGGCGGTCTTTCCAAATCTCTACTTCAACTTCTGGATTAAGTGCTGTAACGCGCATTTTGGCGGACTCAGCCTTATTCTGACCTACTTCGGAAGTAGAATGTATGACCTGTCTTTGAAGATTAGAAATATCTACATTATCAAAATCAATGATTCCGATCTTACCAACGCCTGCCGCTGCAAGATACAATATTACAGGGCTACCTAAACCACCTGCTCCAATGACTAAAACCTTCGAGCCTGAAATGGTTTTTTGGCCTTCCAAACCTATTTGCGGCAAAGAAATATGCCTTGCATAGCGATTTATGTCGACCATGTACAACCCAGAGGGCGCTATTTCATCAAAGCGCCGGCTAAAATCGTTAATCAATGGGCGTTCTCTTCAAGCCACTTTTCAGCATCCATTGCTGCTTGGCAACCCATTCCGGCAGCAGTAATGGCTTGCTTGTATCGGGTATCAACAACATCTCCGGCAGCAAAAACACCTTCAACGGAAGTCATTGTATGCTTTTTATGCACTATATAGCCTTCTTTGTCTGTTTCAATCTGGTCGCCCAAAAATGATGTCATCGGTTTATGTCCTATAGCAATAAATGCCCCAGTAGCACTAATCTCCTCTGTTGAACCATCTCTTGGGTCTTCTATAATTGCACCAGTTAATCCCTTTTCATCGGAGAGCCATTTCTTAACTTGACGGAAGGTTTTAATCTCTATTTTATCATTGTTAGCCGCTCTATCATACATTATTGTCGATGCCTTGAAAACATCCCTGCGGTGAAGTAATGTAACTTTTGATGCAAACCTAGTGAGGAAAGTGGCTTCCTCACAAGCAGAATCTCCACCGCCAATGACCAATACCTCTTCATCTCTAAAGAATGCTCCATCACAGGTAGCACATGTTGAGATTCCACGGCCTTTTTGTTCCGCTTCTCCTTCAGCATTCAGCCAAATTGATTCGGCGCCTGTTGAAATAATAATTGAGTGGGCCAGGAACTCTTCACCTTCTACAGTTACCTTGTAAGGTCTTTGAGAAAGATCAACAGATTCTACATTACGGTCTTGAACTTCTAATCCAAACCTTTCTGCTTGCTCTCTAAGTTGAATCATCATTTCCGGGCCACCTATTCCTTGTGGGTAGCCAGGGAAATTTTCAATATCTGAAGTTAGCATTAGTTGACCACCAGTCAAATATCCTCCAAACATTAGAGGTTCAAGCATAGCTCTGGCTGCATATAATCCAGCAGTATAACCGGCTGGACCCGAACCAATGATAATCACGTTACGTACATCTGACATTTTATCGCCCACATGCTAAACAGGCAGAACAAGCCTCTTGAACATTTACATCAAAAAATTATAAAATTTATAAAAATTAAATAAATTAAAGCATTTTTGCAACCGCCGAAACTGCTGCCCTAGCATGTGATTCAAGACGTGGCTGGATATGCTTTGGCTCAGCACCTGGTCCAATAATGCCTAGTCCGATTGGTTTGTTATGTTTCAATTGTATCTCTATGATACTCTTGATGACTGCTTGACCCATAGCCAAACCATGCTTAGTTTCTCCCTTCTCGATAATTCCAAGACAAATGGCACCATCAACATCTGATAAAAGGCAATTTCGTTCTAGTGCGAGAGGCACTTCCATGGAACCTGGAACCCATATCTCTTCAAGTAATTCAAGAGAGTGATTCTTGGCTTCTTCTTTAGCCCAAGCAAGCATTTGCTTCATTTCTTTATTATGGAAAGAGCCACATATAACCGCAATTCTACTATTCATCGTATCATCTCTGTTCAATTTTTCCTGGTCATTCTTTCTACTGTTGAAACTATCGTTTGAGTGGTAGAATCAATCTCAATATTTACAGCATCTCCTACTTGCTTAGAGGCAATCGTAGTTTGGCGCATGGTCT
This sequence comes from Methanobacteriota archaeon, assembly GCA_018667575.1. Taxonomy (GTDB): domain Archaea; phylum Thermoplasmatota; class Poseidoniia; order Poseidoniales; family Poseidoniaceae; genus MGIIa-L1. The sequence goes on along the minus strand of JABIUA010000017.1, from coordinate 15,235 downwards.
CAGGGATTATATGTAGATTAAATCTTGAATTGTTTACGTCACCTATTGTCAAAGAGATTCCATCGATTGCCACATACCCTTTTTCGAGTAGGTATTTTTCTATAGAAAGAGGCGCTAATATAGTAAAATCCATTCCTTCTCCAGATTCTGATTTTTCATTAACAATTCCTGTTGCCATAATGTGTCCAGATAATAGATGACCTCCAATTTCATCACCAAATTTTAGCGAACGCTCGATATTTACTGTTTCACCTACCTCAAGTTGACCCAAAGTAGTCCGTTTAAGAGTCTCTTGAATTACATCGAATGAGACTATTTTATTTTCAATTGATGTTGCTGTCAAGCAAACACCATCTACTGAAATACTGGCGCCAATTTCAAGTGATTCTGTATTTGGCACTTGGATTTTGAAACTCCTGATAGTCTCGCCTTCAATAACTTCGATAATTTTACCAGTGCCTTGAACGATTCCAGTAAACATATTTTCAACTCACTTCTTTTGCGACAAGTCTAGAATTCTTGCGATAATTTTCCTTGTTCCATCTAAATCTTCAGATAATCCTTCTACTCTTACAACTTGGATTTCTTGGTAGCCTAGTTTTTCCAATTTTCTATTAATTGATTCTTCGGCATGCTCTTGGTCATAACCAAGAGCGATTATATCTGGCTTTACAATGGGTAGAATATCAAAAATTGGAACTTCTGGAGGGTTACCGATAATTGCATCGTCTACTGGCTTCAATCCTTCTACCATACGCCGTCTTAGATCATGATTTGTTACTGGTTCGTGTTTTCTGACACGTACTGTATCATCATGAGCAATTACTACTGTAAGGTGATGACCAAGCGCTTTAGCCTGCTCGAGATAATGAAGATGCCCAGCATGGAGTAAATCAAAAACACCAACTGCCATAATTCGCTTCATGTTCCCACCCCAAATCTCTGATTCTAATATTACACATCATCTTGTCGGAAGTTAGTTATCATTATTCAGCGCGTTGATAATATCAATTCCGTGTAGAAAAGGAATCCCTCTTTGCTCGGCCCAAGTTCTAGCGTCTTCAACAGAAAGAGCATTATCCCCATCTGATTGTAACATCTCTGCCCCGATAACGACAGGAGTAGTACCGGAAAGTCTAGCTAGTCCGACTGCTAATTCGGTATGTCCTTGACGGACACTGAGCCCACCTTTTGCTTCTCTACAAACCGGTATATGCCCTGGGGTTCTAAACTCTTCACCGAGGGATTTTTGAGCATCAGCAAGACTCACCTGAGATAGTAATAACTCTTTAGTCAGTTCGGCAAATCTCCTTGTGGTTAACGCCCTATCTTTATCAGTAATTCCTGTGTATGTATCTCTATGGTTTATTGATAAGGTGAAGGCTGAACGAGCGTCATATTGTAAATCATTGGTGATAAGTTGCTTCAAAACCGTGTATTGATTAGTCAATTCCGGATGAGTGTGTAAATCTTGTAAAAATGGAAGAGAATACAGTTCACCAACTTCATCTCCAATCGCTAAGAAAAGTAATCCACCACATTCTTGCCTTAATTGCCTCATGGTACTAGGCTGAGCATACTGCCCGGAGAATAGAAGGTCGGTCTCTCCTTCCCTCTTTTCTGAATCAAATAGACAAACTGGAAGACCTTTGGAAAAGGCTTCAATTGCAGCAGAAATTTCATCGCTCATGTCTATCGGTCGTATAACTTCTTCATGAACTGTCGCATATATTCATAATACGATAATAATGAATTTCAGAGGTTTTTTTGAGCATTCGACGGAAAGGTGTTATGATAGGACGACCCTTGGGTTGAACCTGCGGGGGGTTGTGAATGCCAGTTAAATTAGGTCCAGCCGGTATTCCTTTATCTTGTAAAGGAAGAACGATTGTTGAAGGAATGGACGATATTATCTCCCTAGGACTAGAGACTATGGAAGTCCAAACAGTCCGTATGATTGCACCACAGCACTTTGAACAATATTGGCAAGCAGGAGTATTAGCCAATAAAACAAACTTCGAAATGAATATCCACGGACCTTACTACTCAGAACTATTGGGGAATAAAGTGGAAAGAGGACGCTCATTAACAAAAATTGAATCAACTCTTCAGGCTGCTAAAACCATCAATGCTAGACACATCACTCTGCATGCCGGACATTATGGAGAGATGGGCCGTGGCCGAGATGCAAATGAGCAATTAGCCAATGTATTCTCTGGAATTGTTGACAGAGTTGCCGAAATTTGGCATGATGATGAGGATATTTATCCAGTATTTCCTTGGCTAAAAGATGGAACTCCATCTAAAATAGGTATCGAAACATCTGGCCGACAAGAATTATGGGGAAGTCTAGAAGAAGTACTAGAAGTTGTAAATCACGTAGAAGGAACTATCCCTGTGCTAAATATCGCCCATATACATTCTAGGGGACACGGGAAAATGCGTACCTCCGAAGATTATGGAGAGTTATTTGACCAAGTTAGGGAAACTATTGGAACCAAAGAATTCTATTGTCACTTTTCTGGTGTCGAGCATCGAACTGGTAATGCAATGCATTATACTCAAATCAAGAAGTCCGACCTAAATTTCGAACCTTTGGCAGAATTTATTGTCGAAGATGGTGGATGGTTAGACATTACTTTGATTTCAGATTCACCTCTTCTCGAGCACGATGCTATGTATATGTTACAAAATATCGAAAAGTCAAGACATAAGCAACTTGAGCGTAAAGCCCGAGAAGATCGTCGAAGGTCTCTATCTGCTCAAGCCGGTAAATCCTTTGAGGGAATTGCTGGTAATGAAGTTGAACAGGCAAAACTCAGCGCAGTCAAAGAAGAGACTCCTGTCGAGGAAACTCCAAAAGTTGAAGAAAAAGTGGTCGAAAAACCAGCCAAAAAAGATTCAAAATCTAAGAAAAAGGCTGACGGCAAGAAGAAAGAAGAAAATAGTGATGTTTTCGATTTCGAAGAAGATGATGACGACTTGTTTTGAGCATCGCACTTCCCATTCGACCTCCAAACTACCAATATTTTCTTCTAATCATCGGCAACTAACATAAGTGAAGTGATTAGCGTAAGGCTTGGTCATATGGCACATATTGCGATTTTGGGATTGGGCAACTGGGGTACAGCGGTTGCAAGAATGTGGTTACTTGATGGTCACAAAGTAAAAGGTTGGACTATCGAACAAGAAGTTTACGAATCTATAACGATGGACCAGATAAATAAGAAATATTTACCTGAGCACTCTGTTGAAGGACTTGAAGTGACCATGCACATCAATGAAGCTCTCGAGGGTGTGGAAATTGTCGTACTTGCAGTTCCTTCATCTGTCATCTTGGATGTTATGGATGACGTATTGCCTCATTTGCGACCTGGCCATGTATTAATTGATTTAGCGAAGGGACTTGCCCCTGGTAAGAGATTGATATCTGAAGCGATCAATACGAAGTTGAAAGAAGCAAATATGAACAATCCTCTCGCCGTTGTGACTGGTCCAACAATTGCTCCTGAAGCTGCAAGTGGTGTAATGACTACTGCACTAGTTGCCAGTGAAGATGAATCTGTTGCTGAGAAATTAGCTGAAACTCTGACTACTCAAACTTTTATTCTTCACCCAGCCTCTGATCCTGCCGGTGCTGAATTGTGGGGTGCTTTCAAGAATGTTGTCGCACTAACTTGTGGCTTAGTAGACGGTCTAAAGGCCAAAGGAAGTCTTGGAGGAGACAACCTGAAAGCTGCTATTTTCATGGCTGGATTCAAAGAAGGCTGTATTTTACTACCTCTGCTAGGTGCAAAAGCGGAAGTTGCTTTCGGACCTGCTGGACTTGGTGACCTCTATGTTACAGCGACATCCCCCTATGGAAGAAATAGAAGCATGGGTGAAAAATTAGGAACTGGACTGACACTAGAACAAGCCTTGGAAGAAATGCACATGGTTGCCGAAGGAGTCAGAGCTGCTAGAATGTTTATTCGACGTGCTGAGGATGAGAATATTAGTACGCCATTCACAAAAGCCATCAATACTTTACTGGATGGCGACATAGATGCTGAAGAATGTTGTCGAAGAATTGTCGCTCTGAATTAGAAATTGACAGTCGGTGTTATTTTGAGGGGGAACTACATCCCCACTCACATGGCGGAGGAGTTAAGCGAACTGGAGGCACGCTTATTCGAATGGATTAGACAATCTGATTTCCACACAATGCCTTGGTCAACCTCTGATGCTGCAAAGGCGTTCAAGGTAAAAAAAGACGAAATATATGAAGCAGTGGCTGCCTTAACAAAGAAGGTCCCTGACCGAATTCAAGTATTCTACAAAGAAGGAACTCTGCATATTGCTGCAGAATAATTTTCACTCTTCCTCTGATTCAGAGTACATTTCAACTGCCATGGAAGGTGGTAATATTACGCTCCACCATTTAGGCCTCTTGACATCTCCTTCTTCGGTAACAAAGGAACGAATCATCATAGAGATTAAATCAATAATTACGACTACAACGAATACTACAATTAGTAATGCAAATGCCTTATTATAATCAAATGGAGGATTGATGTAATTGTCGATATACATTCCTATTCCGCCTGCACCAACTAATCCAAGCACTGCTCCGTGCCTTACGTTATACTCGAACATAAACAGTAATTGACTGAGTAAATGATTACTCGACTCAGGAATTACAACATGGAATAATTGTTCAGAATGAGTAAGACCCATTGCCATTCCAGACTCTAAAGGTGCATTATGAACTCCTTCCATTGCTTCATACTGTAATTTTCCTAAGTAACCAATAGTATACAACGTCATTGCTAGAATTCCTGGTAATGGTCCAAAACCTAAAGCAATTGCAAATAATAAAGCCCATATTATACTTGGGAGGCTTCTAAGTCCTGCAAGTACAACTCTTGCGGGTATTGCAATAGGAAGTGGAGCCATATTTGTTGCCGCTAAAGATGCGAGTGGAATGGAAAAGAAAAACCCCACGAGTGTAGCAACAAAAGCCATCTTAATTGTCACTACCATTCCAGTCCATGCCTTGGAACAAAATAATTCAAAATTTTCATCACAAATATCCCCATTGGGTTTGTGTAATGAACCATCAGACCACTCTTCAGCCTCTAAAACTGACCAATCTGGAGGTAGTAGATCTTCTGTGAAAAACGTCTGCAACTTCTCAGGAGCTCCTTCTACCTGACCCCAATCATCTACTAAATCATCTATAAATACCCAAGCGATGAGAATCAATAAGATTCCTGAGAAAATTAATTTCTTATTGATTGGAATCACCTTCTTCAATCAATTTTTTATCAACTATTCTCCAAATTCTATCAGCGATTTCAATAGCCCTCTCTTCGTGATGCTCTATCAATACTAATGTGGCCCCAATTTCATCAACTATTTTCTTAGTTGCTGTAATTATAGATTTTACATTGTCTTTATCCAGTTCTCCTAAGAACTCATCTGCAAGTATTATTCTAGGTCTTTGGACAAGGGTTCTTGCTATTGCCACACGTCTTTGCTGACCACCGGAAAGAATTCTAACTGGCTCATCAGCAATATCTTCAATTTTCAATGCCTTCATTGCGTTATCTACGTCTTCCTTTAGAGAACTATCAAGAGGATACCACGATGGGTACCATTTTGATCTCCTCGTTCTTGCGCCTAAAGTAATATTACTTCGAACTGAAGAATGTCTAACTAGGCCTAATCTTTGAGGAATGTAGCCAATTCCTCCTCTCCTAGGATAATCGTGAAAAATCTCCCCCGATAATGGCCGAATTAAACCGGCAATAGTTCTCATCAAAGTGGTTTTTCCAATACCTGAAGCACCCAATATTGCTATTGTATCTCCGGGATATATTGTCTTGTTGATATCAAGGACCAATGCCTCATCATAGCCAACAGTTAGACCTCTAAGAGTGATACTTTCAGAGTCCAACTTTTGAACATTATCACCGCCTCGGGAGGGGGGATTTTCGACTACCAAGCAACCAACACCATGACTCCGTAGAATTATTCTATTTAGAGCAAGCAGGTCATTCCTGTTCAGAAGTTTCAGCATCAGTGATGCCGTACTTATCTGCAGAATGGTAATATTCGGAAAGTCCAGGTACCGAGCCTAAAAGGTCGGAATAGCTAGCCAAATGATTTTGACTGTTTCCTGCTTTTAATCCATAACCCTTAGAAGTAACTGAAGATAGAATCTCTCCACCACATTGATTCATAGGAATATCAGCAACTTGGTGGGTCACTATGTTGTAACATCCAGTATAATTTTGGCCGCCCATAGGGTAGTCCTCAATCCACATTTCATCGTTCCAACTCAACATTGCATTCAAAATTGCATTGCGAGTATGGATATCTAACTTATCTGGGTTATACATTACAGGGTGGCTTGGAGATTGTCCAAATGATGGCAATTGGATGTATTGATCCATTGCAAGGCACCAATCTTCATTTTCTGATGCATCGTCATCTCCACAATACTTTTCAGGAGTACTAAAATCATCACCTTTAGCAAAGGCTACATCACCATATCCAGCACTTAAGCACTCAATGGCTCCACCATATCCAGAGTATAAAGCACCAGAATCAGGTATTGATGCTGGGTTTCCATTACTTGTTGAACCATCGAAATGAGTGTCTATTGTTGTGCGAAGGGAATTGATATCAGAGTCGTCGCCAACTGCAGTCACGTAACCATTCTTGATGAGATAACCCATAGGCATCAGCATCCCAGCGGATTTGAGCCATCCAGTGTGGCATGAAGTTTTACCAGCCATTAATGCGAAGGGGTCCGTTGATTCGTCGCCATCTAAGTGAGCATTCGCAATATCTGAACCATTTAGGACCCATGCAGAGGCATTGTAATGAGTATCGCCGTACATTGTGGTTGTTTCAACCGCCAATACCGACAGACCATACTGCTTCCAACCAATCCATGCTGGACCACCTTCCATAAATCCAATATCAGCATTTCCAAACCTCAAAGCTTGTATTATCATTCCTTCAGAGGACACGTCATACAAGTTGACATTCACTCCAAGGTCAGAGGCGAGTCTGTCTGCCATACCTTGAGCATCAGCATTTGCACTTGCGTCATCAGCCAAATAATATGCAACATTAATTGTAGATTTTATTGGAGCTGTTTGAGAGCCATTTGTGAAAGCATTTCCATACTTACTAGAAATACCAGGGATGTTTTGAAGCGCATCTCCGTAGGTTCCCAAGTGAGTTTCCGTGTCTGTAGAAATCATAGCTTCTGTACCTAGTACATTGCTTAGGATATCTAAACCACTTGAATCGTCCTTCATCGCTACAAGAGCATCTTGGATAAGAGTCACTTTATCTGCTGCAAGTACATCACTGTTGTACATAACAGAGTGACTAGGAGAAGAACCAAATTTCGGTAATGCGACATATTGAGTCATATCTAAACACCATGCTTGATTCAGTGTAGTATCTTCATTGGCACAATATGAACCTGGTGTCGAATCCTTTACAAAAGCCACATCTCCATATCCAGAACTCAAGCATTCAATTGCTCCGTCATATCCTGAATACAATGCTCCACTTTCTGGAATCGAAGCAGGATTGCCAGAACTCGTACTTCCATCAAAGTAATCATTAATTGTAGTTCTGAGTGTCTCAGTATCCGACATATCTCCCTGAACTGTGACATAACCATTGCCAATTAGATAACCCATGGGCATCAACATTCCAGCAGACTTTAACCAGCCAGTGTGACAAGAAGTCTTACCAGAAAGTAGAGAAAATGGATCGGTTGAGTCATCATTGTCCAAATGGGCAGCTGCTACATCAGAGTCTGATTTGACCCAAGCATGGGCATCATAGTAAGCACGACCATCACTTTTGGTATCTGCAGCCATAACATCTAGGCCATATGCATTCCAGCCAACCCAAGCAGGTCCGCCATCGATATTCATGGCAATGTCAGCATTTCCAAAACGAAGTGCTTCCATAGCAATTCCTGAACTTCCAACATCATACAGAGATACGTCCATATCTAACTTTTCACAAAGATAATCCGCTATTTGTTGGGGGTTTGATAGTTCAGTATCAATCAGGTCTTCTTTAATTTCATATGCGATTTTCAATTCATCGCCAGTACAGTTATCACTTGAAGAAGATGATTCATCATCCCCACCAATACATCCAGCCATAGCTGTTGTCAACATCAATAGTACCATTAGGCTCGATTTCGCAAGTTTTGTTTTCCACATTTTAATCACTCTTTTAGGGTGGCCGAAAAGTGGCTGATATATAATTATTAGGCCCCCCTAAAAAATCAGAAATACACTTTCCTCACTCGACTTCAAGTTCACTAATTCCTTTCACTACTTGGTTTAGGTAGCGAACATGGACTTCTAACGAACAAGACATACTACAGATATCAAAACTATTCTCGGATAGTGAAATTACTTCATCATATTTCCAAACTGTATCATTGGTAGAAGAGATAATACAATGTGACTCCTTAGTCAAATCTTCGTTACTAAGAGCGGGAGAATCATCGTCTCCAATGGTTGAAATAATAAAAGAAATATACCGTGATTCATCATTCGAATTATAGTAACTTAGGAATTGTATTTTGTAAAAAATATTACTTTCGTTCACGATGTAAGTTATTTCCTTGGGTATGACTCGATGAACTGAAATATCATAATCGTACCATTCTAATCTAGAATCGGATGATTCAGTCGGCTCTCCAGTAGGGACCGTATTTACATTTTGAAATTCTTCATCTGAAACATATCCGGAGACCTTTTCTCCTAGAAATATGTCAGTTTTAGAAAAACTGATACTGTAATTGCTATCGTTGGTCTGTTGCATATCGGAGAAACTTAGGGATACAAAATCATCTGAATCGGAGTTGGCCTCAATCGTAAAACTATTACCATCCGAGTTTAGTTTGGTTTGTATGACGCCATCATGAATTATACTAGAGGTAAGACCGCTTTTAGTACAATCATAGGTATTTACACCATCACTAACTGACATAGCCAACTTAGACCAATCAAGGTTATCTTCTCCATATGAAAATGAAAGTTGGAGCAAGTTATCAGAAGTTTGATTTGAAACCTTATCGGGGTGATCCTCGGATAAAATTTCATTCTCTGTGGTCAACTCTGCTGAATAATTGGACACTAAGAAATACCAAGCGCTACCTCCAATGAGCAATACAACCAAAACCCCGGCTAGGAGCCTCTTCAACCAACTAGACATGATATTGGGGCTCTTCTGTGAATTATAAACTTTGGTTGCCCTAAAAACTTCAACTTTGGCTGAAGTTACGTGTATTTACAAAATATTTGATATAAATCATGCCTAGTAGGCCAATAAATAAAATTGTAATAGAGCCCATAGCATACTTGTCCGCACCATTCCATGAATCGGTTTCGAATAATGTACCGTCACCTTTAGTAGAAACATACCAAACTAAGTATGCTGAAATAGTTGTCATTACGCCAACCATTGCCATGATAATATATTTTACATGATTAGGCAATGATTTACCAGTAGCATAATATTCAAACATTTTCTTACCAAAGAATTTGTTTGTTAATGACCATCTAAACAATTTTTCATTTGACAAGGAAAATAAGAAAGCAGCCGGAACAGCCCAAGATACAGTAGGCCAACCCGGAATGAATATGCCAATAAAAGCAAATAATGTGAATAGTGAACCGAGGGACTGGTAAATGATACTCTTGACTCTATTACTGGAGATGCAATACTTTTCGACTACTGAATCAACAGTCAAAAGACGCTCGCCCATGATAGTCGGTTTAATTATTCATTATCAATAATATGTATACGAAATTTATACAAATTTCTCTATCTAGAGGAAATCCATTGTGATACAAGAGTCTCAGCAAACCGGTCTTGTTGAATACCTGAATGACTTATTGGTCTAACTATTACTAACAAGTCTAGTTCACCACCCCATGTACCTGATGCTGCACAAAGTACCTCACCGACCTTAAATCCATCAATATCTGAACTCAATGTTAGACTTCTCAATTCATAGAGCCGAATATCTAAATTATACTCATTTCCTGTCGCTGAATCGACGTAATTATGTTTATCTGCAGATATTATCTCTACTAAATTCATTTCATCTGAATCTAAATTCAGCACTATTTGTTCATCTAATAATTCCACAGCCTGCTTCAATCTAGATTGCTCCATATTGAAAATATCCGCTAGATTAAGAGATGTTGAAGCTGATGCTAATTGACTGAATTGATGAGGAATACGTAATTTTAACGATTGCACAATTTCTACATTTAATCCTCCATCTGATGGAAGCATTACCCATGTATATTGATTACCCGAAGGATAGATTGGAGCATTTGGGTTCTCTTTGAGAATAGGTTCTCCCCATTGTGATGGAGAAATTGGTTCTGATACTGGAATGAAACCTCCAGCCATCAAAACCATACATAGAGACAGAATAACATAGATTCGTGTTCTAGTAAATTGTTTCCATGAATGTCTACCCGCCGGACTGACTGAAGAAATAAGTAAAATTACTGGAATTATTATGAATAATCCCCATGGTACGATCCATAAAAGTAAAATTGAGATGGCTAAAACCTCAATTCCATATTCACCGATTATCTCATTTCTATCAAAATCACGCCCTTCAGATTCTATTTTCTTCTTGTTGTAAATAACAAGACCTGCAACTAGTGCCAAAAGAAGGAGTGTTGTAATTACACCGCCAAACATTTCGACCCTCGACACTGGACATATGTCATATTGAAAGAGGCTTTCGTAATATCCAGCATCGAACGGTAGATTGTCAAATGATAACTTCAAGGCCAAACCATGTCGGATGTGGTGCTAGAGTTGGAGGATGCCGCATTTAGGCATTCAATCTCTTCACGGAGTTTGTCCAAACCATTTGGAAAAACACAAGGCTCCGGTATTTTTTCGCTCAATCTTAAACTTCGCCGAGGTCAAATATTGGGATTAGTAGGACCTAATGGTGCTGGTAAGACTACTTTGATGCGAATTTTAGCAGGAATTTATCCAATTCAAAAAGGCAAGATAAAATATAATAAATCAAAATCAAATAATCTATCATCAATCTCTGAAATGGAACTTCGCTCTGTAGTTGGTCACATGCCTGAGCAAGTTCGATGGCAGGGTAAAACAACCGTGAAAAGAGCATTGGAAGATATTGCTGAAATGCGAGGAGTCGCATTTCGAGTAGATGGAATTCTAACTATGGTCGGACTATCTGAAATGAAGGACTCAGAGTTAGACCAACTCAGTCAAGGAATGCGTCAAAGGTTAACTCTAGCAACCGCATTACTTGGTTCACCAAAAATTCTCTTACTAGATGAACCATTCAACGGCTTAGACCCCGTAGCAATTAGGGCATTTGAAAAATTATTAAATGAGTTGGCTATGAAAGGAGTTTCAATTATTATATCATCGCACAGAGTTGCTGGAATGGTGCATATAGTCGACAGACTCGCATTGCTTCACAAGGGTCAATTACTAATTGAGGGAACATTAAAAGACATCGAAAGCGAATTTGAATTGGATAATCGTATAGAAATTCAAGGACCTGGTAAGATGCCTAACTTTGAAAAAATAATCACAGATTCTAATTCTATATTACAATCTCAGCATACAGAGCTTGGCTGGACTGTTGTGGTTAGAGATAAAGATGATAATTTACTAAACAAGTTAGTATCATCTAATATTAAGATTAATACTTGGAAATCCAAAGATACAGATATAGTGGAAATGATATGTTCTGCTACAGGTCTTGAATTGGAGGAAATCGGGTTTAACGTAGTATCTTCAACAATGATGCCTTACAAAACTAGAGGTGAGGAGGAATGAGTAGTTACAAGAAGGTTCGAAGCGTCACAATAGCGCATCTTTCAAATCGACTCTTCTCTGCTAGAATGGCGATAATGTTACCAATACTAATTCTGTTCATACCAGGCATGGCATGGGGATTTTCAGACCCTAAAGTCATGTTACCTGGAGGGATAACTCCATCTTCGGCAACTGAAGTGATGTTCTATACCAGTTTAGGGATTGTATTTGGAGCCACTATGTGTGCAGTTCTACTATCTTTTGATGGGATCAGTAAAGATAGAGCAAGCGGAGTTTTAGAAATCAAACTCTCACAACCTATGCAACGTTCGCATCAGTCTTTGTCTTTGGTGGTTGGACATTGGCTAGCGATACTCATACCAACATGGATTTTATGGGCTATTTCCTATGTCATCGTAAACTATCGTATGGGTGATTGGCCGAGTATTATAGATGCATTAACATCCTTCATCTCTGTAGCATTGATCTTGTTATGGTATGTTCTGTTCTCACTAATCGCTTCATCACACGCTAGAGAACAGGGCACATCAATTGCTTTTGGAGTTGGTGTATGGTTCCTATTTACTTTCCTTTGGGCTCTAGTGACTACCATGGTGGCATTTGCATCTGGAGTTTCAATTGGAGAAGAAAATGACCCCAAATGGATAGATTTAGAGGGGGTACTGGACTTATTTTCCCCCAATGGAGTATTCCATCATTTACTTGAAACGCGATTAACTGGTGTAGAAAGAGGAGTTTCACCGCTAATCTCGTGGTTTGTTGCTTTGATTTGGTCTCTCGTACCGTGGTATTGGTTCAATTCTAGAATGAAAATAATACAGCCATAAACTGAAATTTATACTTCAAGAGGCCGAAGAGTATTAGACGAGCGGAGAATAGGCAACGATATGGCAGGAAACCGTTTCACTGTACATTCGACCGCAATCGGACTAATTATCTTGATGATTATGATGACCCTTACGCCACTGGCTGAAGAGTCCCAACTAGACGAAAAGAAGGTAATGGAAGCAAGCGGAAGACAACTGGATGATGTTGATTGTTCAGGTTTAACATTTGAAGACTTATTCGACTATAACTTTGCTCTATTCGACATAGATATCGAAGATGACTGGGCTACTTCGAGTATGAGCGCTACAGCATATGTCAACGGAAGTAACTCAGCAACAGTTAGAGAAAATCTCGACGGACTCTTCGATGGAGCACCCGGTGGAAACAACTCATGGATTAGTACCGATGAAAGAGAAGCAGTAAGAGAAATTGGGCCAAAGTGTATTGAAGATATGGATACAAGGCTCGGACTCCGTGAAGGAATACCTCACCGTGGTGGTGTTGATTGGAATGACTTTGAATTTGTTGAAGAAGGAATTGCTCTAGACGAAGTTGACTTAGTACCTGAGGGCAACTCTGAAGAACGTAACTGTCAAAATCTACTGGCATCATCCAACTGTACAGAAGTTCCAGTTAGTGTTACTGACGACCTCCAAATTTCACTATTCGTTAAAAATGGAGAATCTAATAATTTAAGATTCGATCAACTACCAAACCAAGGTGACTCTAACTTTACTCTAGCATTAAATGTAACAAATATGACAAATGCAGAGCTAATGCTAACTTTCCCTGTACTTCAAGGCCTTAGAATTGCTAATTTTAGCATGAGAGATGATGGTGTCGAGATAAGTTCATTCGAACCAGAAGAAATTTATCTTCCGGATGGACGACTAAGAGTCAGTCAAAAAGTAAACTATGATAAGGCGGACTGGCCAATTGGAAGAAATCTCTTTATTGATTTCACCACTGATGCACCAGAATCTAATGATATTCCACAATGGACTGGCGCTGCTCCAAGCGATAATACAATCATTCCAATAATGAATGGTGGAGAATACTCCGCTGTATTAGGAGATGAAATTAGCACATGGGCTAGCGACACAAATGGTTGGAATCTAGAGTGTACATTCGCTGATGTGGGTTGGTCTTCAAGACAAAATCAAGATGGCGACCTCCTAGTAACATCGCCTTCTGGAACTGCTATAACTACTGCTGAATGTGCAATTAAGGACCCATTTGGCGCTCAAAACAATGATACACTCACATTCACATTTGGACAGCCATTCACTGCGACTGCAGAAATTACCGATGGTGAAAATGTTGACTTCACAGTAACTCCTACCGGACTGGTAAGTGAATTAAGTGTAGCAGCACATGCGCATCAAATGCAGATAATGGGGACCATGCGGTCTGCTTCAATAACCAACGCACCTGTGACAATATCACTACCTATGGAAGGACTTAGACCTGGTAGTGTAATGGTTATGGGTAGCGCTCAAAACAGCAATATGTTGAATTTCGACTTTATGCTAGACTTCGGTCTAGAAAAGGTAAGTTTACCTCCTGTCCTAGAAATTAAAGTTAACTTCGAAGGAAAGAATGGAACTTGGGATGCCAGTGGATTGAAATTCACTTTGAAAGGTGAAGTAATCGACCCTGATGGTGAAGCAGTAACTCTTTCACTGGCATTGTGTGGCTCACAGGCATCTGATTTCACTAAAGTTGGAAAGAACTGGGAAATCGATGTTTCAATCGCTACATGTGTTCAACAAGGAATTACTGATTACGATGTCACAATCTCTGCAACTGATGAATCTGGCGTCATAAGCACTCTTAGCGTGATGGTAAAGGACCCTTATGCAAATGATGACGACTCGCAATCAACAACTGACAGTGATAACGGAGATTCTGAAAGCTCAGGATTACCCGGTGTTTCTTTGATGGCAACTCTGACTGTCACTCTTCTAGGGGCTGCGTTTGCTCTAAGAAAGCAAGAAGAATGATTTCGCAACCTCCCAATAATAAAAGTGATTAACATGTTTTCCGGTACTATAGATTCTATGAGCCACGAAGGTGGCTTACTACTTTCCTTTGGAGGCTCTTCGCCTGCTCTTGACTCAATCATTATTAGAGCCTCAGATGGGATTTATATCGGTAAAATTGACGGTGTACTGGGGAATACAGATTCGCCAATGGCCCACGTTGGGCACATCGATCGTAAATTAGATTTGAACTCACTAGTTGGTGAAGAAGTTAATATCCGTGCTAAAAAGCCACGAGAAGAAAGATACCCATCATCTAGAGATAGAGATTCTAGAGGCGATGGCCGTAGAGACGGTGGCAGTGGAAATTTCGACAGAGGCTCCAGAGATGGTGGTCGCAGAGACGGTGGCCGTGGGAATTTCGATAGAGGCTCCAGAGACGGGGGCCGTGGGAATTTCGACAGAGGTAATCGAGGAAGAAATGACTCAAATGATGGCGACTGGGATTGTCCTAAGTGTAATAATTCTAACTTCGCTAGAAG
>JABIUA010000113.1 GCA_018667575.1 Methanobacteriota archaeon | reverse complement strand
TAACCCCCAATCATCTTAACTGCGCCCAAATAAAGGCCCATTGAAACAGCCATCCAAAATGGTAACCACCAAAGGAAATCTTTCATTCTACCCAACATTCTACCAGATACCAATGATGCGATTGCAGATGAAGCGGCAAAGAACAGTGCAAATGTTTGATTGAAAGTATCTATCTGGTAACCTTTACTTGCTGGTGCAAACAACCCTACAATAAATGCAATTAATACTGGAAGTCCAATACAAACGAATAAAATTATCAGTATACCTCTGCCTTGAAGTTCACTTTCTCTTTTATTCATTAAATCATTTAATCTCTCATAGTCCATAGACAAGTCGGAAAGAATTCCTTGTAGAGGAGCATCTTGTTCTATTGCTGTACCAATTAGAACTGTTACTCTTTGAACTTGTGATGAGCGAGTTTTGGAAGCAAATGCAGAAAGTGCAGCATCGAAAGAGGATGAGTGGCTAGACTCAAGAGTTTCAGTCAAGAGTTTACCAAGAACACCAGGAGTATTCCTTCCTTGCTCCAGCATTGCTTCTTGAATTCCTCGTCCAGCCCCTACAGCATCTGATAATGATTCTAACAAACTAGGTAATTGGTTCTCAATATTCCTGCGGCGGTTTCTCTCTATGATAGGTGGAATTCCTCCTGCTGAGAAAGCGACTCCTAAGACGATCAATATCAGTAGTAACATCTGATCGTTGAAGGACTCAAGGAATTCAAAAATCATAATATCACTACAACCCTGGATCCTTAGTGTGTGCTTTCAAGCCAATAAGCATCATCCCAATCAAAGTAAAAATTAATCCACCATTAACTACAGAATTTATCAAACCTTGATCTATGGTACCCATTATTGCCTCTGCTCCATCACCTAGTAATTGTGGCACTAAGCCGACAATAGCAAGAATAATTGGACCGATCATTCCAATAGAAAGTAAGGTTTCAGGAACGCCACTAAGATCTTCAATGTACTTCTTTACCTCTTCATTTCGATCTTCTTCCATCCTTTTACCTTGTTTCCTTAGAGTTTCAAGTAAGTCTGTGTTTTGAGTTAAATTACCGTACATAGTGTTCAGTAATCTTCGATACCCTTCGGATTCAGATTTATTCATTAAAGCCTTGATCTCTTTATCAAGACCTCTAGACTTGCCGGAACGTAATTTTTCCATGACTGTAGAAAAATCACTTGATATGATACCATAGCCACCTGTACCAATAGTATGAATTGCAGCTTCGAGGCCAACTCCTGAAGACATTAAGACGTCCATGGTGCGTATTACATAGAGAATTTCTCTTTTCTCCTCTAGTAAACGCACAAAAAAAACCTCACACTATATCTTCAATTAATTCAAATTTAAATGATTCATTTGAACCATCATATTCCATCGATGCGAAAACTACCTTGACATCTCTTTCTTCAAAGGGGTCATGGATACATGGTTGACCGGAACGGAACATAGCCAAAATTCTCTTGTACTCATCAAGTTGCATTTCTCCACTGATGGTGTAAATAGCCGATTCTGAGCCCTCGTCATGTAAGTTGTCACCTTCTTCGCCTCGAACTATTGTACGAGTCATTCTGCGTGTTAATCTTACTTTTATATCTGCATCAGGTATTCTTACCCAATCAGCGCTAGTCGTGCCCGTAGCCGGGCGGATGAAAAAATCCATTCCTGCCATATAGTGACCTCTAGGACAAGCACACAAGCGAAAGAACTTGAATGTGTTGGGACAAAACGTTTCAAGAAACGATTCTAAACCATCCAAATGCAGGTTCATGAATTGAACCTTCATCGGATAAAGATTCTATTTTCTCTTCTGCAACTGAACGAGAAAAGCCTCTCGCAGACGCATTAGTAATCAGTGTTTCAAAATCAACGCCTTCTCCTTGGTCTAATTTTTTGATAATATCTAGTAAAATATCTCCTAATTCATCTGAACCATCAGGATTATCACCACCATCATCTTCCGAAACCGAAACAATCTGTTGTTGAGGAGGAACAGATGCTGCTTCTATCTTACCTTCGGCAATATCTAGTGCTTGCATAATATTGAGGTTATAATGCTCTAAATCTATTTCTCCATAATGATTTCTCGAGGAGACTAGACCTTCTACCATATGACTTGCGACATTTCCTTTAGTCAACGCTTCAATCGTAGGTTCAATATCTAATGAATCTGTGAATATCTTCATCCTTTCCAAGGTATCTTGGCAAGTTTTAGTTAGCCAAGTAGCATATCTATTACTATCAATTTCACAAGCTTCTTCAGGCCTAAGAGATGTATAAATCGCTCCCTCCTCTGTTTGGAATAAACGAGTCTTAGCAACCATCAGAAGTAGAATTGGCTCCCCCCCTTCTACCTTTGGCGATAGTTGCAAAGTGAGTTCTCTCATTGAGTCAGAAGCATAATCACCGACTGAAAAATAATGAACTCCAGATGGATCTCTAATTTGACCTTGATACAATACCGAACCATTCGCGGTATCTCTAGGTTCTAGTCTTTCTAAAAGACCTGCAACTATTACTCTGTTGACTTTTGAACCCAATTTAGTAATTACAAATGATGGGTCAAACTCTCCTGAGCCTTTCTCATTCAGAGTAGACTCTCCAAACTCAGATGCTAGCATGTGCCATGCAGATTGTCTCTTAATTGAACGTGAGGATTGCATCATTGCACCCCCCATTGCGCCCTGATTTCAGTAGATATCAATCCAGGGTCTTGCTCAACAAGTTCTGTTTTATCTGCCAATATCATTGCTCCTTGTTCATCTACTATTGTTCTTCCAGAAGCAATCACTAGTCGGCCGAGAAGTTTTCCTCTAAGTCTTTGGACAAACTCTATTTGACCATCAGAATCTATTTCTGCCTTGATTTTCTCCTCAGTAGTGTTTAGTAAGTTCAAAGTGGCCTCTTTATTGATTAACAAAGAGGAAGTAGACATACCATCATCGATGACTAATCGAAGTCTAACATCTTGATTGCCTTCATCATCACCGTGTTGATTACAGTTACCATCACGGAGAACCCTTCGGCACTGAGTACATCTCATGATTATACCACAGTCTTCCCTAACACTAGCAACTACGCCTTGAGTTGAAATCCCAACTCTGCTGGAACCATTGACTAATTCTGTCAAAGGAACATCCACCACATGGTTTGAAAGGTCT
>JABIUA010000018.1 GCA_018667575.1 Methanobacteriota archaeon | reverse complement strand
GAAGATGGCGTTCTAAACGAAAATGATGCGTGTAACGATACCGTAATCGGCGAACTAGTGGGCCCAGATGGATGTCCATTGGATGACGGCAATGGTGACGGCGACGGCCAAACAGGTGGCAATGATACGAATACAACCAATCCTGGCGATAACACAGGAGATAATACTGGAGACACTACAGGTAATGTGACCGATGGCGGGGATAATACTGGTAGCGGCGATGGAAACAACGATGCTAACACAGACTCAACAGATGATGCAGAATCAGAAACGAAAATTCTGGGTATGGCTCCTATAACGCTAGGTTTGATCGGCGGAATAGTCATATTAGTTCTTCTAACACTACTCTTTGTTCGAGGAAGAAGTGCAAAGAACGATAGCTTTGCAATGCAAGAAAAGGCTTATTCTGAAGCAGGATTTGCTGCAGTAGCAGGAATTGGTGCAGACCCAAATATCACCTCTGAACAACTTGCATATGAGCAACAATTGATGGCAGCAGGCTACCCAGCAGACTATGCTCGTGCATATGCAGACCAACACTTCAGACCTTGGTTAAAGCAGTGAACTAGCGACTAGTAATATGGCAATGCTCATGACCTGCCTAACGCTGGCAGTGTTATGCAAGTACTAATGGAGACATCAGCAGGGAATATTACGATTGATTTGTTCGACCAAGAAGCGCCAGATACGGTTGCCAACTTCGTCAAACTAGTCAATATGGGGCACTATGACGGATTACATTTTCACAGAGTTATTGAAGATTTCATGATTCAAGGAGGATGTCCTAATTCCAAAGACCCAATGTCAAGAAGAGCTGGAACCGGCGGCCCAGGGTGGAATATCCCATGTGAGCAATCTGCTCTCAACCTCAAGCACGACAAGCCAGGAGTTCTCTCGATGGCAAACGCAGGCCGTAATACCGGCGGCTCACAATTTTTCCTAACAACTGTGGCTACTCCGTGGTTGAACGGAAACCACGCAGTATTCGGAGCAGTTTCAGATGGTATGGACGTTGTCAAGGCGATAGAAGGGTGCCGAAAGTTGCCCGGTGATAGACCAGCAACTCCGCAACAAATCATCCGGTGTTCAGTAGTCAACTGATGTTATTTATTAATTAATTATTATAAAACGCATCATCTTGCAGACGATATTATTTAATAATTAATTATTATCCCCTAGATATGTCAAAGCATAGAGCGGGCGATAGGCGAATAATCAGCATCAGTATTCCAGAAGAGATAGCACTGAGATTGGATAAGAAGGTTGGCAAGGGAAAACAAGGACGTAGTGCTACAATTAGCCGGATGATCGAGGAATCTCTAAGTCCAACGATTCCTACTTCTTCGAAGAAGGATTCCCCTTCAAGCACCCTAGAATCCTTATCTGGGGAAATTCGTGTAGAGTCTGACACAATGGGCGAATTAGATGTTCCTGCTGATAGATACTATGGCTGCCAAACCGCTCGTTCTTTGATTAATTTCGATATAGGCGAAGATAGAATGCCAAGGGGGGTTATACGCGCCTTTGGTGTTCTAAAACAGGCTGCTGCAAAGACCAATGTCGCATTGAAACAACTAGACCCCGAAGTAGGTGACCTAATTATTGCCGCTTCGCAAGAAGTAATCAGAGGAGACTTAGATGACCATTTCCCTCTGAGAATTTGGCAAACCGGTAGTGGCACTCAATCTAATATGAATACAAACGAGGTAATAGCTAATCGAGGTATCGAAATCGCTGGAGGCGTACTCGGTTCTAAATCACCAGTACATCCTAATGACCATGTCAACAGAGCACAGTCATCCAACGATACATTTCCTACCGCTATGCATATAGCGGGAGCAGAGGCCTTAACTCACGAACTCTTACCGAGCCTACGTGAGTTACGTAATGCACTTTCATCTAAGTCTAAAGAGTGGTCAGATATCGTTAAGATTGGTAGAACACATCTAATGGATGCAGTTCCACTTACTCTTGGCCAAGAGGCGTCTGGATGGGTTGCTCAATTAGATGCAGACTTAAGAAGAATCGATTTCTCTCTTGATGATTTATTCGAACTCGCATTAGGTGGTACAGCAGTTGGAACGGGTTTGAACACCCACCCTTTATTCGCTCAAATGGTTGCAGATGAAATTGCCAATATCACTGGGTTAACTTTTATCAGCGCAGAGAATAAGTTTGCTCAATTAGCAGCACACGATGCAGTAGTTGCCGTTAGCGGGGCTCTAAATACACTAGCAGTTAGTTTGATGAAAATCGCCAATGACATCAGATGGCTTGGTTCAGGTCCACGTTGTGGATTGGGTGAATTGGCGCTACCAGCGAATGAACCAGGCTCTTCAATAATGCCAGGAAAAGTGAATCCTACGCAAGCAGAAGCAATGACAATGGTTTGTTGTCAAGTTATGGGCAACCATACTGCAATTACAGTAGGCGGCTCACAAGGAAATTTCGAATTAAATGTCTACAAACCAATGATGATACACAATCTCCTTCATTCGATCCGTTTGTTAACCGATGCGTGTCGTTCTATGCGCGAGAATTGTGTAGAAGGTCTCGAGCCAGTAAAGGAAAACATCACTTCACACCTCGAGAATTCACTGATGTTAGTAACAGCATTAAACAACCACATTGGATATGATAAATCGGCTAAAATAGCAAAGAACGCCCATGAGAAAGGATTGACATTAAGAGAGTCTGCCCTTGAATTGAAGTATCTGACAAATGATGAATTTGACCAGTGGGTTAGGCCAGAGCAAATGATTGGGCCTTCTAACTAATCACAGGAAATCAGATAGAGACATTTGTTTAGCGCGGTCATTCATGAATAGTGAGTCTGTACTGTTAGCCAACCACTCGACATTCTGTCTTGTGTAGATGTCAACTCCATATTTTTCCATAACGTGTTGAGTCACCTTGATGTATTTTCTAACTGCTCCTTCTGAAACAGTCAATGCTAGATTGCCCGAACACAAATCTCCTTCTGACTTGGACACGCCAATCGAACTAAGCCCTTTGCCTGATGCCTTTTTTGGCTGAATACATTTTCCAGAAAGGGGCATTCTTCGATAGGAATGACCGCATTTCAAGCATCTAACTTTCTGCCTTGCAAATGCGTTTAAATTACCACGTAAATCTGGTAAGAAGTGAGACCTAATAACGCTTGAAGCAACCCTACGAACATCAACACCTCGTAGCCTTAGTCCTAATTCTAGTTGCCCTTCCATCTTATCGACCATCGTGTCTAGAGTTTTGTAGGCAGATAGCGCAGGGCCGGTTGATATTGAATGACAATCATGAGTAAAGCCATATCCCCTTAGTGCAGCAACACTTCCTAATCGTCTTTCAACAAAATCCATTCTATCATAGCAGGCTTTCGGGTGTGGTTGGTTTAGTGTCATTTCATAGAAGTCTCTTTCATAGAACCATGCCGAATCAACATTCAGTGCTTCTTTATCGACCTCAGTTGGATTCAACCTCGTGGTTAATACCAAAGGAGCATCCATCTGCCCTCCTCGATTGGCTGGCAAAATATTTTTACTAAAGTTCAACAATCCATCCATCAACATCATGATTGCATCTTCATCACCATCACAGTTTCTTCTCTTGGAGGCATGGAATAATGGATGCGCATATCCTCCAGAACAATCGGTCCAGCCAATAATTCGCGACAATACTCCGCCTGAAGTGTGCGGAGCTAAGGCGCAGATTAGGTGGCCAATCAAGTCATCTGGAGTAGAGACATTATAGTATGGCTCCAGCCCATAAAAGCGAACCAGTAACTCATCTATGAACTGGGTGGTTCTAACAAAATAATCCGCAGCATTTTTGGCTACAATGAAATCTTGTGGAAATAATTCTAGCATTTGTTCATCATTTGTCAATTCATTACCTTCATAGTCATGAGTATATCCAAGGTTGACCAAAGTCTTCCAAGAAACTTCTACTTCTTTCGGGGTAAAATGAGTTACAGGAACATCGCTCATATCAAATCTAATCGTACCATCTCTAAACACAGGTAAGTCATACTTTGCTCGTAAGATTCCCTTTTCCAAAGGCTCAGGGGTTTGATCTTTACTCGCTATCTTTTTCATGCACTTTATTGTCTTTGGAAGTCGGTCAATACCCAGCCTTATTCTAGCATCCTCCATAGCAGATTCAATCGGTACAGTAAGTAATTCTCCTCTTCTTCTTCGCTTTGGACCCAGTTCAGTATTGAATTCAGTTCT
>JABIUA010000103.1 GCA_018667575.1 Methanobacteriota archaeon | reverse complement strand
CTCCACCGCCACCACGGCCTCCACCGCCGCCACGGCCTCCACCGCCGCCACGGCCTCCACCGCCACGACCTCCGCCGCCACGACCTCCGCCGCCACGACCTCCGCCACCACGGCCTCCGCCGCCACGGCTATTTCCGAATGAACCCTGATTTCTTTGGCTATAATGACCTTGATTACGGTCATTTCTGTTTCGGTCACCGTAACTCTGGCGTCTCTTTGGTGCGATGAATTCTACTTCGAATTCAGGTAAATCGACAAACTCAGGAGGTTTGAAATCGACTTTTATTCCGACTTCACGCTGAATTCTTCCATATGATTTCTTTTGTGGCTTCTGAACTAAAGAGATGACAATACCGCTTGCTCCACCTCTAGCAGTTCTTCCACTACGGTGCTTGTACGCTTTGGCATTTTCTGGAGGGTCGTAGTGTATTACACAGTTAACACCCTCGACGTCAATTCCTCTTGCTGCAACATCTGTTGCTACTAGAGCCATACATTCACCATATTGGAATCGCTTCATTGCTCCATCTCTTTGTCTTTGAGATAAGCCGCCGTGAAGTGTTTCAATTCCTAGGCCATCATATTCTAAATCTTCACCAACTCTGTCAACGCCAGCTCTAGTTCGGCAAAACACAATAGTACGTCCGCACTTTCTAATGATCTCAGATGATATTGTTGATTTCTTCGAATTTGGCATCAACCAAAAGTGATGCTCCATACTCTCGATACTTACTTCTTCTGGACCGACTTCAATAGTAACTGGATTTGTTTGATAATCACGTACTAATTCTGCCACTTCATCGTCGAGAGTAGCACTAAAAAGAATTGTTTGACGATCTTTTTTACACTCATCCAAGATTTGGCATACAGGTTCCATGAATCCCATATCCGCCATTCTATCTGCTTCATCCAAAACTACAATTCCAGTCTCTTCTAGAGAAAGTGAACCGCGGTCTAGTAAATCGATAAGACGACCGGGACATGCAACTAAAATATCGACTCCTCTTTCCAAAGCACGGAATTGCTTAGTGTAGGACACTCCCCCATATACTGCATGAACATAAAGTTCCATTTCCCAAGCTAGTGGTTCGAGAACTTTGTAAATCTGCTCTGCCAATTCTCTTGTCGGTGTAAGAATTAGAGAAGTTGGACGACCAGGTCTAGCAGGTTCAGTTCGTTCGACTAAAGGTAAACCAAATGCTAGAGTTTTTCCTGAACCAGTTGGCGCTCTACAACAAACGTCCTTCCCAAGCATTCCATCCGGAATTGATTCGGTTTGAACCTCGAAAGGTTCCTCGATTCCTTGCTGACGCAAAGCATTGACTAATCTCTCGCCAATACCTAGATCTGAAAATGAAACCATGCTCTCCCCATTTGTGGCCGTCTTCCAACCCTATTTGATACCCACAGTAGTAATAGTGCCTAAATCAGTAAATTAAGGTAAATTATCTTTGCTTCGAAGCAATTTAGTCCATTCTGACCAACATTGCAACTGCATTGCCTCCACCAAGACACAATGTGACTATACCAGAATTTGCCTCAACTCTTCTCATTACTCCAAGCATAGTGATTAAACATCTTGTACCACTACTTCCTAAAGGATGGCCGAGACTTACTGCACCCCCATGAAGATTGAATCTATCATTAGGAATTCCTACTTCTTTAGCAACGGCGCAAGACGCTGATGCAAATGCCTCATTGTGTTCATAGATATCAACATCCAAAACATCTAGTGAATTTCTCTCCAAGAGCATTCTGATTGCCGGAATTGGAGCGCTCATAACTTGGTCAGGAGCAACTCCGCTGGTGTAATAATCTTCGACATAAGCAATTATTTCCCAACCTTGTTCTTTGGCAAATTCTGCATCTGCGAGAAGAACTGCACTTGCACCATCGTTGAGAGTACTAGCATTTCCTGCCGTAACTTGGCCTTCTTTGTTGAATACTGGGCGAAGTTTCGAAAGTATATCTACCGATGAATTTGCCTTCACTCCCTCATCTTTGGAGAAGATAACAGGGTCTCCTCTTCTTTGAGGAATCTCTACTGGAAAAGATTCCCAATCAAACCATCCGGAGTCCCATGCTTTAGCCGCTCTGTGGTGGCTTTGAACCGCAAATTCATCCGAATTCATTCTAGATATTTCACTGACATTAGCGACCGTTTCGCCGGTATTACCCATGTGAATATCATTGTACACATCCCATAATCCATCATGAATCATTGAATCAACTAATTTTGAATCTCCCATCTTTTTCCCGCGTCTTTGGCCCATCAATAACTGAGGTGCATTGGACATACTTTCCATTCCTCCAGCGATGATAACCTTACTTTGACCTGCACGAATACTGTTTGAGGCAAGCATTGCTGCTTCAAGAGAACTTCCACATACTTTGTTGATTGTTGTTGCAGGAGTGCTTACTGGTAAACCAGAACCAAGAGCTACTTGTCTTGCTGGATTCTGACCACATCCTGCCTGTAGAACTTGGCCAAACAAGAAGTCGTCTACAATACCGCTTGCTGGGTCTAATCCGGCTCTTGAACATAATTCTTTGACCGCTAAAATACCCAAATCAACGGCTGATAAGGAAGACAAAGAGCCCATAAAAGAACCGATAGGGGTTCTAGATACTGCACAGATTGCTACTTTTAATTGTCCCATAAATAGGCTAAAAGGAATCTTATCTTGAATGTGTGCATCTAATTTTTCAACTGTTTTATGAGAAGAGTTGATGAAAGAAAAGTCCTGCGAGTGTCATGGCCAAATTCAAAACCGATTTTGAAACAGAGAGAGAACCCAACCAAATGCGATATGTAGAGGTTGAGATTGATTTTACCCCAAACGCACTTGCATCGATACTTTATCGCCAAGGAGATACTGTAATTCTTGTGTGTTGTACCAAAGAATCTAGATTGCCTGGTTGGTTCCCTAGAGACTCGACTAAGGGATGGGTTCACGCAGAGTATTCCCTACTTCCGGGTTCTACTGATTCCAGATTTAGAAGAGAAAGACGCGGCGCAAAAGGTCGTACTCAAGAAATTGAAAGACTGATTGCTCGCTCTCTACGTGCTGCTGTAGACCTTGAGGCTTTGGGCCCAATTTCTTTGAATATAGATTGTGATGTGCTAAATGCAGATGGAGGCACTAGATGTGCTTCGATTACTGCTGCTAACATTGCATTAAGACTTGCAGTTAGAAGAATGATAGCACAAGGAATTTGTCTACCTCTTGACTTGAGACCAACTGATGAACAAAGAAAATCTGGATGGACCGCTCCAACTCTGTCTGAAGCAGAGAGAACAAATCACGAAAACGATGTCATACCTCATGACCTTGCCGCTCTGTCTGTTGGACTGATCGATGGGAAAGTATACCTTGACCTTGACTATATTCTTGATTCTAATGCTGATGTTGATATGAATGTCGTAAAAACTAGTGATGGTAAATATGTCGAAATTCAAGGTACTGGTGAAGAGTCTACATTTTCCAAAGAAGAACTCGCCGCCTTACTTTCACAAGCCGACTCTGGACTTGAAGCTTTATTCGAAGCACAGGTAGCCATTTTAGACGGTATCGAATGAACCTTTACAGCATTCTTTCTTCGGAAGGCTTGAAATGCCAGTTGACATCGCCACGACTACTGGGTAAGTAGCTTAGTTGGGAGAGCGCAGCACTGAAGATGCTGAGGTCGCTGGTTCAAGTCCGGCCTTACCCACCAGTCTTCACAATATTGTGAGATTTATTACTAGATGAATAAATTTTCAAGCGTTGGGTTCATGTGCTAGTGACCTTTCTGCGCGTCATGGGCGATGAAATTATTGATGGCGCCGAAGACATCGCTGAGGTCGATGTCGAGCAAAAGGCGCGAGATAAGGTCGCTAAAGAAATCGGCGAAATTAGACGTCGTAGGTCCAAGGATAAAAAGAAAAGATTCCTAACCAACAAAGAAGATTATGTGCTATTCGCTGGTTTTGGATATGGTGCATTATTCGCATTGGTTATTTTTTGTATGTCTAGTGGTATTTTTGGCTCTTCGGCTACACTAGACCAAAAGGCATCACAAACATTCCTAGATACTGGAGATGAATGTGAAAATATCGAAGATACCCCATGGATTCACATATTTCCGGAAAATGACCTGGAATATTTCTCATTAGCAGGCCATAATCTTGAAGAAGGTTTTGCGTTGATGAACTATTCAATAACTGACATTGGTAACGAGGATTGGGCTGGCATCAGTAATGAGATTGTGGAAGATGTTAAAGATGAAAGAGCGTATTTTGAAGCATCTTATGAATCGCTTGGAATAGGAGAATATCAATTATATTTCGAAGTCACAATATTCAATAATAGCGATATTGAAAATGCCAGTATAGTCGAAGATGGTGAAAAAATGACTAAAACCATCGATTTCGAATTAAAAATTACCGATGGAGGGTTCTTTTCTTTCCTCCCATTTGTCGACTCCGATACAAAAAGTGAAGTTAGAATCACCGATTCTGGAAGTCGTACTTGCTGGACCACAAAAGACCTTGGAGACTGGGGCTATATTCTAATGGCTGCTGAACTAGGTGGCGGAAGAGAAACCGCAATGCTTACTGGTGGAACTGCTGGTATCCCTGCTTGGTGGATGGCGTTCATCTCCCTTTCTCTATCCGCTGTAACATTGCTTGTTGTTTATCCAATAATGTACAAAATATACCATCAAGATACTGATGATGTATTATCTAGAGCACATATTTCACGTCTTGTAGAAGATTCTTTGAATAAGACTGCTAAGCGTCTAAGTATATTGGTGGATTGGGAATTATACAAAATCGAATCTAGGGAACTTTCTATTGACATAATGGTACCATACAAAAATACTGATGCTACTCTTTCGGATAGTAAGGATGTCCGTGCTGAAGTACTTCGAGAAATATTAGAGGAATTCGCAATATTCCGTGTTTTCAAACCAGTTCAACTAACAGTTAGAACAATTGGAATTAATCAAGCGATAGACTTTGACAGTGGAATTGGAGTTGGAACTGGAGCAGAGGGTGCTGAATTAGAAGATGAACAAGACTATTCGAGTTTCTTTTCAGAACTTCACACACTATCTCGAGTTGAAGACGAAGTTAGAGACAGTTTGGACTTGTTCTTCACTCGAAGGAGCGATGTTAGAATGGAAGGTGCTGTGGTCACTAGCGACGATAGTGTCATCTTTGTTTCAGTTATTTACCGACCAACACAAAAATTCGCGTTCTTCAGATTTAAGAAAACAACCGATGAAGTGGAAGTTGAACTTTACAGATATATTTCCGAGAGAAATAATGACCTACTAGGCAGTCAAGAATTGATAGTAAAAGCAAGAAACCAAATCTCAACTCTAGCAGATCGCTCCGGCGCAGGACGTGTTGAAAGTGGTGGCAAGGATGATGATAGAATTGTTGCTGTTGCAAAGCAAGACGGCCTTGGTGGAAAGATGTTACAGACCAAATTCTTGGGTAATACCCTTTCAACTGTAGAGTATATGGCAAATGAAAAGCGTGAAATGATTAACAAATGGGGGTTCTGGGGATTAATTGTCTTTGTATGGATTCCATTCATGGCATCTGGCGTTCTAGTTGGAGCAATGTTAGGATTATTATCTAGAATGCAGTTCTCAAGAGTTCTCGCTGCAACTTTCATCGGTGGAGCCATCGCTTCTGTGACATGGGCTTATACTGCTGAGGGGATAGTGAAATTCATGCACCAGTACAAGTTAGAAGCTGTTATTCCTTTGATAATCATTGTTTTCGTTGGTGCTGCTTTACTTCACATTAGGTCTACAAAGGTGAGAAGACAAACTGAATTGTTTGAAGATACCCTACTAGACAATTTCCATGCTGACGTTCATGCGAAGTATGGCGATAACTGAGCATAGGTGATGAGCTTGCAAGCCAATACTCTAATTAATGGCTCTAAAGATACATGTGGAGATAAAGTCAAGTTAGGAATTATTACTGTTAGCGATAGAGCGAGCAGTGGTGAATACTTGGATGAAGGAGGACCTTCTATACTCGAGTTCTTCAACCAAGCATTAGCAAGTCCTGCAGAGGTTGTTTATCGATGCATTCCAGATGATTACTCGTTAATTCAGGAAGTGATGATTGAATTCGTAGATGTACTTGGATGCAATGTAGTTGTGACTACTGGCGGGACAGGACCTGCAAAGCGAGATGTTACACCAGAAGCAACAATTTCAGTTTGTGATAGAGTATTGGATGGATTTGGCGAACAAATGAGAAATATTTCCCTAAATTATGTACCTACTGCAATCCTTTCAAGGCAGGTTGGCGGTACGCGAGGCAAGTGTCTATTATTCAATTTGCCAGGCAGGCCAAAAGCAATACGCGAAACTATTGATGAGATTTGGAAAGCAGTTCCTTATTGCGTTGATCTTCTTGGAGGACCATATATGGACATGAACGATGAGGTCTGTGTGGCTTTTAGGCCTAAGGCCGCTAGAAGACGCTGATTCTTTCCGAAGAGTTCATTCATTGCCTAGTATGCCCATGGATGAGGAGAGAGTTATGAGTGTTGAAGGGAACTTATTGATTTGTGGTGCTACAATGGTGCTACCTGAGAAAACTATAGTCGGAGATTTGAGAATTTCTGGTGGCAAGATTTCTGAAATTTCCGTTAGCGGGGGCCTCGAGTCCGAAGACAACGAGCTCTTTGTCGATGGAACAGGACTGCACCTATTACCAGGAGCAATAGACCCTCAAGTACACTTTAGAGACCCCGGTCAACCCGAAAAAGAAGACCTAGCGAGTGGTTCGGCTGCTGGTGTAAGTGGAGGAATCACTTCATTCCTCGATATGCCGAATAACAAACCTGCTATCACTACCTTAGATGGAATGATGACTAAACTAGAAACCGCTTCTAAAAAGTGTATTAGCAACTATGGATTCTTTATTGGAGCAACTGAAGATAATGTAGAAGAATTACAAAAAGCAGTTGGAAAGCCAGATGCCCCTGTTGCAATTCCTGGAATTTGTGGAATTAAGATATTCATGGGAGCATCAACTGGAACACTACTCGTATCCGATAGAGGTGCTCTGAAAAATATATTTGAAAATACTGCTGGACTAATTGCTGTTCACGCAGAGGATGAGGATAGAATGAATGAAAGATTTAAGCTATTCCAAGATCGAACCGATATGGAAGCACACGCACTATGGAGAGATGACATCACTGCATTATTAGCCACTCAGACCGCGGTTGAAATGGCTAAAGCCACTGGGCACCGACTACACATTTTGCACTTGACATCGGGACTCGAAGCGGACTGGCTAAGCGATATATGTCAAAGTCCAAGCAATGCAGTTGAGACGCCAATAATTACTACTGAGGCATTACCACAACACCTAACGTTTGATGAAACAGATGTACATGAAAGGGGAACTCGTTTGAAAATGAACCCACCAATAAGATATGCTATCGATAAGGAAAAATTGTGGCAGAGATTACATGATGGAACTATCATTTGCATTGCCACTGACCATGCTCCTCATACATTAGAGGCTAAAGAACTTGGATTCCCTAAAGCCCCTAGCGGTATGCCAGGGGTTGAAACTTCACTACCAGTAATGCTAACTCATGCTAAAGATGGTAATTGCACTATTGAAGATGTGGTAAATTGGATGTCGACCAATGTTGCTGAATGTTACCAGATGATAGGAAAGGGTAAACTCGAAGAAGGCTAT
>JABIUA010000080.1 GCA_018667575.1 Methanobacteriota archaeon | reverse complement strand
TCTTTGTTTTAGTAAATCAGTACTACTCGATTTTGGTTGATAACCACTTTCAAAATCGACCTC
Source organism: Methanobacteriota archaeon (assembly GCA_018667575.1). Lineage (GTDB taxonomy): Archaea > Thermoplasmatota > Poseidoniia > Poseidoniales > Poseidoniaceae > MGIIa-L1. Next base: position 12,002 of record JABIUA010000080.1, on the reverse strand, counting down.
AATTACGAGTTCGGTGTATTTGCTAGAATCAAGACAGGCCATTACAAGTCCACCGGGGATACCACGATCATTGTCACCGAATATCACTTCATCAGAAATACAGCCCGAAAACCCACTCAAAATTAGTACAGAAATCAGTAGAGAAAACTGAGTTCGAAATCGTCGCATATATCACTCCACCAATTCAATCGTTTCAAACTTGACTACCATTCCTCGGGAAGTATAATTGGAGAAAATAATTGCCCTGGCGAAGATGCCAAAGAAAGTTGACTACGAGCCAGTTGCTCCCACATTCGTAATGCCAAGATACCATCGTCAAGTGCCATTTCAGTCTCAATAAGTGTCACTCGAATCAGTGTGGCCAAAATATCCATCCTATCGTCATCAACGATAGAGATTATCTTGTCTAGGTCCATTTTATTTTCCGAAGCGGTGTTGGAATTATTACTCAATGGCCAGTGAGCTGTCACCTTTTCGGGAAAAACTGCACCAGTGTTTACGATATGTTCGTTTAGTGAATTCATTAGTTGTTTAATGTGGTTACCAATAACCATGCTTACTTCAATCAATGGCATCTGTAATTGATTGATGAGGTTAACCATCCTCTCTTGAAGTGTCACTAAACCGTCGACTTCTAATTCATTAGTCATTTAATCACTCACTTTTTGAAGGATTCCATATATTTCCACCCATAGTGCTCCCATTGTTCCATGGTCCATCCATTAGGTAGTCCAGTGGGTGGAAGGGGAGCAATGCCTGGGTCGTTAGTCAACTGCGGTTGACTCACGGAAGGAGAAATTATCTGTTGATTTGGTAGTGGCATTGGTAGTGGCATTGGTAGTGGCGTAGCAACTTGAGAGTGGACTGGTAACTGTTGTGAGGTATTAGAGTTCACAGTTTGTTGATTCTCTATTTTAGGAATTTCTTTGTACTGACTTTGCTCTTCAATAACTTCCTGTGTCTGGTCAAGACCATCATTAGAATTTTCATCTTCCATATCCATTCTCCTTGATACAACCAACATCCACAAACCAAAAGATACTGAAATCAAAGCTATAATGAATAGCGTAATTCCAAAAATTTCATCACCGGCTTGTTGAGCCAATGCTTCACCATCTCTGACAGTCTCTTCTTTGACTAGTAACGGCTCAATCGCTTTACGGTCCATTTCCACATCACCCAAAAACACCATGATTCTAAATTCTAGGGCTCCTGATGATTCTTCAGATAATTCATAAGGAATAGAAACATACATTGTGGAATTGGTATTTACCACTTGAGAAACCTGTACTTCTTTAACCCAATTTTTCTGTGAATCCAATCGCTCCAGTATGTATGTCACATTACCCTTTGAGCCTTCATTAAAGGCTTCAACGTTGAGAGTTGCAACTTCTCCAGCACCTGGACTTGGGTTATCCCATACCATCTGAGTATTGGAACTAGAAAGATCGATTTTAGGACCGATTAGGGCTAGCGGCCATGAGGAAAATGGAGTACTTTCAGAATTAGAATTAGAGTCAAATGAGTTTCCTGAATAATCAGAACCAGACAACCAAATATCTAGTTCATATGTTGGGAGAAGAGTTGTTGAACCACCATCAGTAAAATCTACATTCCCGTCCCAGAAATAAGAACCTTCAAATTCCAAATATGAATCTAAAACCGTACTGCCTCGAGATATCTCTGCCTCTCCTGCTCTAATTCGATAATGAACAATTATCGAAGACATTTCACTAAATCCTAAATCATCAGATGTCTTGACTAGTATGGTTATATCGTTCATTTTAGAAATCGATATTGGATTATCACTTACTACATTATCTAATCTAATTCCTTCTATCACAGGACTTTCACTATCTACTGCAAGCCTCAATCTAGGAGTTGTTTGGGTTTCGTCTTCAGATAATCCGGGCATGTCTGTCATCTGAAGTGAAAGATCTAGATGCCCCGATGGGGTCACAGGCACTAAGAAATCCATTCCAAAATAGCCATCATCGCGTATTGATGTACCCCATTGATTCTCATAATCTGCCAACCTTATGTCAAAAATTCCAGCAGGCGCTGGTGTTTCATCTTCTGAAAACATTACTCTACCAGAGACTCGCAAAGCCTGGCCAACACCAATGCTGGTTTCGTCAAAATTAGAATTATAGTGATTGATACCATTTCTTAGTTCAATGGCTGTTATATGGCCCGCCATCAAATCAAATCTGAAATCATTATCTAAACTCCATGCATTACTGGATAGAACCTCATTTTCGATATTACATGGAACATCTGAATCAACAGAGCAGGGGGCATCTGATACTGACAAATGTGGCAAAAAGAGTGATTCACCATCAGTATCATATGACTCTAAAAATAGCCATGTTAGCTGGAATTTTATACTCAGTATCAATTTTGTCTGTTCGATATTCCCAAACTCTGCACTTGAGTAAATGTTTGAGACTGCAATATACTGAGAACCAGATTCAACACTGACAATTGGCAAGCCATCAGAAGTTTCTTCCAGTGTAATATACATCGATGTATCTGAGTCTGAAAGTGAATTACCCAATGTCAGTTGTACTGTTTCTATATCCTTCCAACCATTTCCATCTGTTATTACTATCTGAGCAGTATAGTAAATTCCCGGGTGAAGAGGTTGTTCATCACTATGACCAATTATCGATGTATTTGACATATCAAATTCCGGAATGAACTCTTCACGAATGACATATGTTGAAAGGTCACCGTCCCAATTGGGAGGTACCTCATCATTAGCAAAGCCACATTTGGTATTACTTTGAGGGCAAACCGGTCCACCGCCCATGGCAATCTGATTATTTTGTCCGTCTTCACCTGTCACATAGAAAGATACTTTTTGGCCATGCATCAATACAGAATCGTCTATTAAGCCTTGGAATATATTAAGTCCGCCAGCCTTAACTTCGGGTGAAGACAAAGTTTTGGTTTGATATTCATCTGAATTTGGCAGATTATCTGAATTGAAATCATTACATCGGGTGTCGATTATGGTTCGACAACCCAGCCAATAATGCAATGTCAAAAGTGTAGGTGGATCAACTGAATCTTGTACTGTAATCGATAGTGGCTGACCTGCTGGTGCAGGTAAAGAGGCATGTAAATGCTCACCATTTAATGGAGAAGCATAGATCACTAAAGGTGAGTTACCATCAAGAATTAGGCGTATATTATTGTAATTCTGATTAACATATTCAGAACCATTCACAAGGTTCACCGCCTGTACATAGAACACCATCCCACCTGGAGTAGACTCCATTGGAGTTTGGAACGTCAAATTATATGTTCCAAAACCAGGGTTTTGATCTTCATAAAATATCACTTCGTCGCCAATTGGCTGGCCAGAATTACTTACATTTTGACCGATGACCCGTAAGTTGAATTGACCGGGCAGTGGCGAAAATTGCGAACCTTCGAAATTGATCCTTCCAGAAAAACTGATATTTGTTCCACCTCGAAGCCACTCTAGATTTGTAACTTGCTTACCGGTTTCATCAAATACAGTCATTCCGTTAAGCTGAATGTCATTTTCAACTTGCAGGTCCATTGAGTCTGTTTGCCAAGATGAAACTGCCAATCCTGTATCATCTTCTACAGAGACTAAGGCTTGAGTGGATTGTTCATCATCCCAGCCCCATTGTATTTCCATTGGAATTTCAATCTCTAGGACACCGTCATTATTGATACTTGAAGTACAATTATTGGTATCAAACAGTGCTATCATTTCGTGATTACTACTTGTTGAACAGGAATCACCAGATTCCCAGATGAAACTAGGATTATTTCCATTTGAATTAATCAATTCTACAACTGTCCGAGTAACACGATTAACATCATCGCCATGTGCAGCCTCGACTGTTAAAATTCTCTTAATTCCATCTGGAACACCAAGTCCTCCATCTAAATTAACACCTACAGCCCTAGTCTGCATCTTATATTCGACATCTAAATTTGTAATCTTTATTCTACCCGGAGTTTCAGCCTTAAATGATAGGAATACAACTTCATCACCATCGCCATTATTAGCAATTTCTTGGTTGATGGCTGAAACTAATGTTGGAGTTGATACTACTTCGCTACCGACTATTGAAGAATCACTGACATAAATTGATGATTCGTTAAGGAATTGTAAAGATTCCCAATCCCAATCGCCAACACCGTTAATGTTGATAGATGGTTTATCTGGATATCCTTCTTCATACCAGAGGGTGAAAATATCTAGTGAAGGAGATGAGTATATACTTGCAGTAGTCAAAGTGACTTCGAATCTCAAGACATCTCCCGGACTTTCTGCAGGGAAATTAACTTCCTGATTATTTATCGCTGAAAGCCAATTAGTACCGTTATCATTGGATACTTGAACGTCAATGGCGGTACCTGAAGGCATGTTAGCCACCCACTCTGGACGTACCTTACCGACTTTTGTGCCAGTTGGATAATAGTCTGAAGTCCAAGTTCCAGATGTTGAATATGAGGTATAGTAATCAATATCAACCCACCATGAAACTGCTGTTGAACCTATCAACTGAGCCTTCCAGACTAAATCATTTCCAGGATGAGCGAAGTGAATTGTTGAAAGTGAAGTTACTGGTTCCCAGTGTGTACCATTGTCTGCTGAGATCCAGTAATCGACACGGTCACCTATTGAAGATGCTGACCAATAGGTCTCCACGTTAACAGACAGAACAGGGTCTGTTGTAGAGATGGTCTCGCCTATCCAAGTCGTTGTACCTGGTGCGGGTACTGTTGAATAAGTCCAACCAGTCCCATACTCTCGATAATAAAGTGTCACCGATGAAAACGAGGAATAACTACAATCAACAGTAATCAGCCTCGAACCATCAAACTGAAGTCCATATCCAAGCACTGTTATCTGCTTTATATTGGATAATGGTGTTAGAACCTCTGAGGTTCCAGTAATCTTCCAAGCTTCCAAGACGTCCTTATTTTGACTTCCAGAAGTGCCTTTTTGACAACGCATGAAGAAAGCCGATTCATTGACTTCCAAACCTCTGACTTGTTGACCGGTTTTACCACATTGATATACTGAGCCAGAAGAGGAAAAGAAAGTGTAAATGGTCGAACCTCTGGTGAAACCACCGTTCTGAGCCTCATCAAACTCATATGATACGATTCTACGTTGTGAGTTGTGTAAAACCCAAACTGTATCACGTGATGAGTCAAATGCAATCCCAGTATAATCTCCGTACTGAGGCGAAACATCATATGAATCTAGACATGTCCATACATCATCGTTGGATATATCAAATTCAAGAATTCTATGGTTAGAGGTCGGAGCGTTGGATGAGTAGTGATAGCGATAGGTAGAAAATATACCAAACAGTCTTTCATCATCTGTGACTGTCCAATCTCTAAATCCGTAATAGGCATAGTAACTGCTGGATGGCATTTGCGGGAGAGCACAGTTTGATTGTTCTAACATAATTGTTGATTCAACTGTGGCATTGTCAGGGTATAATCTTTTGACTACATTGTCGAACTGTTTGGACGACCAAGTGGAGAGAAATAGCCAATCATGATGTTTCAAAATAGCCCCTTGGCTTTGAGCAATTAAAGAGGGAGAGGCTTTCTTTACCTGCATCGAAAATAAGTTCTCAGTCGAATTTGAAGTGTGGGGTTGTCTAATTGAGTAAGTTCCATTATCGAACCAAGCATCAGAGTTTTCACTGGCAACATCGTCTAGTCCATGGGGAATGAAAGAATTATTCATTTGACTTGGTGCTAAAGTCAAGGAATCGCTTCTTGAATCAGTTAATCCTGATGTTCCATCCATCCAATCAGGCCTTTGGTCAACTACAATATCTGACCACCCCGTTGATGAGGCACCAGATAAAGTCATAGATATATCATTGACCACTGCTCCCTTAGGAATCGAGATTTCAGCGCCATCATCTGTTCTACTATTTTGGTACAATGCCATATATTCCGTACTTCCATCACTGAACTGATAGATATGTCTTGAAACTCCTGTTGCAGAAACATCGCCCGACAGTACATCTGCAAGAGGTGTTAAAGGAGTCAAAAAAAGAATAGTCATCAGCATAAATGCTTTCCACCTACTCCTTGTCCTTACTCCCAAATTCTCACCTCCATAAATTCCTAATCATTATTATAAAAAAATCAACCAGTTTGCCTAGAGTCATATCTGATAGGCGAAGAATCACCACGTATTCCATCTTCTTCGTCATCGAATATCTCGAACCAATCGACTATCCAATCTCCATCTGTATCCCAATGAATAGGGCTAGAACCTTCTGCAATGTGGTCATCGTCAAGATCTATATTATACCAGCCATATTCATGTTCTCCAACAATTCGAACTGGAGAGGTGAGTGGAGAACTTGCATAGTAAATGTCCCACTGGTCAGTCCACTCACCAGATGTCAATACGACATCATCAGCAGTATTTAGTATCAAGAAATCTGAATCTTGGTCGTCTACAATGAGAACATATCGGAAATCAGCTGATGATTGCTGATCCATCTTCAGATAGTTCTTAGTGGCTTCTTCACTTGTCCCCAAGCCGAGTAAATATCCTCTGAATTGCCACCATTCATCAATCGGTTGACCTTGATAGATCAATGGACTTAATCGAACTGCATTGGGTGAGGTCAAATCAATATCGGTAATCATGTAGAACTCTTGGAAATTCGTGTACGGGGTGTAAGAACATCCAGCACCTGAGCAATCCCAGTTTCCGTCCATATCTGGGTCATAATTGGCATCTACTGGGTCTGCAGGGTCAAGTGTGAACCAAGTTAATTCTAATTCAGGCCGTGATAAAATACCCCCATCAAGCGATAATGGCAAACATGAAGTCGTAGTAGTAATACAGTCACCTCCAGTCTCTCCATCAATCCACTGGACCTTAATTTGGAGGTAAGAACTGAAATTATCGTTCGATTCATTCCATGCTAGCGAATACTCATACCAGTCCGGTAACATATCTCCGTCAGAGTCATTATCCATCGGATTAATACCGTATTTGAATACTTCTCGGCCATCTGATAAATTATAATCGATGTCGTGAGAAACAACCTGAGAGCCGGATAATTCTGTATTGAATGTGATAGAATCGCCATCAGAGTCATTCAAATCAGGTCGAGTTTCATTATTCCATTCCATTAGATTGGTAAAGGGTAAGTTTCCTTGACCCGCCTGAATTATGAATTGGTAAGGAGTGAAATCTTTGTCATCCCACTCACCCTGTAAAGCAGGTACATCAAATGAAGTTCTATCGTACCAGCCATCATGGTCTCCGTCATAATTGACATCGAAAGGATTGACTGGATTGGCAGCCCAATGTGTTTCAGTAGTCACATCTGGCATTCCATATATTGCGTAACAGTACTCCCACCCATCAGGAATAGAATCACCGTCTGAATCTGAACTTGTTGGGTCTGCTACACCGATTAAGGTACGGTTGAAGTTCTCAGAATCCAACTCATTTATCTTGTTCATTCTATCTGCACTCTGTTGGTCTTTATTGACAAAATCGTTGTAGACGCCTTCACGTGCTTCGAAATATGAATAACCCATTTCTTCCATATATGCATCTATTGCATCATTTCCAAAACTCAAAACTCCTATTTCTTGCGGAACATTATTTCTTTCACTGAATTTACCCCAACTTCGAGACTCCCATTCACGTAAATTAGAAAATCGTTCATCTAAGGAAATATTCCCATCCCCGTTACAATCAAAACTATCACCGTCGGAGTCCAACAGAACATCACCGTCTATTAACGGATTAATACCCCATAGATTCTCTTCAAGATTCCATTCAGCAAACCAGTACTCAAAACCATCATACATCCCATCTCCATCAGTGTCAGGATTTGTAGGGTCAGTAATTCCCATCAAGATTGAAATGAAAGTATTAGCAGGTTCACCGTTTTGCCAGTCGTTAAAGTCGTTGAGTAGCCTTTTACCTCTTGTTTCTTTAGTTATGAGAATATTGAATATTCTCTGTGCTTTTTCTGTCGGTTGAAGTAAATCCCCATCGATGTGCATCAGTGGCGCATCCTCAGGATGCTCAATACCATTGTCCGGATTTGAATTAGCCAAGGCGAATTCTTGAAGATCATTAATTCCGTCTTCATCAGAATCAAATAATCCATCGTTCGGATCAAGAGGATTAAGGGTCCATTTCTGAGCAGAAAGATTCCAAGTGGTGAAAAGAAGTTCTAATCCATCAATTATTCCATCACCATCTGTATCTACATTGTTGGGGTCGGCTGTTCTACCGGTAAGGTTCACTTGTGATTCATTGATGAAAGAGCCAAAGGAGGTATCGGTCAGCACACCTGCCCATGCTTGGAATGCATATGCACTACCGATTGTAGTAACAAACCATTTTGGAGAAGTCCTATTTTGGTCTGTTTCTGAGTACATTGGGTCGATTGAATTATACTCTTCCCAATTCGTCATTCCATCGTCGTCAGCGTCACCCCAGCGGTCACTAGGTTCTAGAGGATTCAAAGTCCACTTATCCTCTAAGAGATTCCATCTAGCGAACCAAATTTCCCAGCCATCAGGCATCCCATCATCATCTGTATCTGTATCGAGCGGGTCACAAGAGCCTGAACTGATTTCTAATTGTGACGCCAGTAAGGAACCTGATGCTCTTTCAGCAAATGTGGCTTGAGGAACACCTAAGAAACTAATGTTATCGAATAAATCAGTAGTGAAACCATTTGGTAGAGGTACTCCTTCAAACGTTTGGTTGGAATCAAATAGGTCAGTTCTTACATGGAATTCTAACCAGTTTACGAATTGTTCATTGATTTGTAGAATTCCGTCATGATTAATATCATATCCATCGCCATCTGGATTCTTGAAAGCATCTGAGCCGTTTAGAGGGTTAATACCTGCTCTAGAGGTTGCCCATGAGCATGAGTAAACTGCTTCCCACCCGTCAGGCAACGAGTCGCCATCGGAGTCAGGATTGTTAGGGTCTGAATCAGACCAATTAGCTGCATCAGACGGCGATTCCCCATGAGAATCTAGTAAAATTCCATCGATGGCTTGCATTTTAATTAGAGACCATTTGTATTCACACAGATTTACTAAACCATCCTGATCTGCGTCCCAATTAGCATCATCAGGACGATTTGGGTCTAAACTCCAATTATTACCACCTGTAAATGTTGAACCTACCCATCTCCTGTTCTCTATCTCCCATCCATCAGGCATTCCATCTCCGTCGGAATCATAATTTGTCGGATCTGTGCCTCCATCGACACTTGAAAAGGCCAAGTATGTGGCATTAGCAGACTGGCCCGCTGAGTCATCACAAATATACTCCATTTGAATGCTATAGTGACACCATAAGTTAGAACTTTCATAAAAGAATCCGAAGAATTCTTCACCATCGCTCAGGCCATCACCATCAGTATCTCCTACTTGTGGATTGGTTGAATTATATCCCTCGGGTGTTCTTGCTTCATACTGATATTCGTCGATATTGGTCCACAAGCGCTCAATAACTCCATCGCCAGATTGGTCCAAATCAATTCCATCAAAATCAAAGTCTAATTTTCCGTCCCATGGGTCTGTAGGGTCTAAGCCATTGCCAAGTTCCCAACCATCCGGCATACCATCACCATCAGAATCATTGGAGCCCGGGTCGATAAGTTCTAAATTCGAAAATTGACCTGGTGATGATGCACCAAATACAGTCATGTTACCGTCCAATTTCAATGTCGCTAATTCGTCTATTGAGCCTGGAATGGATTCTTCTTGTAATATCTGGTAGACATTTATGTAATCGCCCGAAAGACTCCAAGTCCCGTGATTAGAACCTAAAATTATCTCTTCGCCTGTAGAATGGATGGAATAAATATCATTGAGTTCTCTCGAAGGAACCTTGTCAGTCCCAGGATTTTCTAGGAGTCCGCTATGAATAATCACATTGTCAACTAATTTTAGTTGATGTAGACCTGATGGTGTACCAAACCACAGAACTTGTGGATTGGATGGCGAAGGTCCATCAAGCAAGATATCCCTAATCTCGGCAGGATTTGCTGCAGAGCCGGATGAAAGAATCCTTAATTCATTAATGGAGATATCAATTCCCACGTCTTCTTCAGAAAAGAACACACGCCATTCAGGAGTCGTTGAGTCTCTGCCAGAATCAGTTTTAACAAGCATTAAACCGACATCTGTTGCTACGAAAAGAGTTAGATCTCCACCCATCAGTCCATGCTCGATATCATTTACAGAAGTATTAGCTTGTGATAAGGAATTTGAAATTCCTTCACCGAGGGAATGGACTATCTCGATTAAGCCACTACTACTAATTTCGAACACGTTCCCTGTTCCGTTATCACCTAGGCCAATGATATGAGAATTAGAACTAGAAATTTGAAGAGTCGTGATAGAATTGATTGATTCGGTTTGCGACCAATCCCATGTACTCAGTGAATCTGTAAAGCCGTCTAATTGCAAACTTGCAACTCCTAGTCCGACGCTTGATGCAAATGCAAGTGCGTATAGTTCATCCTCTTCATAAACCAGTTCTGAGTCAAATAACTCTACACCCTGTGGCATCCATATGTCAACGCTAGAATTTGTTTCATAATCAAAAATAGTCAAACCATACTTAGTGGTGATATATACTATTTTACCAGCAACTTCGATATCTCTAACATCATGGTTGAGTACACTGAATGGTTCATTTGATACGCCAAAAGTAATTGGATATTGATGGAGTGTGGAATCTTCAGTAGAATCGTACACAACTGACTTCAATCCTGCAATAACATTGTTACCATCATCTTGATAGATCTGATACTCTTCTAAATTAGAAAGTTGTTCTCCCAGTTTCAATGCAGTGGGAGTTCTGCTTACATCAGGTGACAAGACACCATCTCTATTCGAGTCCCATCCATCATCATCGCCGTCAAATAGCGCACTACTACGATTCAAAGGGTCTAGACCAAAGTGAACTTCCCAACCATCTGGAATTCCATCACCAAATGAAGGATAAATATTCCTTAAAAGGTATCCATCCCAATTATATCGGTCTGAGTCTTCAAGCAGCGGGTCAGTACCTAGCCACATATCTTCCCCTATTTCAGTAGAGGAATCTGTTGCACAGGCGGAAAGTAGATTTTGGAAAGTGGCATTACTACCTGTTGGGATATATGGCCAGTTAGTTAAAATCGAACCTTCTGGTAGTGTTGCTATGCACCAAAGGCCATCTAATTCAGTGGTATGATTTTCCGGAGAACCGAAAAGATACTCTTCAGATGATGTGTACCATTCAGTCGGTGAAAGTATTCCGTCTCTGTTGACATCAAATCCATCATCATCAGGGTCTTCGTACATGTCACTAGCATTTAGTGGATCAAAACTATCACAGTCATAGCGTTGTGAAATAGAATCATAACCCCCAATTCTCAAACACATGTAGGCTTCATATCCATCTGGCATTCCATCTCCGTCAGTATCAGAACTTCGGGGGTCGAGATAACTTCGAACCCCTTCACCGTCTACTACACCCGTCAAACCTCGTGAAAATCCAGGGTCTGTACAAATCGCTGGATATGGCCAGCAGTACTCTTCTGTTGCGTTTAGACCATCTTTGTCATTATCGACGAAAGCATCCGATGCATCATCCTTATCCATTCCCGGCATGGCGACATCTCTGCCATCTACCGCAGTGAAATTAACCCATTCGGAAAAAATATTTTCGTGAACATCTGGGATGCCGTCACCATCTGAATCCGTGGTAGGGGGTTTCTCAAAATTGGTTGTATCTGGGTGAACATTTGAAACCGGAGAAATAACAGGGAATTGAGACATGAAAAGTAGACTTACAACAACTGCAACTGTAGTCAATAGAGTAGATTGGCTTCGACGCATTTAGATTCCACACTGCAAAGCATACGCTTCGCTAAATCCATTGTCTCATTCTACACTTATGAGCATGATGGAGCGATGTTCATACAATA
>JABIUA010000197.1 GCA_018667575.1 Methanobacteriota archaeon | reverse complement strand
TTACCATCACGGAGAACCCTTCGGCACTGAGTACATCTCATGATTATACCACAGTCTTCCCTAACACTAGCAACTACGCCTTGAGTTGAAATCCCAACTCTGCTGGAACCATTGACTAAATCTGTCAAAGGAACCTCCACCACATGGTTTGAAAGGTCTATAGAACCGTCCCATGGAGTAGATTCGAGAATTTCTACTTGGTCTGCTTTATCAACTGTTATATCTGGAATTCCTTGCCATGCACGTACTCTTACGCCCCTGACCTTGACAGTCACTGGCAAATCAGATTCGCTTATTGGTAATTCTTCCCAAGCACTCATACGGCATTTTCCTGAAGGGTCTGCAATTTGACCCGACCAGAGGAACTTCTCTTGTCCATCACGAACAAAAGACCTCTTAGTCCATTCTGTGATTTGTACAATTGCTTCAACATCTCTTGAACCATCTCTTAATTGGGAGATTGTAACTATGTTTTGTTCCATCAAAGATTCTGCATCTGCAAAATTTGAATCATGATATAATTCTACTTTAGTAGTTCTTCCGAAATTAAGTTCCGGAGTGTCCCTAAATGTTCGAACTTGAGCTCCATCAATCTTTACCAAAGAACCCACTTCATGGTCAAATGGTTCCCATGAAAGAAAACCAATAGTTCCAGATTCATCAGCCATTCTGCCTCTTACTACATCGAGTGAACCAGAACCATCCTTTCTATGGATTTGATCTGGGCGAGATGATAAGATTCTACCAACTACGCATACATAACCGTCATTTGGAATACTATTGATTTCTATAGGTTCGCCAGGAGTGACAACTGGCCTAGTTCCTTCCCTAAGGACTGCTATTCGAGTACTTTGATTAATGTTCAAGGACCTTTTACCCTGATATTCATTTACCGATGCACCTTCGATTCTGACTACAGTCCCTGGAGAAATGTTTGAATTTGGACCCCAGTCTTTGTATTCCCATCTTGTCCTTTGACCACCTTCATCCCAAGGATTATCTTCGAGTAGACCAAATGCGATTTGCTTTTGCTCTCCTCTAATGGTTTGTTCTCTTAAATTATGTGAAATTATTTCAACTTCGATCTCTATATCCTTGTCGGTATCAGAAAGTTCTGTAAGGCTAGCGACTTTTTTAGATACGGTTGGTTTCTGATTACTGGAACTACTCGCTTCACTAGATGGTGCTATATCGCCCTTAAATCTCCGAATAATGGAACGAAGAGCATCTTGTGGAGGAATATAAAATTCGCTCTCATATTTTGCAAAGGCCTCTCGAACCTCTTCTCTATCTGCGTTTGGACATTCCGATAAAACCGCGTTAATATGATCATCATATTTATTTTCAGACATTTATCATCACCCCGACAGACGTTGTTTTCATCCATTGCCTGTGCGGAGTACAGACTTCGGGTTTTCGTGCGGATTGGTTTAGACTAGACACTCCCTTTACCTCCATGGTATGGGATACCACAGACGACAGGAAATAAAGAATGCCCTTGAAAATCAAATTGGATTAACTCTTAACGCCTGCATTAGTAGAATATCTGGAATATGCATACTACCGCCAGATACTCGGACATCATCACTCAAGAATACATCTTTACTCAGTGCTTTAGCCATATTGCCAGAAAGCCCTGCTTGCTTTATTGCACCGATAACCTCTCCATCTTCAACTCTCAAAATAGAACTGGTCGTAACAGAAAAATCACCACTTGTAGGATTAGCAGTATGAGCGCCCATGACGCTATTTACGATATAACCACAATCCATTCGTTCAAGTAACTCATCTACTGTATTCGATTTAGAACTAGAGGTTAATTGCAAATTACTACAAGTTGTTACAGGTGGGCTTTGATGGCCGCCTCTAGAAGCAGAACCCGTCGTTGATGCTTTGTCTATTTTCCCTTCAGCCACTAATTTTGCTGAATCCCTTGTTGACCACAGGGAACCAACTAATTTTCCTGATTCAACTATTACTTGACGTTGAGTAGGCACGCCTTCTCCATCTCTTGATGAAGAAGAAATTCCACCTTCCATCCTAGCATTATCAATCAATGTCAAATCTTCAGCAAGAACATGATGCCCCTGTTTTCCTGACCAAAATGATTCCATTCTAGCCAGCCTTTCCCCACGTATTGCAGAGGGAATTACAATAGAAAATAATGACCCAATTCCTTCTGATGTCATCAACACTGGTAAATCTTCAGCTCCATTATCCACCTTTATTGGATCTCGAGTTCTTTGTGCCCACTCAACAGATTTAGCAACACAATTTGGAATCACTTCTATCAGTTTCTTGCTAGATTCGCCTTGCCATGAACTTGTCAATTGGTCATTTTCGTCTATAGAAACTTGAACTCCAAGACCATGAGAGGTTGTTATTCCATGGTGATCAATTCCTTCGCTAGATGTTAAGACTCCTGCAGTAGCACTTACCCCCAAACCACCACCAGTTACAACAGCCCTCTTATCCAAGGAAGAAACCTCATTGAGGATTGAATCTGCTTGTTCCAAAAGGTCTTCAGGTCCTATCGAGAGAATTTTTTTATCGAACAGACCTTTCACTTCCCCTGAATCTTGATTACTCGGTAAAGTGAAACCCTTTATTGATGGTGAAATACGTGCAATTGACATTGCCTGTTGAATGGCTTTGTCTGCGGATTTAAGGTCAACCAAGTGAGCATATCCAAATTTACCATCCTCAACTACTCTGATTCCATATCCACCATCACCACCACCAGCTGCCAAAGAAATCTTACCAGCTTCTATGTCTAATTGGTGACCATATGATTGCATTGCTACAATTTCCCATTGCTGAACCTTATTCTTACGGCATAAATTTGCTATCTGGTTACTTCCGTCAACGAGTCTATCCAAGGCATCTTCTGGTAGCATTATCATCCCACCAATGCTTCCTTAATTCGCATAATTGGGCCGCCGTCTCCAACTGGTACTGTTTGCCCTTTGCCGCAAAAACCGGGTGCTGCTAATCTTGAATCTGTGGTTAATCCATCAACATCCTTCAAAATTTGAAGTGTCAATCCACTCACGCTAACATCCTTCAAAGGAGTGCTTATCGAACCATTCTCTATTAGCCAGGCCTCTTGTGCTGCAAATTGGAAAGAACCTCTGCCAGTATCTACTTGGCCACCTCTAGAACCACAAGCATATACACCATAATCAATGTCTTCAATTAATTCATCGAGGTCATTGTGAGTCCCTCCCATGATCAATGTGTTAGACATTCTAACTAGAGGGTGATGTAAGCCATCCTGCGCACGTGCTCCTGCATTCGGCTCAATACCAAAATGATGGGCTGTCTCCCTATGATTTAGATAATCATTCAAAACACCATTCTTGATTAAACATTTTTCTCTAGTGTCCAATCCTTCATCATCGATCGGATGAGCCCCATACCCGCCCCTGATAGTTGGGTCATCAACAACTGTAACGATTTCATTACCGATCTTTTGACCAAGTTTCCCATCTAAACATGAATCACCTGCAGCCACTAAATCCGCTTCACAAGGATGTCCCAGCGCTTCGTGAATATAGACACCAGTCAAGTCTCTGTCTGCTACCAAAGGTAACTTACCCGAAGGTGACCTTTCAGCCTTTAAAAGCCTGATAGCAGATTCTTTTGCATAACTTCCCAGTTCAGCCAAATCACACTTTTCAATCAATTCTAACCCCCCTTCGCCACCATGCCTTGTACGATATGATACTACATCAGAACCATCTCTTGCAGTAACAGTGGCATTAACCAGCGACCTCTGGAAAGACCAAACACGATTCATTCCTTCACTAGACATAAATTCAGTGTGAATGTGTTCATCATGCCATCCGCAAATAACTGATGCGATTTTTTTATCGTTCTTTGAATTTTCATAAAGGACATTTAGATGTTCCAATTTTTCAGTTAACTCTGTAGCCCTAACATCTTT
>JABIUA010000088.1 GCA_018667575.1 Methanobacteriota archaeon | reverse complement strand
TATGAACACACGCTGATCCTGTAATACGAAGCAATACTCGGTTGAATCGGATATATGCGAAGGGTTCATCCGATTACCCATTGTAATCATATGGGAATACTGAGGGTTTGCAGTGGGTCGCTGCTAACGCTACCCTTTGGTTATTTATTTTAAATTATTAGTACACTTTGAAGAGGAAGAATTGTTAACATATTTGATTGGCCTTTACCATGGAACCTTTGCATATTACCCTCATGTTATCGATTCTATTCTGCTCTTTAGTAGCAGGGCTATTGTTTGGATTTGCTGTCGTTGTAATGCCTGGTATAGCGAAACTCACTGACAAGGAGTATCTTTTGGCATTCAAGCATATGGATGGAATCATACAGAACAATCAGCCACTCTTTATTCTAGTATGGGCTGGTTCAATTATCTCAGTAATAGTCACACTCGTATTGGGAGTTATGAACTTGAATGGTACGCAAATCTACCTTCTCTCTGCTGCATCAGTTCTATACTTACTCGGAGTCCAATTACCAACATTCCGATTTAATATTCCTCTCAATAATTCACTGCAAAGTTTGGATATTAAGGCATTAAAGGAAACTGAATCCACATTGCTTCGTAGCGATTTTGAAGCGCCATGGAATCGATGGAACAGATTTAGAACCGTTAACGCAATTATCGCAGTTTCAATGTTCATTCTAGTCCTCCCCAGATTCTAGTTCTCATTAACTGCCAACCAATGTCTAGTTTAGTGAATATCGAATAGGTTTCGAAGTTCTATCTACAGATCTATTCTGTTTTCCTAAACTAAGAGGAATTAATGTGTTTCTACTAACGTTACTTTTCAATAGGAATCACGCTAAGATGATTACAAAACTATTGCACAACAAGAAGTTAACAAAGTATTTTCAGCATTAATTTTTAGACGGTAAATCAAAATCCCTTCTGATTCTCCTTAGTTTAGTAGTAGATGGTTTGAATGAATATTTAGCCAATGTTATGCTTGGTTCGATTGTTTTCATGTTTTGCCAAACCTGCTTGAATCCTTGTAAAGAAATGTCTTCGAGTCCTTCGGGAAGGAGTTGTATTTCAATTTCCTCAGGTGATTTTTGAATTGCACAATATGCGGTGATTTCAGGATGCATTTGCATTACTGCTCTCCTAATGAAATCAGGAATTACTTGTTCAAAACCTTCGTCATCATTTTTCTTGAGTAGGAAAATATCATCTTGTCGACCCATTATCGAGTCGATAGATTCTCTTACATCTCCGCATTTACAAGGTTGTTTTGAAGCAACTAGAATATCATTCAATCTATACCTGATTATAGGTTGTGTCCTTCTCTTGAAGTCTGATATTATAGGATGGTACCACCCTTTTTCTTGGTCAACCCATTGCTTTTGAATTACCATTATCTCTTCATTCAAATGTAGTGTTCCAAGTTCACAAGTAGCGGCTATTTCTCCTTCTGTCGAAGAATAAAACTGATGTACAATTTGACCAAAATGCGCCTCAATATGTGTTCTGTCGATTTCATCTAATACTTCAGCAGCAGAAACTAGTTTTCTTACTTTTAGAGGTGACTTGACATCTGACAAATATCTAAGGACACTTGGAGGTCCGATTAAAATATCTAATTTATCTTGTAAAATAGACTCATGGATTTCTTCTAAAGGCTTCATTAGGTCATAGAATTTGAACTTAATTCTATTTGAACCGACCGATTCAAAGGTATTCGAGTTTGCCCTTAGAATCAAACCAATTCTATGCTTTGAAAATATTGATCCGTCTAACCCTCTAGCTAGCATAAATCCAGCCCAACCTGCTTGCTCCTTTTCACTAACAAAATGCATACCTCTTGAACCACTTGTACCTGAAGAGTAGCCTATCGAATACGGGCCTATTTTAGGAGAGAAATCTCGAGACTTTTCCGCATCATCAGCCAATGATTTCGCTTTATTAACATCGATTCTGACCGTTAATAAATCTTCAAGGTTTTCCATCATTATCGACTTATCTATCAATGGAAATTCGGCCCACTGCTCATCTTTCAAGCCCTTCCAGTGGCGCGCATAAAAAGGAGAATTCTTTCTAACAAATTTAGCATGCTTTCTCATACCAGAATTCTGTATTTTTTCTATTCGATTACGTGAATTAAACTTCTTAGGTGTGAAGAAATAGCGAAATAAGGTACTTAATTTGCTCAATCTAATTCCTCCATACCTTGTTCAAAAGTCTTTTTTGGAGTCCAATCTAAAGCTTCCTTAGCCCCGGATATATCCAAGATGAGAGATGTTGTAACCTGTCGTAGACCGTACGGAGTGATACGAGGTTCCCATTTTTTGCCTGGTACTAAATTAGCAATTAGATTATTGAAATTGGCCAGTAAAAATACTGGATAATATGGAATTTTACGTTGCTTAAATGAAGATGAATATTTGGAAGTGTAGGTTTGCATTATCGAGTCAAAGGTTCGTGGATCACCGTTTGAGATATTGTAGAACTTACCCAAACTACCACTAGGTGCTTTGATTGCCAAACATACAGCATCGATAAAATTAGACAAACATGTCACATCGATTAGATTCTCTCCTTTGCCTATTGTCATGTAATAATTCTTACCAATAAGTCTCTTCAATCTTGGAATAAGAGTTTGGTCTCCTTTACCAAATACTGCACGAGGTCGTAAGCCAATCCACTTACTACTCGATTGACTCAAACATACTAATTCAGCATCATACTTACTTGCTCCATAGTTGTGTCTTGGCCTAAACTTTAGTTCTGGAGTTTCATCAGTGTGGGGTGAATCATGCTTCATCCCATCAAAAATGGAGGCTGAAGAAATTGCAATCACCCTTGATACACTAGAATTTTTTACAGCCTCAAAAACATTCTTTGTACCTTGTACATTGGTTTGAAAAAATCTCTTCTTACTACCGAATGGAGCAGCAAATGCTGCACAGTGAACTACTATATCACAATCTTTGATACAATCGGATAATGTTTCTAAGTCGCTAATATCACAACGTTTCATATCAAATCCTTCATCTGATAAAGACTTGATTTTCATCTCTGAAAGTCCGAGCCCAAGTACGGAATGATTGTCTTTTCTTAACCGATACATAAGTGCCGAGCCCAAAGACCCGGTGGCTCCTGTAACAACTATTCTCATTATTTCACCCCTAAGATATCTTATGCGAAATATTTCTCCAAATTAAAACCATTAGTGCAGGCCAAGAAATCGCAAGCAACCAAGCCAACCAAACCGGTAAAACCGGTGGCCCTTCAACGTCTACTGGAATCGAAGTAAAATCGGTTTGTCCATCGACTTCAAGCCAAATTTCTATTGATTGATTGCCGGAAAATGGGAAATTTAGTTGACCATTCCAAATTGAAATATCGTTTCTATTCTCTAAGTCTGTTCTCATACGAACTTCACCTTTATCATTTGGATAGACAACTTCAATCCAAATTTCATCTATTTCTGCGGTTTCATTATCTGCTGGTAAAACTACAATCTCAATATCAGTAATCGCTTTAGGCGGCCACATCATGAATTCAACCCAAACATAGGTGTCGTCAATATCTATCAAATAGCGCTTAGGTGCATCAAAACCTTCTCCTTCTTCGGTGAAATGAATCGTATGTCCACTAACTATAGGCAAGAACAAAATCATCATCACAATACCGATAACTGTCAATTTAGAATTCTGATTCTTTGATTTAGTCAAACTGATTTGCTTATCTAAAGATAATCTCTCAATAGAAGCGCCAAACCCTCTAGATAATTGCCAAAATATGCGGAGGATTGCGACACTGAAAACAACAGAAACCAGCGTATCAAAAATTCCTACCTCTTGAGGAATATAATCAATGAATGTAGGCAACCAAACAACATCTGCAAGTATAACTAACGCGATCAATGAGTTGGGATTCTCAAGTGATGAGTACTTTTTAACACAAAGTAATCCTGGCATCAATAACCATGGAAGGCAGTGTGCAGCCCATGTTGTATGTGGAGAACCTGGCCGATAAAAATGCTCGTTGGTCATGAAGATAGAAACTAAAAATGGAACTAAAATCAAGAATAATATTTGAGAACCAAGCATCGAACCTGACAACGATATTGCTCCATTTTTACCCAACCACCTATCGGCTAGTGGGAGGAAAATCATCAAAGTTGCACCAGCAAAAATGAAGTGTAAAATTATGTTAATATTTAGAATCTCATATGACCAAACGCGAGGGTCCAAGAAATTAGCAAAAGCCAAATGAAAATGATATACTAAGGCCCATAAAGTGCCTAAAATAATTAAATCTAGCCATTTAGGACAATTATCTTTCAATCTATTTTTCATTTGTAATGCCAAAGCAATAGTTGCTATTTCAACTAGCATTCCACCTGCAAAAGTCCAAACATGTGGAGGTGTAATAATTGTAGTATCAATACCATAACTTGTGTGCCAAAAATCATCATATAACCCTCCAAATACAAGAGTTATCAATCCACAAATCATCATCCAAATACTTGTTGGAGCAATGAAAGGACCAATATAAAATCCAACTTTATCTTCACTTTTATTCAAAAAACTATACCAAAAAACATAACTTCCAATGAATATGCTAGTCGGTATAATACCTACTAAAATCATTATGTGCGGTGGAGTAAATAATTTATCTCTACCGACATCGGTATGCCATTGTAAGTCAACTGCTAATCCGAATCTAGCAATAATGTGGTAAAGACAGAGTATTACTAAAAAGAGTAATAGAAAATTGTCTTCTTTACTCCTTTGAAATTTCATATTCAAAACTCCCACTTGGCAGTAGTAGACTTACCAGACCAGTCTACTATACAATGTTCAAGTGTATCATCATGTTCATCCATACGAACTAAGAAT
>JABIUA010000019.1 GCA_018667575.1 Methanobacteriota archaeon | reverse complement strand
TAGTTCAAAGGCGAAGTTGCTAACTTATAGTGACCTCCAAGCAGCCGACTTAACTAAATAGTCGCCACTAACAATAGTGCTTCTGCTCTATTACATAATGGCTCTATTCAAGTTAATTATCTGATAAACTGTTAACAAAAGGATTGCCAAAACCTCACTGGAAATTCAATTGAAATAATGGCATAGGGCATATTTTTATTTATTAGGTATCTAAAAAGGTCAAAAAGGTACTTTCCATCTATGCGGGAATATTAACAATATCGTAGCGTGTGCCTAGTTTATGAGCGAAGGTGATTCTTCGAGTTGGCCTGATGATGATGACCCTTTCTCGACAATAGAAGAAAAAGATGAAAAAACTGAGGAAATAATTGATTCTGAAGAAATTGATGATTCTACCCCTAGTGCGGAACAAGAGGATGCACCACAAAGCGATATCATTGAGAATATACCTTGGAGTTTGCCGATTAGGTCTGCTCCAATAATGGCTCAAACCAGAGATATTGTCCAAGAATTCCCGTTGAATGAAAGTCCAGATGGACTCAATTCAACTTCAATAGTGGTCAATGATGATCTGATTAGAATTGTTGAAGCAACTTACGGCGAGGATGGTCAAAGAAGATTGAATGTCAAGACAGTTATGAAACAAAAATTAACTGGTTTTTCACATACCCATAATGAATTAATGCACAAACACCAATGGTTATGGATTGCTGCATTTATAGTGGGGCTAGGATTTAGTTTTGTAGCATTACTCTCTCTTTTTGGTCAATTATTGCTCGGAGTAGGTCTGATCGGTTGGATCTATATGCATCTTGAAGTCCATACTCTAGAGTTCTCATCTCATGGTTCAAAGCATAGACTTATTCTAACTGGTTATGGTTCAAACCGTGCAATGTTTCGTGCAAGTATGGCTCTAATTGGCCCGACAATGGCGAAATATATCGAGACTGGTGACTTTGACACAAAATCTATTGAAGATTTACATGAATCGTTGGCAAAACCCCCTGAAGTTATTCCTCCAGTTATGGCTGTGCAACCTAACCAGATGGCCCCTCTTACAACTAATGCTGCCCCGATTAACCAAAATATCCCTGCTTTACCTCCAATCACTCCACCTGTTGAAAAGGTGGAAGTTCCACAAAATATGACTAATGATTTGCCACTACCTGCTCCGCCACAATCTAATCAATTACCGCCACCTGCACCGCCAGAAACCAACCAAATGCCTCCGCCTGCTCCGCCACAATCTAATCAATTACCGCCACCTGCACCGCCGGAAACTAACCAAATGCTGCCACCTACCCCGATTCAACAAAGTGGCCCACCTACATCCAATACAATGCCTCCGCCGCCACCACTAGCCCCAATGAATAATGCATTACCACCTGCTACTTTGCCCCCGCCATTGCCGCCTAGTGGAGCTTTATCACTCCCAGGAGGGCAATTACCTCCACCTATCGGCTTGGGCTTAGCACCGATTGATGCGGGTGAAGTCCCACTAGACGCACCCCTACCAGATGCTCCTCAAATAGCTGTAAAGGCGTCACCAATCGAGGAATCACTTTCGCCTGATGAACAAAATGAATTGCTTAATGAACTAAAGTGAATTCACGCTGCCTCTACTATAATCCCACTAGCAGATGGCAGATTCATACTTCTAAGTAATATTTCTACTTCTTGAGATAGTTCTCCTAAGTCTTGAGAATTTGGTAATACTTTGTCATCCTTGTTTAGTGGTATAGCAAAACCAGGGCCGGGGATACGATTTAATGCGTTTCCAAGGTTCTTACTATCCATGAGAAAATTACCTTTTGAACCTGAATGGCGAGCCTCTAAACGTGACTTCATCCACTTGTTATATTTAGGAAGTGAAGTGTTGATTCTAGTAACTAGGTCGCTCCTAACAACGTCGTTTTCATCCCCATTAGGCAATAATCTAAGAAGAACTCTGAGCATTCGGTCAATTCTTAGGTCTCTTGGTTCAACACCAACATGGGTTGCCAAGGATTTACGCAGTAGTTTAACGGAATCGGGATTTGAATTCTGCAACATTTGGGCTGTCTCTTTCAAACCTAAAGTTAGTAGTAGGCTTTTGTAAGCCTCGAAAGATGATTTATCCAAAGATTGATTCTGTTCATTGAGGTTTGGCTTCTCTTTCATTGTAGACTTATTATCGGAATTGGGAGGTTGTGTCGGTTCTTGGTTCTCTTCTATTTTTGGAATCTCTCTAATTTCCTCTACTTCATTGACTTTCTCTTCCATCGTTTTATGTTCGGTTACTAAATCTATCACTTTAGGGACCATTTGTTCGACGATTTCTGGTTCGTTCAAATCTTCATCCCTCT
>JABIUA010000168.1 GCA_018667575.1 Methanobacteriota archaeon | reverse complement strand
TTCGTGATCTTCGCCGCCTTGTTCATCGACCCAGAGGAGACGGACCGGGCGCTCAACACCGAGGTCTGAGTTCGTTTCTCATATGTGGCATATTGGAGGCCATGTCGGCTGGAAACCTCGTTGCAGCCATTTGAACACTCATGCTTGAGATACTCATGGTTGGGTACCCTTTGCCCACCCATCGTTGCAAAGGGGTCCATGCGATTTCGACGTACGGCTCTATTTCAAAGGTCTAAGATTCAACAGATTATGCAGAATCTTAACTTAAACAATAAATACTCAAAAGCAACGAGCACCAGATGATAATATGGATGCGAAAAAAATCTTTCAACCAAAAATCTGGTACATCATCGCTGGCGCAATGGCGCTCCTCGGTGGAATTGAGAACAACATTAACGCCGAAAGTTGGGCGGAAAGTGCTTGGGGTGCAGACGGATTAAACGACCAGAGCATTGCGATGGAGGCGCTCTTCGGATTGTTCATGGCCGGCTTTGGAGCCATGGGCCTAACCTGTGCTTTTGCCCTTGAGGGGAAAGCTCAAGCAAAGTTTGCTCTCGCCAATGGCGCCGTTATTTCACTCTTTTTCGTAGCCATGTTCGTCCTACTCCCATCGACCGGCTATGAAATGCCTGGTGCAGGCTTTTTGGCCCCTCCATTCGTGTTCATGGGTGGTTTGATGGTTTCTGGCTATCTTCACATGAACGATGAAGAGCAAGCAGCCGAGTAAGGTTAGAAGAACTCGGGATAAAACGAGTTTGCAATCCTTTTGAGCAAACAATGGAATATTTGCTTCCGGATTGAATCAAAGGGTCTATCCGAATACCCATTGATTAGGTATTGACAAATCAATGGGCTTGCAGTGGATCTTGTCAAACGCTACCGACGCGTGGAATGCCTATACAGAGGGTATCGTAAGGGGTGATTTTAGGCATTAGTATTTGATGTAAGCACTATTGGGACGGATAGAGTGAGACATATTATGGCAAAAACAACGAAGAAAAAAATCATCTCATTCTCATTGATAATAATTGGAGTACTTGTACTCATTACTGGGATTATGATGGTACAAACTGGATTTGCAACCTTTGATGATGACGAACCTAGAGTTGGGATCTACATCGGAGGTATTTTTACAATAATTGGAGGCGTTTTCTTGACAGTTGGTGGGATAATATTTCTTAACTTCGATGGTTTGAAAAAGAAGTTTCTTCGTACAGCCGGCAAGATTGCTGATGCTGTTGAAGAAGAGAGAATACATGAGAAAAAGTGATGCCTTCGTTAGAAGATAATACAACTCAAGTAGGGGCTCATACAGACAACCGACATATCATTCCCGTGAAGTCGCAAGGGTTCTTCCAAACCCCTCAAGACATTATGGGGGAGTACAATGGGTGTTCAGTCCCCCAGTACACTGCCTACCGACGCGTGAGGTGAATCATAATCACCTTTTTAGTGATAGATATTTATTTTTTCAAACAACCTAAACCACCTATGCATATTATTTCCTATCGCTTACAGGGGTAGATATGCAGAAAAATGCCTATGCTTTAACACTCTTATTGCTATTATTTCCTTTAACGGGATGTATTGGGGCCGACAATGAAACAGAAGTAGAAATACCTCTTGCTTGTAATGAACTCGATTTTACCACACATGAAGTTACAACCAGTTATCCAGAGCATGAGTTTGAAACATGGATTGAAACAAATACGATACGAGATGGAATCTACATTCAGAATTCAGATTTATCATATTTCGAAGAAGCCACCCAAGTCCTTTTGAATGAGCAAATATTCAACTTGACCCCATATAAATCTCCAGTTTATGATACGCACACAAAAATTGGAGTGGGATGGATTTATTCGGCCGATGGTACAGGTGAGGGAATAGACTACAATATTGGGGATGTAATTTGCCTTATTGAAAACCCCGAAATAGTGCTTATACATGATGGAAGCGGTGATTCTAGAGTGTGTAAAAATACAATACTTCGTTTAGAAAACGGAAACTATGAACATCATATCCCTGATTGTAATTATGTGCTAACAGAAAATCTTGATCGAACCTCAACCATAAGAGGTTCTGTTGAGTTTCCGAGTAATTCAGTATCTCCAGAAGACTGTGATTCCTTATCATTCTTCAATTCATTTAATTCAAGTATTGTTGGAGTTAATCTTTCAGTTGCAGGAAGTTGGGGCCACTTTGGAGGAGGTAACGAATTCCGAGTACACTATAATGGAATTGAGAGTAATTATGTAAAATCATATTTCATAAATGCACAAGAACAAGACAGGTACCCCCTCACACAAGAGGCAAGCATCAGGAGTGTGGGGATTCATGTCGACGACTTGTTGAGGGACTGTAACATTGCTGGTGTTGAGCTTTATGCAGATGAAAATTTAACTGATCCAGCCTCCTTGGATCGAAACTTGACAACAGCCGATACATGGGAGGTCATTGCAGAAGAATGTACCTTTAACCGTCATAATGCCAGGTTAGGAGAATCACAACTCATGTTCTATCACGGCTGTTCTAACTCATATTTAGGGGTGAGTCAAAGTTTTTGCGAAGACAATCCTGACATCTGTGAAACATGGGCCAACGAAATCCAGCCCGAATCATCACATATGTATTATAGCAATTTTACTCAAGCGATTATTAATCAAAACTATTCAATGTGGCATGCTATGTTAGCTGACCAAGTTCA
>JABIUA010000020.1 GCA_018667575.1 Methanobacteriota archaeon | reverse complement strand
TCGATTTCGCCTGCATCGTTGAATGCAATGGACATGTCTGGCATCATTTCATCGTCGCCCATTTCATCATCGCCCATTTCATCATCGTCTTGCTCGTTAAAGCTATTCACTGCTTCGATGAACGTTAAAAGTTCATCACTGGTTAGCTCGCCGTCAACATCGAGATCAGATTCATTGAATACTAATTTCATCTCTTCAATATCTTCCTCATCTCCGCCTTCGGAATTTAAAAATTCTTCAAAAGAGATAGTGTTGCTATTGTCGGTGTCGAACATGCACAAGACTGTTTCTGGAGTTAAACTATCATCGTTAAATTCTCCCATTGAAACGTTAAATAATTGCAGGTCGTCAATTGAACCTGCAGGTGTGAAAGTGCCCATACATTCTGCGTATGAGAATATTTCAAGCATAGCCATTGGGTCCATCTCATCGTCCATATTGGTTTCTTCAGCCATTGCAGCAATGATTTCGGTATGTGTTGTGGTCGTTGTCATAGAATATGCCTCGACTTCTGGAAGCATTGCCATCTGACTTTCGCATACTGCGACTTCTTCTGGAGTATCTTCATCAAAACACAGATCTCCTTGTGTTTCGTATCCTATTTCGACATATATTGTTGTACCAATATGGGTCAAAGAATCAATCATTCTTATTGATGAGTCTCCGTTGTTTAGACCCATTACTGTAGATTTATGGTAGCCATCAGGTGACCATGCTTGAGTCTCTTCTATGACTATTGTCGTAGTTGAGTTCTCGTCGGCTTCTATCATCCCGTCCATCATAGCAGGATCCATTTCGTACATCATTGAAATTCCAAATGACTCATCCTGGTCAACGGTTAGGAAATCGTTGAGTTTTTCAATTGCAATCTCTTCATCGACTTCAATTTTCAAAGTTTCTCCGTCTCCGGAGTCTAACAGTTCAGTACAACCTGCGAGCAGGAGTGAGGCTACGAGAAGCATGACGAGTGATTTCTTCATACCTTGTCCGAGACGGGCCCCCATATAAACTTCACACCTGCAAAAATCCAAGCTGAATGGCGATAAAATTACCTCGCTAAATAAATAGTTAGTGTATACAAGCGCCCCTTTTAGATAAAAAAGATTACAGAAGAAGGTTCAGTGAAGCGATTAGGACCATTCGGCCCCGAACATCACTTGGCATTATTCTGAGATGTACCGCCCTTGAATTCAGATATTTAGAGCGTTTCAAGTGCGTTGACAATATCTTGCCATAGGTCTTCTGTATCCTCGATACCAACTGACAAACGAATCAAGCCCGGAGTCATTCCTGCATCATAGCGTTGTTTCTCAGGAATTGCTGCATGCGTCATTGTCCAAGGATGGTTGATGAGCGATTCGATTCCACCCAAACTTTCTGCAGTTGCAAATAATTTCAACTGGGCTGCAAAATTTCGAGCACCCGCTTCTCCTCCTTCGACCTCTAAAGAAATAATACCACCAAAGGCATTCATTTGCCGCTGTGCGATTTCATGGGTTGGGTGGCTTTTCAGCCCAGGATAAAAAAGACGGGTGACCTTTTCATTGTCCTGTAATCGTTCTGCTAGGATCTGTGCACTTTCACAATGACGGTTCATTCGTAAAGCGAGGGTACGTAGTCCACGGAGGATAAGAAAACAATCCATCGGCGCTGGTACTGCACCAACGGCATTTTGCAAGAATGAAATCTTTTCAGCAAGTACCTTACTTTGGGTGATTAAACATCCACCGATGACGTCGCTGTGGCCACCGATGTACTTGGTCGTTGAATGAACAATGATATCTGCCCCCAACTCGAACGGGCGCTGTAGAATTGGTGTTGCAAAGGTCGAATCAACAACGACGATGAGCCCATGTTCTTTGGCTTCTGCTGCTAATGATTTGATATCATGAACTGTAAGAAGTGGATTGGTTGGACTTTCAAGCCAGAGAATTTTTGAGTTTTCACGAACTACTTTCCCTAGGTCTCCACTTTTCAATGAAGAATAACTTGTTTCAATACCGAAGCGCGAGGCAATTTGGTCAAATAGACGAACTGTGCCACCGTAAAGGTCGTCACACGCGATGACATGGTCGCCTTGTTTGAGCATTTGACTGATGGTTGTAATCGCTGCCATTCCGCTTCCAAAGCAGAAACCATATGCTTCTTTATGAGGCGATTCCATTTCTGCGAGCGCTCGTTGAAGGGCATTTCGAGTGGGGTTATCTCCACGTGCATATTCATATCCAAGATGGTCTGCAAAATCGTTCTGAACATAGGTGGATGTTTGAAAAATAGGCGTGTGTACAGAGCCTGTAGTTACTTCAGGGTCTAATGATGAATGAACACAGCGGGTTGAATCTCCAGTCATTTCACCACTCCCATCCATCGACATCGAATCCGTTATCCCTTAACCAATCATCGTTGTAGACTTTTCCAAGATACGGATTTCCAGCATCGGGAAGAATGACAACAATCCTTGCCTTTTCTCCCGCTTTATCGTGTTCTGCAGCAATATCTAGTGCAATCTGTAAAGCTCCACCGCATGAACCACCGCAGAACAGTCCCTCTTGCTTGGCCAGACGTCGAGCCATTCTGAAACAAATCTCGTCATCGACCATTCGAATTTCATCAATCACTGAGAAGTCAGTCGCCGGTGGAATAAAGTCTTCACCAAATCCTTCAACTTTGTATCCATGAGGAACACCCATGGTTCCATCTTCAAACCATTGTTTGAGAATTGACCCCTCTGCATCGACTCCAACTATTTTTGGAGCGACTTTGTCGTTTTCTTGTGCTTGCGCCTTTAGATATTTACCACATCCTGTTATTGTACCTCCAGTACCCATAGTTGCGACAAAGTGGGTAATATCACCTTGCGTCTGTTGCCAAAGTTCCGGCCCAGTTGAATGAATATGGGCTTTTGGATTTGATTGGTTTGAATATTGGTCAGGATACCACGCTCCTTCAATCTCCTTACTCAATCGCTCTGCGACCATGTAATATGAACGAGGATCTTCTTTTTCAACCGCGGTCGGACAAATTTCAACTCTTGCGCCCAAAGCACGTAGTAAGTCGATTTTCTCTTTCGCCATTTTATCAGGCATTGTGAATACACACTTGTATCCCCTTTGTGCTGCAACCATCGCTAGTCCAATGCCAGTATTACCGCTGGTCCCTTCAACAATGGTTCCACCGGGCTTAAGCCAACCTTTTTCTTCTGCTTCTAGGATCATGGCAAGGCCGATTCGGTCTTTGATTGAGCCACCAGGACTACAACGTTCGAGTTTTGCCCACACTTCGGAGCCAGATAAGTCAGCAGTCACCTTGTTCAATCGAATGAGAGGAGTGTGACCAATCGCTGAAACTACATCTTCGTAAACGCCATGAGGAAGTGCCATGTTGAACGCCAATTAATTCTGGTTCATCAGGCTTTTTAAATTCAATTTAATGTATTAGAGGCTAATTGGGGACTAAATATTTCATAGAAGCGTAGTTGTTTGTTCATCCCAAGAAGATTATGATAAACACCAACTATGTGAGAATTAAGTTACAAGGGGTTGAGACACAGAAACTTATTCAGATTAATTCCACACAATTTTTACCTTTGGAGTAAAACCTCCCGGAGTAAATAACATAAGAGAATCATAATACGTGTCATCTAATGAAGTCTCATACTACAACGGCCAAATTCATCCATTGGCTATTTATCGTTCTCTATGTGTATGGTATCTTCAAACAAGTGAACCAATTAGAAGACCTTGAAGATAATCAACTTCTACTATTAGAGATTATTTTCGCCAGTATTTTTCTCATCATTGTGATATTAAGATATTCTTACATGAGGCGTTTCAAGACATTTTTAGGCGCTCGTGAACCCGTTCATATTGTTCATTACTACTTCGCTCGTTCAGTGCATAAAGCCATGTATGCTTGCTTCATTCTTCTTCCATTGACAGGATTGATTATCGCTGGATTATACAGCCAAGGTTACACGGAAAACGCCACACCGGATGAAGAGCAAACTGTAATGGATTTGGTATTAGATATACACGGGGCTGTAGCAGACCTCAGTTATATGCTCATTTTACTTCACATTGCAGCAGCAATATACTCACGACTCAAGGGTGAAGGTGTTTGGTCATCGATGGTACCAATATTGAAAGAAAAGAAAGCCTCGACAAATAGTACCATCAAAAAAATATCTGAATTCGAAGAACAAATATATGATAAAATTGAAAAAATATTCACATCAAAAAAAGAAGATTAGAACTCTCTAGGTTGAAATCTCTTGTCTAAATATTTGCATCGACGTCATTCCGTGATTAATAAAACAGCATAGATGCCACTGATGGAGTTAGTAGTGACCAATCCTGTTTAAGGTAAGAATGTGGACGGTCTTATGTTAGGGAAGGAGATTATCAATAATTTTCTAATTCTTATCGGAGGAACTAATATGAATAATTTTGAATCACTAGGCCTATCACAAAAACTTCTGGAAGCAGTGGAATCTGAAGGATACACAACCCCCACTCCAGTTCAGGAACAATCAATACCCCCTCTACTATCTGGAAGAGATGTACTAGGTGTAGCACAAACTGGAACTGGTAAAACAGCAGCCTTCGCATTACCGGTTTTACAAATAATGAGTCGCTCAAGGACACAAGGTAAAAGATACATTAGGGCGTTGATTCTATCTCCAACCCGAGAATTGGCAGCACAGATTGGTGAGCGGTTTTCGGCTTATGGTGAAGACTTGGATATTAGACATAAAGTCATATTTGGAGGAGTCAATCAAAATCCACAAGTAAGAGCATTACAGAAGGGAATTGATGTTTTAGTAGCCACTCCTGGGCGTTTGCTTGACCTGATTAACCAAGGTCATATAGACTTAGGAAGAGTTGAATTCTTCGTATTGGATGAAGCGGATAGAATGTTAGATATGGGATTCATTAGAGATATCAAAAAGGTTCTAAAATTATTACCTAATAAGCGGCAAAATCTCCTTTTCAGTGCTACTATGCCCAAGTCTATCGCTGATTTAGCTGGTTCATTCTTGAGTAATGCAGTGATGATTGATGTAAGTCCAAAAGAGGTGACTGTTGACCGTATCAAGCAAAAAATTATGTTTGTTCGCAAGGCTGACAAACGAAGGTTGCTAGTCAATCTAATCAAGGAAGAAAAAGTCAAGTGTGGAATTGTGTTTACACGCACTAAACACGGTGCAAATCGATTGGTAAAGCAACTAGACCAAAGTAGAATCAATGCAGCAGCAATACATGGAAATAAAAGTCAAGGTGCAAGAACAAAAGCACTCGCTGGATTCAAAGATGGCGGTATTGCAATTCTCGTTGCTACTGATATTGCAAGTCGAGGTATAGATGTAGATGGAATTACTCATGTTTTCAACTATGACCTTCCCAATGAGCCTGAGAGTTATGTCCATCGGATTGGACGTACTGCTAGGGCTGGGCGTTCTGGAGTTGCATACGGATTTTGTGATGAGTCAGAATCGGGTTATTTGGTAGGAATACAACAATTGATTGGTCGTGAAATCGACACAGATATCGGCCATGAGTTCCACTTCTCGGGAGCGATACCTAAGCCAGATCAAAAGCCTGGTAAAATCAAACAGAAGAAGCCATCAAATAAAAAATCTCAAGATAGAAATAAGCAGAAGAGTCAAGATAAAAGAAGTAACAATGGCGACTCAAGGTCAAGACCTAATAATTCTCCAAAACAACGACAAAATGATAATAATAATCAACATAAAAAAAATAGGTCTAGACGTTCAAGAAGTAATAACTCACGCGACAATAATAGAAATCGTGATGAACGCTAGAAAATGATAGTTATTCTTAGCAACATCCATCTTTTCTCATAGGGGCAGACACAAAAGATATCTTATCTACAGAAGGTGTATTTTGTAACTGTTTGATGATTTTTCTAAAATTTGATGCCGTACCAAGCGCTTGCATTATATCTACACATGAGTGACTATGCTTTAGACAACTATGGTTATATGATGATATATCAAGCTCATGGGAATGTCTTATTTCTAAAATCTTACTTTCTATGCCATGTTGGTAATAGATGATTAGGTTGCCTTCGACTACTTCATCATCCTTCATATCTTTTAGTTCTCCACGTTGTTGTACATCGGAAAAAAACAGCGCTGCATCTCTTAGGAATCTACTTCTATTTTGATATCCTGAATTGATTATTAAATCTTCTAGTATCTCTGCAAAGGCTTTGTCCGCACTAAAGGATATTATCTGACTCATATTACTAATACCGGACACTCACTAATAATAATTACTCTAAGGCTAATTATTAACTTGTATTAAATAGTTAATAGTGTCCGCGGAGCCATGCACAGTAATTGGCACAGAGCAGTTTTGGTAAGTTTGTTGATGATCTTTTCGAGTTTAGCAGGCTGTTTAGAAAGCGAAAGTGAAGATGATTCGACAGACTTGGGTACAATAATGGTTTCAACATATCACGTTGAGCAAATCGTTAGTGCAATAGTTGGCGATGCAGCAACTGTTGAAATCATGAGCCCGAGTAATGTTCCGGTCCACGACTATGAACCTTCAGCAGCAGATTTAATCAAACTTCAACAAAGTGAAATGTTCTTCTACCATGGTCTTGGACTAGAACCTTGGGTTGATGCAACATTGTCTTCATTTGGTGAAAACTCAATAGATTCATATCAAACTCATGCAATGCCTACAGGAGAGGTTGCTGTAGATTATGAAACACTGTTAATTGAGAATCTATGTAAAATACTCAGCGGAACAGTTTTGGAAATGAATAACCTTTCAATGAAAGAAAGTGATGCTAAGGATGCAAACCTACATGCTGAGAATGTGAAGCATAGCCTTTCATTCCCAGAAATGCATGATGACCATGACGAAGATGGGCACGATGACCACAAGCATCTCGAGAGCGAAGAATCCCTCAATGTAAGTACCGTCGAGGGATGCCCTTCAGACTATGTAATTTCGGTATTTGAACTTGAATCTGGAGAATACATTCTAGAATTTGAAGAAGCAGATGTAGAAACATTCGATATGGCTATTCTAAAGATGGGCGGAGGACATGCACATCACGACCACGGTGACGAGCACGCAGTCTGCCATGATATGTCAGAACATACTAACAACGACATTGACAATAAAGCGGACTGTGAAGCAGGTGGTTTCATTTGGATGGAAGAAGACAAACACTCAGAGAGTGGAGACTACTGTCACGACACAAAAACTCACCAAAACACCAATCACACCTCTGAACATGATTGCGAAGAAGCAGGACATATGTGGATGGAAGGAGATGGACATGGTGACCACGATGATGAAATTACTGCTATAGGAGCCATGAAAATGGGCGATACCAACAATGACGGAAATATGTCTTGGGACGAAATCTGGACATTACTTAGTTCGGATGATGGCCATGACGAAGATGGGCACGATGAGGATGGCCATGACGAAAATGGGCACGAT
>JABIUA010000141.1 GCA_018667575.1 Methanobacteriota archaeon | reverse complement strand
CTTTGGCATCTTCGCCAGGGCAATTATTTTCTCCAATTATACTTCCCGAGGAATGGTAGTCAAGTTTGAAACGATTGAATTGGTGGAGTGATATATGCGACGATTTCAAACTCAGTTTTCTCTACTGATTTCTGTACTAATTTTGAGTGGGTTTTCGGGCTGTATTTCTGATGAAGTGATATTCGGTGACAATGATCGTGGTATCTCCGGTGGACTTGTAATGGCCTGTCTTGATTCTAGCAAATACACCGAACTCGTAATTGAGGTCGATTTTGAAAGTGGTTATCAACCAAAATCGAGTAGTACTGATTTACTAAAACAAAGATTGGAAGAAGTTTGTGATAAGCCTGATGGAGTAACTATTACCTTCACGGAGACGGTGTTTGGTAATCAAGGTACATGGACCGATGATGACGTTAGGAGTTATGGATGGGAACACAAAGAGAATCAACCTCAGACCTCTTCGACTTTACACTGGCAGATAATTTTCCCCTCTGGGAAATATTATCAGGATAGTGTCTTAGGAGTTGCAGTTGATGCTTCAACCGTCGCAATTTTTGGTGATTCTGTAGAGGAGGCAAAAGGACCAATATTTGGACGTCCATCTGCAGAAGAGGTGGAGAAAAGTGTAATTGTCCATGAAATTGGGCACTTGTTAGGACTAGTCAACATAGTTTACGAGTCGTTATATGACCATGAAGATGCCGACCATCCTAATCATTCCAACAATGAGGATTCTGTGATGTACTGGGCAATTGAGTCTACATCCATAGGTAGTATAATTTCTGGTGAATTACCAGATGAATTCGACGAATGGGACCTGCAAGATATGAATGACATGAAAACTGGAAAGGTTGAGGTTAATTACCAACTTTGGACGCCTTAATTATTCAAACTATTGTTAGATACCAGTTTTGTGCCTTCTCTCCACGCATCGAATATAGAAAATGCCCATAATGCAAACCACAGAATCACAGTTAGTGCAAGGGGGATTTGTAATAGAGTCCAATCCGTTGCCTTTCGGTGTTTTTTATTGAAGTGTTGGCCGAGAAATAGGAATGGAACCAGTGCTAGTAGTGCTGCAACAATTGGTCTTAGTGCTCCCCAAAAGCCAACTCCTAGTGTCATTTCAATCCAGATTTGCTTGAATACACGGAATATGCTTGGCTTAGATTGCTCCTCGACACCTGCTGTCGTGAATAGAGAATCTGTCGTTTCCATGCTACCGCCCGTTTAGGAGGTTGGGGTCGGAGTTTGTCAAGATAGCGCTTAATTGCTAGCATGAGTATCAATAACTGGGTGTTGTAGTAAGTGTCATGGCGAGGGTTTTAGTGACTGGTTTTGAACCATTCGCAAATCATTCAACAAATATTTCAGGTGACCTAATTCAAACACTTGATGCAAATCATTCGGTCAGTGACCCATGGGCCGAACTGAGAGATTACAAGTTGGATGATGTTGAGATAAATTTCGAGACATTACTGTTGTCCGTGGATGAATCGGGTTCAAGGAAGGTTGCTCAGAGATTATCAGACGGCGAAGAATGGGATGTAATAATTCATCTTGGCCTATGTACAAATTGCGAAATACCAAAGATCGAGTTACTAGCTCAAAATATTCTCGATATGAGCATTGAAGATAACTCCGGTCGCCGAACCTCTGGTCAGAGGTTAGGGGATGTAAACTATTATTCTACAACTAATTCTAATGTAATTTTTACCAATAAAGGTGATATCAATGCTGAGATTTCCTTTGATGCGGGTCAGTTTGTATGTAATGAGACTTATTATCATACATTGGCAGTTCTATGTCGAACTGATGTAGGCGTCCAGAAAACACCTTGTCTTTTTTTACATCTACCTGATTATGAATTTTTCAGCATTGATTCTGCAAAGAATTTACTCATGAATATGGTAGGTAGAATTCTATTCAAGCCTGTTATTTCTGTTGCAGCAGGGGTTATTATAGACGATAATAGATTTCTTGTTGCCAAGCGTAGTGATGAAGCTAATCATGGTCTTTGGGAATTTCCCGGAGGTAAATTTGAATGGGGTGAAGAGCCTTCTCAGGCGATTGAACGTGAACTTAAAGAAGAGTTTAATTGGAGTATTATTAGTGTGAGAAGTTTCGGTAAATGGTTTCATTGCGGCGAAGTACTGGATATAGAATTGAATGTTGAATTTTGTCGATTTATCGGTATTGTTCCAGATCTTAAACCTCAAGAAAGTTGGACCTCACATGATGAAGTAATGTGGATTGTTGATGAAGACTATGTTTCACCTTACATCGGAATAGATAGATTGGTGGCCAAAGAAGTATCTAAGGAATTATCAAATCCAAGTGGAAGCTTCTCCTGAGTCATCCATTGCAAGTTCGTCATTTATTGAGCGAGGAATACTATCTCGTCCTTTATGCCATGTTGCTGCCTCTATCCAATCTTTGAGATTTTTACCTTCCAGTCTAATGGTTATCAAGCCGCCTAATGGCTTTTCTCCGGGGATATTGAATGATATTTTACCGGTCATTGCGGCTTGTCTTAGAATCTCGAATTTAGTTTGGTTCGATGATAATTCGCGACTCATATAATCTAACGCAGTATCCAGTATTTGTTGTTTATGTAGCAGCATTAGAAACTCGTTGATCGATAAGTTTTCATCTCGTATTATCTGTTGATATGCATTTCCCAGTTCAGGGTGGTTTAATTGAGAACCATTGTTGAAACCCGGGAAAATATTAGTTATACAATCTGCTACTTTCTCAGGAGAATCGGCACCAGAGAGTATGCTTTCAACAGTAACCGCAATTCCTTCGTCCTTACCGCTCAACTTGAGAATAGGGCCAGCCATAACTCGGCGTGGTGGAATCTATTCTTCAATCTGTCTTTTTGACAAAAATTTAGGCGAAGTATGAAAGCCGATATTCAGTTCTTGAGGTATGAGTGGGGAAGATGGTCCAATACTGGCTACTGTGATTCCCATTTTCAATGAGTCAAAATATATTGAAAATTGTCTCAATTCACTGGTAAAGCAAACCTTAGACTCTTCAAAGCATATGATTTTAGTTCTTGACGGCAACTCCACAGATGATTCCGTGGAAATAGTTGAGAGAATGATTGAAACCTCGAAGGAAATTAATGGTCCGAAGATAACTCTGGTAAACAACCCTGGTAAATTTGTCGCAGAAGCAAGAAATTTGGCTTTGAGAGAATTACCTAGCAGTATTAAGTTGATGATAGAATTAATTGGACACTGTACTGTACCTAGTGATCATTTGTCTAAAAGGCTAGAAGTGTGGGAGGAAATTTCGGATGAATCCGGTTCTTCCATCGCAGGGTTGGGAGTTAGAGTACTGCCTAGTGATGGAGTGAAAACAATGGTAGAAACTTGGATTGAAGCAACTCTATCATCGAGTTTTGGTAGCGGATCAGGACAATTCGATAAATTTACAACAACAGGTGAGACAAAAGTTCCAGCATTTTGTATGCATTCACGTCAAGCGGTAGATTCCATAGGTGGCTGGGATACGAAATTCATCACAAGTCAAGATAGTGACTTGTCTATG
>JABIUA010000136.1 GCA_018667575.1 Methanobacteriota archaeon | reverse complement strand
TTTCTTACTCCATTGTCGATGTAGTATTGTTGAACATCACCCATTAGTTTGAGAGCGAATGGAGTTGAGAAAATACAGGTATTTTGGGCTTGGTCTTCTTTGAGAATATCTGCTTGAACAGTTCCTCTAACAGTTTGAAGAGTTCTTGCTTTGATCTCTGCGTAGGTTTTCTCATCGACCAGTTCATCGCCTCTTCGGCCAATAGTAGCAAGGCCAAATCCATTGTGTCCTTCAGGTAAATCTCCTCGATATGCATCTTTGTTTATCTTTGGAAGTTTACCTTGCTCGACAAGATGTGCTTCGACTTGTTGGTCGATAGCTGCATTGAGATAAAATGCTAGAATCATAGGAGCGGGCCCATTGATTGTCATACTGACAGAAGTATTTGGATTACACAAATCAAAACCAGAATAAAGACGCTTAGCATCATCACATGTAGCGATACTTACTCCAGAGTTTCCTACTTTACCCCAAATATCTGGTCGCTTTGCCGGGTCTCTGCCGTACAGAGTTACAGAGTCAAAAGCAGTCGACAAACGGACATAGTCTTGGCCTTGAGAAAGATAATGGAACCTTCTGTTAGTTCGTTCTGGCTCACCCTCTCCAGCAAACATTCTAGCTGATAATTCATCGGTTCGCTTGAATGGGAATACACCTGCAGAATAAGGGAAGTGGCCTGGGGCATTTTCTTTACTCATCCAAGAAAATAGTTCTCCATCATCAGCAAA
This sequence comes from Methanobacteriota archaeon, assembly GCA_018667575.1. Taxonomy (GTDB): domain Archaea; phylum Thermoplasmatota; class Poseidoniia; order Poseidoniales; family Poseidoniaceae; genus MGIIa-L1. The sequence goes on along the minus strand of JABIUA010000136.1, from coordinate 13,063 downwards.
TGTTGGAAGAGCAACTCTTGGGATATCAGAGTGAGAAAGAGATTCGGTTGTAGTTTGAACAGTGAATGGTTTTCCTCTGACGTGATATGTATACTCACCGCTTGAGTATTGTTTTGCCAATTCTCTAAATTCTGCTAATTCACTACGAGCCTCAGAAATTTCTTCGAGTAATTCATCGATTTGAGTTTTTAAATCATCAGCAACAGCCTTTGCCCCACGAGATGTAGCATTCTCTACAGCGGTTTCCAGATGCTGACAAAGTCTGAGTTTCTCGACAAGTTCATCATTTCTTTGATGGTATTCTCTAACAGTAGCGGCTATTTCAGACAAGTAATAGACGCGTTCTGAAGGTATTACTCCTTTGCGCTCACCCATCAAATCTACAGGCTCGCTTGCCTCAAATCCAACTAGTTTTGCAACCTTACCCCATAGTCTGTCTACTCCGCCATCAGCGAATTGACTGGCGATAGTCGCAACGACTGGAAGTTCTTCATCAGCGATGTCAAACAGATTTCGATTACGCCTAACTTGCTTACGAATCGCCCGTAGCGCATCTTCACTACCACGCTTCTCATACTTGTTTAGAACTACAACATCTGCCACGTCAAGCATCTCAATTTTCTCAAGTTGTGTATGTGCGCCAAATTCAGCGGTCATAACATAGAGTGAGTGGTCTGCTACAGAAGTAATCGCATCGCTACCTTGTCCAATTCCACTTGTTTCGCAGAATATCATGTCAAATCCGACAGCCTTGGCAACTTCGATAGCACGGTCTAGGTTTGCAGAAATCTCACTCCCCGAGCCTCTACTTGCTAGACTTCTCATGAATAAGTCGTTGTTAGAAAGAGAATTCATTCTGATTCTATCGCCAAGTAAAGCCCCACCAGTTCGCTTACGGGTTGGGTCAACGCACAGCAAGCAAATCTTCTTGTTGGGGTTATCTCTAAGAACTCTGAGCATTAATTCATCAAGAAGACTTGATTTTCCTGCTCCGCCAGTTCCAGTAAATCCGATTACTGGTACATCATTGCTTGATGAGCGACAAGTCTCCAAAGTCGACTTGAATAAATCATCGTCTGCACTTTCTGACATGGTCAAAAGTAATCCTACCTTTGCCATATCTTCAGGGGTTACTGGACCGTCTAGGCTGGCAAGTCGTTCTTTACCAATGATATCGACATCACTTGCAATTCCCATCAAATGGTGAATCATACCCATTAAGCCCATTGTTCGACCATCATCAGGTGAATAAATTTTAGAGATTCCTGAACCATGAAGAGTTTTAATTTCAGGAGGAGTAATTGTTCCTCCTCCGCCACCAAAGATTCGTACATGATTGCAACCTGCCTCATCGAGTAGTTGGCGAATATAGGTGAAATACTCAATGTGGCCACCTTGATATGAAGTTAGAGCTATACCATGTGCATCTTCTTGAATTGCACAGTCAACAACTGCTTTTGCTGATTGGTCATGTCCAAGATGGATTACTTCAGCGCCAGACGATTGAATCAGTCTGCGCATGACATTTATTGCCGCATCATGGCCATCAAAAAGAGAGGCTGCAGTGATGATTCTCACTGGACCTGTGCTTGTTTTGAACACTACCTCTTCATCGGCCATGCCGATACCATCGGTTATTGGTTCATCAATCCAACCCTTGCAAGAAAATCCTCAAACCGATGAAATTTCATCTTCTCCAAGAGGTGGAAGACCTTTCTTTGCACGAACATAATCGGTGTAGTTTCCATAGTAAACCGTGACTATTCCATCTTGTAATTCCCATATGCGGTTTACCACTTGGTCAAGGAACCATCTATCGTGAGATACGGTGATTAGTGAGCCTTCATAGTTGATTAGTGCTTCTTCTAGAGTATCCTTTGAATCCATGTCAAGGTGATTGGTCGGCTCGTCCATAAGAAGAAGATTATTCTCCTCAAGAAGTAATTTCAGCAGTGCAACTCTAGCCCTCTCGCCACCGGATAATTGTGAAAGTTTGGTAGTAACTTGGTCACTAGAAAATTGGAACCTTCCTAGTGCAGCACGAATATCGCCGTATTGGAAATCAGGTCGTAACTTTTCAATTTGTTCTACCGGATTAAGATTGAAATCCAAAGTAGCATGGTCTTGATGGAAATAACCGATTTCACATCCAGGTGCAAGGTCTCTCATTCCACTATCGAGTTTTTCATCACCATTGATAATTTTGAGAAGAGTAGTCTTTCCTTGTCCATTACCGCCGACAATACCAATTCTATCTCCTTTACGGATTTCAAGGTCTTGATTATTTAGAATAGGCCTTTCGAGTCCTTCAAAACTTTTCGAACCACCTTCGATTTGAATTACATCCATACTGGCTTTATCGGTTGCTTCTAGTTTGAGAATCAATGGTTTACGTTTCTTTGGAACTCTTGCTCTAAGTGCTTTGAGTTCTTGCTGCATACGCTCGATCATCTTTTGTTTAGCAGAAATCGACTTGTCATACTTATTGGCTCTCTTCATCTGTTTTAGAGCACCAGTAGTAGCATCTATCTTCTTCTCAACTGTGTTTATCATATCACTAAGAGTTGCCTCTTGAGCGGTTTTTTGGCGTAGGAATTTACTGTAGTTACCTTTCCAAGGCCATGCTCTAAGATTGTCAACTTCAACAATTCTAGTACATACTTGGTCGAGGAAATATCTGTCGTGAGATACGATAAGTTGGGCGCCTTGGAAGTCTCTAAGGAATGCTTCAAGCCATTCAGTAGTTTGAATGTCCAAGTGATTTGTCGGTTCGTCAAGGAACATTACATCGACTCCAGCAAGTCCAACAAGTTGACGGGCAAGAGCTAATTTTGCTTTTTCTCCACCTGATAATTTGTTAACCTGCATATCCATTGGATGCTTGTCTAGTCCTAGTTTAGCAAGAGTTGCTTTAGCAATACTTGCCACGTTTGAACCACCGCTTTCCCCAAGAGTTTGCTGCAGTTGGCTGTACTTTTCGATTACCGACTCCCAATCTCCATCATAGAATGCTGGGTCTGCCATCTGCGCTTCAATGGCGGCGATTTCTTCTTCTAACTCTTGAAATTGTCTTCCTTTACGACTAAGTTCCTCTTCAATGGTTGAATCCGAATCGATATCACGAATCTGTGTAAGGTAAGCAAGCCTAATTCCAGGTGCGAAATCAACATCACCAACATCTTGTGTTTGCTCACTTATGGTATTAAGGAGGGTTGTTTTTCCAGCACCATTATGGCCAACAATTCCAATGCGGTCGCCGTCTTGGACCAAGAGATTGATGTCGACAAGAACGTCAACTGGACCGAAGCTCTTGTCAACTGCTTCAACGGTGATTAGGTCACGTACCATGCTATCCCTCAAACCGCCGGCTTGCTGCTCATTGATAAACCGACTCCAAAGAATACGAGTTGATATCTTAGTCGAGAGAGGTAAAAGCACTGATAATTCTTGCTTTACGAGCGAGAGCCGCTTTTCGACTTCTTTCTAATTCACGTCTCTCAATAAGTTGTTTAACCATTGCAGGACATCCAATTAGACAAACTAGTAATCCAATACTTATTCCAGATATTAGCGAATATACAAGGGGGATATTGAGTATTAGCGAGTTGCTCAATCCTACCAGTAGGCCTACCATGAACCCGACACCAAGCGGACGATCAAATATTGGGAAAAGGAGAGATAGAATCGATCTTTTATCAGCCACAACATCTGTCGTGGTTGAGGAAATCATTTCAACGCTATCTATGGTCATTTGATAATAGTCAATTGTGACGGTTTATAAAGTAAAAGCCGTCATGTTCTCAAAAACATGTCAAAAATACCGTTTTACGGTAAAACGGGGCGGTTTTACGTTCAACTGAATTCAGCAATTGCGCCTTCGTGATGCTTCAGAAGGTTTCGCAATTTGACCTTCATTGAAGGCGTCAGCATGTCATTGTCAGTAGTCCACTCTTCGTGGTCTAAAATTAGATTTGCAGCAACTTCGTAACCTTTCCAAACTGGAGATTTCATGTTGTTTGCTTTGAGTTCTGCCAGAAGCCAGTCCTTGGTGGTCTTACGAGCACAGATTTCCGCATTGCTTCCTGACGAGTCAACACCTGCGTTAGACATAGCAGACTTCAGAGCATCCATGTTTGGATGAACAACCAAGTATGTCCTTAGCATATTTCTACCATCTAGGACGGCTTGTTCAACAAGTGGTGATAATTTCAGGTTCTCTTCAAGTGGTGCAGGAGATACATACTTTCCATTCTCTAACTTGAATTGACTCTTGACACGTCCGGTGATAGCTAGGAAACCGTCTTGGGTTAGTTTCCCAAGGTCTCCAGTTCTAAACACTCCAGGTTCGACGATAACTTCCTTAGTCGCCTTTTCATTATTCCAGTATCCTAACATTACATTAGGCCCATGGACAATAATTTCACCTTCATCAGGTCGGTCTGGGTCGTCCCATGCATCGGTATCAATCGTTACTTTTACACCGTTAGCAACTCTTCCGACACAGCGTAGTTTGGAGGTTCCTGGTCCAGACCAGCCATTAGCAGATACTAGAGGTGAAGTTTCGGTTAGGCCGTATCCTTCATAGCAACTAAATCCAACCATTTGAATAAATTCTGCGACATCTGGAGATAGTGCAGCAGCGCCTGACATACAGAAACGAATATTTCCACCGAAACGAGCTCTAACCTTAGACCAAACCAATTTATCGTATAGTTTGTCAAAGACTCCCTTTGCAGGAACAGCATCACATTCGACATCAGCCTTTGCGATTCTCTTGGCAGCAGATTTCTTTGCCTTGCCGATTAGGAATTTCTTCACTCCGGTAGCAGCCTCAAATTGACTGTTTACACGGTCATAGAATTTATTCCAAACACGTGGTACTGCAAGAAGAACAGCAGGCTTGATTTCGATACACTCGTCAGCGATTCTTGTCAAGTCCGAAATTAGATTGATGTGTACTCCGCATCTTATCATCCAATGGAGGTCAAATGTGCTTCCAAATGAGTGAGCCCAAGGTAAGAATGCAGCATTTTTATCACCGACGTAAATCTTGAATGCCGACTGAACACATAGGATATTAGAAAGCGTGTTCCAATTGGTCAACATAACTCCCTTAGGGTTGCCAGTAGTTCCTGATGTGTAGATCAAAGTGTTCAGAGCGAAAGGGTCATCAGCAATATCAAAATCATTTTCGCTTTCTCTTCCCTTTGCGACAAAGTCGGTCCATGAATGGATTTCAATGCCCTTAGGAGGGATTTTATTTGCTTCTTCGTCCCCTAATAGGATGACTCCACACTTAGGCCAAGCAGAAGCTTCGGCAGGAAGGTTGTCAACTAATTTGTCCAGTACGGTTGTATTTGCTACTGCGATAAGTGCTGGAGTGGAGTCCGCAAGAATGTAAGCCCATTCAGAACCATGTTGGTGTGTGTACATTGCGGTATATGCTGCACCGATTGCATTTGCACCATAAGATAATGCGGCCCATTGGACACTGTTATCCAAAATTAGTGCAACACGGTCACCCTTTTCAACGCCAATATCATTCAATCGCTTAGCAACTGAAGTTGATAGTTCTCCAAATGTGTTGTAGTCTAAATGTATTCTCGACATACCTTCTCCGGGGATATATCCGAAACAAGGTTCGTCTCCAAATCTACTTACGCTAGTCATTAGCATTTGGTACAGTGTACGCGGGTCTTCGCCTTCTGGACCATCCCATTGCCTGTCGTCCGGTTGTCTTTCCCATGCCATCTTAAGTTCTGCCATGTACACTAAGTGTTGCATCAAGCACTTGAACTTCACGCCTACTAGAATTATCTAAATTCGCCACTTTCTAGGCATTGTTTGACATTTTCACGCCAGTCAGCTCCACCATTTCGGTTTGATAGAGGGCTTGCAGGACTTGGATGCCAGCATGAAGTAATTTCAATTTCCCGTCCTGTGATTGTTTCTCCTGGGCCTGTTTTTCCAGCACCTAGTGCCATTCTTGCTCTTTTTTCAGCATATTTGCCAACGCCGATTATTCTCTCGATTTGTAGAATTTCTATGATTTCCATGAGATGATTATCGCATGCTTCAAGAATTGGTTTCATAATATTAGTCGGCAAATTATCAGGGGTCAAATTTTTTCCAGTTTCGCCGAGCAAGAGAAGTGGGCAATGATTTAGCACAAATACTTGTGAAAATACAGATTCAGCAGATTCATAGTGTTGGAAAAGTAAACTCCACAAACGTTGTCCAGATATTTCTTGGCGTTCCATGCCAAGTCCGATAATTGGGCGCTTTGGATGAGCATTATCGGGTGTTTTCAACTTGTGTGCCTTGATTTGTAGATTATCTCTGGCAATCTCTGTAGATCCAAATGGGATGCCGGTTTGCGCCATGCCCCAAGGTCCGGGATTCATGCCCAAAAGTAGAGTTTTAGCGCCTTTTCCTCCCCATTTACTCAGATATTGTTCATGATGTGCCCAAGCATAATCCAGTGGATTAGTAGCGTGAGCAACAATTGTTTTCTTTTCAAGGACTGGTATTGATTTGTCGCAAATATCAGAAAGTCGCTTTGCAGCCTCAATTAAGCGCTTTTCAACTCCCATGTGTCTTCTAAGTAGTGGCGATAAATGATGATTACGATTGACTAGATTAACAACTTATGCGTAACGGGTAAAGTGTCACTCGTAATGAGTAGGTGAAGTCAATCAGCGCAAAAACGCACTAAAAGCGCTATTCCAGTCTATTTTTGAGTCTTTGAACCAATCCTCAGGACTTTCATAAGAACTATCATTACCATTCTTACGTTTCATTTTGACTCTGTGGCTAATTAGTTTCCAAGCAGACTTCTCACCAATTCCAGGTATTGCTTCTAATTGCTTCTGTGAAACGTTATCATGCTTCAAATCAATCTCAACTCCAGTAATCGATCTAGCTCCATGGCCAGTGATAATAATATCTGATTTACTCTCTAAGGGAATGTGGTACTGAGCGCCAATCAATATTGGATATGCGCCAATTTGTCTGCCAAAGGTAATTCCTGATTTACCTCGGCATTTTTCAGAGGTATGTTGTTCTTCGAGATGCTTAGCAAGTCTTGTACGTCCATCATGACTTTCCCAATGCACATCGCATAATTTGCCACCCAAAGGAAATAATTGTTCGAGTAATGGTTTATCGATTGTCTCTCGAACATTGTTTTTGAACTGCTTAAACGCATTTTGTGGAATTTCTTGGAATCCTTCTCCTTCAACTTGGCGAATGTTTATTCTACGGAGTAGTAAGTCTTCTTTACGTATTTCATGCAAGAGGTCTAGGTTCATTTGGTAGGTTTCATTCGATTCACCATTCAAGCCGGCAATGAAATTAAGTCCGGGCAAGAGTTTAGGCAAACCTCTTTCACCACGCTCTTTTCCATATTTATTTATCAGCCGAATGGCATCTTTCAACTGCCTTGAGTCACAGTTTAGCCAGTTTGCTTCATGAACATTAGGGTCTGCTGACTCAAGTCCAAATGATAGAACTGCTCCATCAGATAATGTTTCAACCAATGTCTTGGTAATCTCTTCAGAAGGTTCCATATTTTCTGCAATGATAGAGGGATTGCCATTATCGGTATGAAGAATTCCTAGTCTGTCATCATCTCGAAGACCATGAAGTAACTTTGCAATAGGTTCAGGATTAGGGATTGGATATTCTAAATCCTTGACTCCATCTGCCATGTAAGTGTAGGTATCAGTCATTCCTCCTAGACGTACATGCTTAACTCCCATCTCATGGGCGATTTGAACTTCTTGAATAATATCTTCAGGTGTACGCCAAATCGGTATTCCCTTCTTCGGTTCAATACAGAACTTACAACCTCTTTTGAAACGAACACAGCCTTGGTAGACTTCGACTTCATATGTTAGAGGACCCGGTTTTTCTTCATTACCAAGGTCCGGGTGAAATTCAACAGCCTTACTCTTTGCACCTAAATGTGCCCACTTAGTCCATTGATCGGCATTTCTTCTACAGTGTTTCCATTGTCCACTTTGAAAATAATTATTCAATGTCGCATCGGTATCTTGTAGTGCTAAGAAGAGGTTTTTCCTTAGTGGGTTCCAACCTTGTTGACGCCACCCACGAATCGCCCAGCCTCCAAGAATCGCAGGAATTTCAGAAGGTAATTCTCTAACCACATTTTGCATTTCCTTTAGGGAAATCGGCGTACCTCTGAGGTATCTACCAGGTACTACTGCACCTGCAATGCAGGCAAATCCCTTTAGTTGTGACATTAATTTTCTAACGCCATGTTCGCCTTTTTGTTCTACAAATATACGCCATTGGTCTATCGTCATGTAGCGATAATCGATTTTCGCATCCTCGAGTACACCACACAGGTAACGAATATGAAAACCAACATATGGCGGAACGCCAAAAGCAGCAGGTTCATCTTCATAGCCATCAAGAACCAACCACTTGGGGTCACTCTGCTCGGCCATGCTATTGTCTCGCACTCTTAGGTTTCAATCCTTCTTAGGTCTAGGCCTTCGCTTGCGCTTTTTCGAATCTTCTTCTTCCTCACGCATTGCTCTCATTTCTCTAGAAGATTTTTCTGGCTTGCCACCGCCACTATTGTTGTTATTGATGTTGCTTCGCTTCTTTTGCTGGGCTACATCGACACGAATCTTTCTTCCAAGCAGTTCACTACCATTTACAGATTTGACAATTTCTTCAGCCTTATCCTTTTCTTTAACGAAAGCAAAAGCGAAACCTTTCGGTTTTCCAGCATTATCTGTGATTATGTTTAATCCGGTAATTGTAGCAACACCCTTGAACACTTCTTTCAATTGTTCTTCAGTTGCTTTGAATGGTAGATTTCCGATGTATAACTTAGCGCCTTCTGGGTCTTTTCTCTTATCCTTCTTGCCTTTCTTATCATCGCTATCAGCGTCTCTTACACCGATTCTACGTCCATTTATTTTATGTCCATCAAGTTCAGCAACAGCAGCATCAGCTTCTGATTTATCGCTGTATGTTACAAATCCAAATCCACGGTTAACTCCGCTGTCATCGGTAGGAACAACACAATCACTCATGTCGCCAAACTTACCAAACATTTCTCGAAGTTCTTCTGTTCCAATTTCTCTTGGTAAGCCGCCAATGAATAGTTTACAACCTGGGCTGTGACGAGGTCTTTGCGAACCACGTCCGCTGCCACCTTCGCCTTCGAATCTAAAATAGGTTCTTTCACGACCATCCTCTCTTACATCTTCTGCGATGAAAGTAGCTCGACCTGAAGGTCCTTTGCCAAACATTGCTTCTGCGGCTGAACCCCATCTTTTTCCAGAGTTGTTCAATACACTAGCGCCTTGCTCTAACTCTGCCCATCCTGCTGCAAAATTATCTGCAAGTGCTCGGTATGCTTGATAGCCGCATGCATTGCACTTGACATTCCAATCACCATCTTGATGGGCTACTAGATTTTCTCCACAAGGAGGACAAATAGCATGTAGTACTCCACAATCATCTCTTTCACGGAAGTCAATTTTTACTACTGGCTCGACTTCTTTGATCAGTGCACGACAAACATCACGTCTTCTAACTGCATCTGCAGTTTGGTGCATATATCGGTCAACAATTCCGGTTACATAGAATTGCCCATAGAGATGATTTGGTTGAATACTTCCAGGTTTTCCTTCAACGGCTAGAATCATTGCTTCTCCATTCTTTTCGTTAAGTTTGACAATTTCACAAATAACTGTATCACCAATAGCCGGACTAACAAGTTCTTTTTGCGGTGCAATTACCCCAAATCCTTCTTCAATCGTAAAGACGCCAATTGTAGTTGCTACAATCTTTCCATCGACTTCGATAGTTCCTTCACCAGCTGCGCATTTAGCAGTGGTTGATACTTGCATTCCAGGGGTGACGAGGCTCGCCGTCATGTTATTCATTTCCTAAGCTGACATGGCCCGGTGTGGAACGCATGTGTTTCGCTTATTCAAGCGGGCGGGCTTTTCCCTTTTGAATGCATCATACAGAAGGAATGTAATTTCGATAGTAAATCTACTCACTTTCTATGATTTTTTTATCACCAGGTTTATGAAATCTCCAACACCTTGCATCGGTTGTACTTTTCTTCTTGGTGTGATGAGAATACATCGGAGGTAAGCGGAAATTAGTTTCAAAAACGACCTCAGCCTCATATCCAAAATCTTTGGCCATCGCTTCTATGTGTTTTGCTTTGGCTGAATGAAGTACGTAGATTGAGATAGCGTCAAGAGAGAATGCTAATTCGAGTAAAGGTCGGTCGGCTCTTTCTGTTTGAAACCCCCAAGGTGGATTCATTACTACGATATCAGTTTGACTTGGAACCTCTATTTCTTGTGCCCCAATTAGGGCATTAATAGTTGTAATTTGAGTATTAAATTGCTGAATAATTTTCTCTGAATTTTTTCTCGAAACCATACATGCTTCTTCATCAGCCTCGATTAAATATACTTCTTTTGTTCCTAGATAAGCAGTACCTAGGCCTAGTATTCCATTTCCTGCACCAAGGTCAACCACTGTTTTATTTTCCAAATTATCAAGTTGGTCGATTGCTAAAATCCAGAATGCAGCCAAATCTCCTTCAGTAGCATATTGCTCTAATTCAACTGAATTATGGGGGTGAGGTTGGAGTTTTGATAACTCGATGGCCAAATGTTTGGGCCTCAGAAAATCACCACCTAGGTGGATAATTCTGGTTTTGCTGATTGTTCAATCTTGCCGCAGACTCTGCTTGTTGACGCATTGCCTCAAGTCTTGCATATGCATTATCTTGGACATTACCTTGCTGCATCTGCATTCTTAGAAGTCTAATTTGTTCAGCCTCTGCACGCAGTCGTGCTAAGAGTTGCTCACTGGGTTGTTGTGTGCCACAGAATCTACAGAATCTAACACCATCGTGATGCTGGTGGCCGCAGTTGACACAGAATCCCATATATCTCCCTCCCCGTCGTGGTATATGATATAATCGAATTTCATTCCATCGCGGCCAGTTGCAAAAACACCGGCCAAGTTTCAAATCCAACAGCAGTTGCTCGCTCGGAAATTTTCTCCCATCTTGGGTCGTCCATCATATCTGATGGTTCTACTCCAGCGGCTAGTAGACCAGTTACTAACGCCCTAAACTCGATTTCGATTTCAGACATTTCCGGTTCATCAGGTTCATTTTGAATCTCAGGTAGTTTTACATCATTTGTGGATGATTCTTCCATTTGAGTATCCTGGCTATGTGGAATGATCTCAGGTTCCTTTTCATCATGACCCTTGGCGGATGGAGGTAGAGGCACAAATGCAGTTCCAGCAGCAATTTCTTCATGGGATGGCGATGACTTTGGCAATGCAACCTCATTGACTTCTTCTTGTTCAGCCATATTTTCTAACATTTCATTGGAAAAATTATCCATCATTGCATTCATTGTTGCTTCCGCTTGATTCATGACAGGAGGTGGTGAAGATACCTCTTCTGCAACTTCTTGAACTGTAATTTTAGACTTCTTAATCAGACGCCCAACCCCTAGAACTTCAGCCTGTTGCCTTGCTAATTCTGCCGCTTGTCTTCTTGGTAAGGAGACAAAACATTTGCCTGGGATGGAATTTGGTGGGAACGGTAAGTAGTAGCGTTCAATAGAAGGTAGCGATGGGTGACGGAAGCAGATTACTTGTTCAGTTTCGAATGAACGCTGAGTTGGTAATCCCATCGAGAATGGAACCGACATAACATCGACAGTATTTCTCATCCATTTTTCGTTACTGATCAGTTGCTGCATCCATGGACCAAGGTCGGGACTTGCGATATCTACGAATTGGAAGGAAGCCGCTCGAGGGTCAAACCCTTGGTCCTCTAATAGAGACGCTTCATCTCGAGGTCTGTGAAAAATAGTCAGTACCGGCTGGCCATGCTCAATCATATCGCCGTGAAGTTCCATCATCTTACGTTCTTTCCTAGGGAATATTAGCAAAATACGTAGTCTTGCAGCGTGTTCATCCCAAATTTCACCCCATCTAGAATCGGCTTCAGAATACAACTGACCGATGGTCATGTCGGGAATCATCGCCGTTATTCCCATACTCGCACCGAGGATAGGGGTGTGGTGGCGTCATTTATGGCTACCGTCTAAATATTCAAAACAATGACTTCATTACTGCTATTTCGGCAAGTAATATCACTCCACCAGCAGCACCCCGAATAGTATTGTGAGAATAGGCACTGAATCGAATAGTATTGTTGTTGAGGACTTCCAAGTCACCAAGTACAATTGCCATACCTGTTTTCAAATCATCAGTTGGATTAGGATTGATAGAGAAATTCTCTCCATCACTCCATAGATGGTGTTCAGTATCTATTCTATCGACAAGATGGATTGGTTTTTCCGGGGAACTAGGGCTTGAATCAAAATTAGATTGATTAAATTTATTCATAATTTCAACAACATCTTCGACAGTAGTAGTTCCTTCAATTATTACTTCAACAACCACTAGATGACCGTCTTTTCTTGATACACGCTGGCATTGGAAATCTGTTGTGAAAGAGGAATTAGCCACATTTTGGTTTCCTGCTTGATTAAAAATATGTAATAATTCCGCAGTAGTCTTTTCAGCTTCTCCAGGAATAGATTTGTCATGATTTCCATTTAGAGCTTCTTGGTCAAATAATAACCTCCATCCTGCCCCAGATAATGCTTGCCTACTTCTCATTTGGATATGACTAACTTTCAGTTCTTGGCATATTGCTGAAAGCGGTATTGCAATAGGCAGTAGAGTACAATTTGTTGCACAAAATATATTCTTTTCATGTTGTGAAAGACGATGTTGGTTAATCTCTGGAATCACTAAAGGTACTCCTGGTTTTCTCCTGTAAGCATTTGAATTAGAGAAGACAATTATGCCTGATTTTGCTAGTTTAACTTCAATTATGGCTGCAATATCATCAGGTAGTGCACTAAAAGCAACCTTGATTCCAAGTGAATTCAAGGAGGAGAGAAAATCTTCAGCATTCAAATCAAGAACTTCTAAGTTAGGTAAATTTGGCCTCTCCTGTTCAAGG
>JABIUA010000021.1 GCA_018667575.1 Methanobacteriota archaeon | reverse complement strand
TTCAAGTCAGACACAACTTAGATACCAGCTTTTCCAATACTGTAGACACTACTCTAGTAGTTGGTAATCTTTCCTTTAACCCATTGAATAGTGGCGGATTCTCTGAAGCCGACAGATGGGCTGCTCATGTCGTACCAGCTTCTTACTCCGGTCTTTCATTGGGTGAAAGTCGTAGTGCTGTATTAGGTTTCCAAGGGCCCTACGATGATTATCCTCTGGCAGGCACAATAACAATCTCGCTTACTGCTACCCCTTCCATAAACGGCCCAGCAATTCCAAATGTATTGGTTTCTGAAGTTACTAGAAATATGACAATTGTCGTTCCATCGATTCAAGATGCTGAGATTCTAGACCTTGGTCCATTTGATGTACCTCTAGGTGAGGAAACAGGTTTGGACTTAGCCTTCGCAAATACAGGTAATGATTTGACCTCATACAGACTATCTGTACTTGATGACTTGCCTAATGGTTGGATTACTTCGCTCAATACCACCACTTCAACATCTAACATAATCGACGACCTTCCTGCTGATGTTGCAGACTATCCAATCTTTGGAAATTCTCACATTACCGACTTTAGACTCACCGTCACCAGTGACCCATCGGCACCAGCATATACAATTCAACCGATCAATATCAAGGTCGAAGACAAAGATACTGGCCTTCTAATCGGAGTGGAAACTGTTGATATTAGAGTTGGTCCTTTCATCAATGCAACACTTTCTCCGACCAATCAAACAGTTCCAATCAACGCTTCACAGATGGAAACTCCATTGACCAGAGTCTATGTCACAAATACAGGTAATGCTCCTGCGACCTATTCAATTTGGTTGGATGATTCACAGGCTGGCGACGTAGAATTCAGTCTTGAAACGCCGAACCAAATTTTAATCGCTCCTGGTTTTGAAGATTCTATCAAAGTTCGTATGAATGCAGCATCAAATGCCGATTCGGATTCATTTTACATGGCTACTGTATGGGTTTCGACTGATACGGGCATGAATCTATCTGCTAACATCGTTGCGAATGTTAGTGAACAACGTTCGCTTCTAATAGACGCTCCAGAACAAATGGGCGTTCTTCCAGGTCAAGAGCAGGTGGTTAATTTCACTGTTACCAATCTAGGTAATTTAGCAGAAGACTTTGACGTCATTGCCAGCGTTGAAGGCGGGTGGGAAGTAATTCCAGAAACCCAGTCAATGACTCTAATCACGGACGAGGTAATACAAGGCAGCGTGACAGTAATGGTCCCTGAAATCGGTGAAGAAGAAGGGCTGGATGACGGTTCAGTACATAATTTGACAATCAGATTAGCCTATCCTGCTACAGGTATCACTGCCGGAATTGCTAACGTCGAATTAGTAATCTCTCCAATGTTTATGCTAGACGTTAAGGAATGGCCATATGAAGTGGAATTCAGCAGACAAACCAATAGAACTTGGGAAGCAACAATCGTCAATGTCGGAAATAAAGATGTGACTGTAAACTTGACTTATGAGATATTCAAGCCAGGTTTCGTTACAACCAGCGATGAATGGTCATTTGTAGAAGGACCTTCACAACTTACATTACCGCGTAATTCGAATGTGAGTTTCTCTTTCATCATTCTTGCAGAAGACGAATCTCCAGACCTGGATTTGAGGTCACACTTGGTATTGACATTAACTCCACAAGACTCTTCAGTTGAGGGAATTGAATATCTCAATACTACTTTGGTCATGTCGAGATTTTTCAAGATAAGTGACTATGTCTTACAGCCTCCACAAGATGACGGGGCTGTAGAAGTAAACATGATATATTCTCACATACCTAGAGGCCCATCAACTCCAGTTTCTTATGAGTTGGAACTATGTTCCGCCACTAGGCTGTTTGATTTCGAAGCTAATGGACTTGATTCAGCAAATTATCCTTGGACATTCACATTACAAATTACGGAAGTCAATGGCTCGATAAGTAGTTATTCTCTGCCGCTAATCAATGTTGACTGTGGTCAAACATCCGCTGGTGCGGAGAGCAGATACACTCTTCCAGAATCGGTGGCATGGAATCCTAACTTGATTAAGATTCTAGTAGATATGCCAGATAAACCGAATTTGATTACTGAAGATGGATGGGATTTAGAATTCAAATTATTCCATCCTTCCGAGAATGCAGGATATACAATATCTGATAACGAGACATTCAGATTTGAATTAGATGTATATGCTGACCCTGTAGTCAAGAGAGTTTGGATTAGTGAAGGTACATTCCAAGAAGGTACAGATTCTGTACTGAGCGCTACCATTAGAAATGAAGGAACTTCTCAAGCGCTGATATTTGAAGTCAGTGCGTCATGTTCTGGTTCAATTATCAACACCTCTCCAAATCCTATAGTTCAACTTGGACCAGATGAAGAAGTAACGGTTGAATGGAATTTGACCACTCAAAAGATAGATTGGTGGGCACAATCGATTGACGGAACATGCGTTGTCGATATAGATGCGCCATTTTTGTCAAAGAATGTAATTGGAAATGACAGACTGATTTACGAAGATGAAGTATATTCTTGGTCTCCTGACCAATCCTCAAGTTTTGTTGCCTTGGTAGTTTTCACCCTCTTGTCTCTAATTCTAAGTCGCTTAACTGGACAGAATGAAAAGTTCAGATTATTTGCTGTTTATTCTGGTATCCTTGGATTAGGATTTGCGTTCCATTTGATCAATGTATTATTCTGGGGACCATTGGTACTGCTCGTAGCAGCATTGATGGTTTGGAAGATGACTTGGAGTAGTACAGACGAGTTTAGATTGATACACGAGGATTACCAAAGAGCACGTAAGGGAGTTTCAACACTTTACGCAGACCACTTCCAAGCACTAGCAGATAGTCGAAGGCAATTGAGAATTATTCTGTCTTTGCCATTACTTGGAATGCTTGGAGTTGTACTCGGTATCCCACCACAACTTGAGATGAATCAAACAAATCTTGTATCACTTGGTGGATATGTTGGTATTGTTACAATTGGTGTATGGATTCTAGTCAAGCGTGCCGACAGTCTCTACGGCGGTCTTTATGGTCGATTGACAGATATCGAGATAAAAGCAACTCGTATTGAAAGAGACCTTAGTGACCCTGCTAGATTACTCAGCGATTTGGCTAATGAGGGTATTGACTTGAGTGAAATATTTGATGAGCCACCAGCAAATGTGGATTCCGGTTTACTCGATAATTTGAGTATTGACGGAATTCTTGGAGATGAGGAGGTGAGAGATGATGCCTGAGGACGAGATTGAAGAAATTGATATTGACGATGTCCATTTCCCTGGTCAAGAATCCACTGAGGCATCAGTCGAAAGTATTGATTTGGAAGATCTGCTTGATGATGAAGCACCCGAGTCAGAAGACAATCTCGAAAGTATGGTTGAACAGCAAGTCTCAGAGGATGCAATGCCAGAAGCGAACTTTGAAACAATTCCTGAAGAGATGGAAATAATGTCTTCAACAGACCGAGATGCTAATCAAAGAATCCGTAATGCTTCAACTCAACTTGAAAACATGGTACAAAGCGTGGTTCAAGATGATACAAATTCTTTAGCAGCTACTGAAATTGATATAATTGAGGCTAAAAAGTTCCTCTCTATGCATAAGTTGAGTCGTGCGAAGAAGAGTGTTCACAAAGCAGAACTAGCACTTGTCACTCTCGAGGAAGATGTGCTCTATCTAAGACGTAGTATTGCTATGCTACACCGACTTCTAAAGGAAAAGAAAGTCGAACAAGGCGAAGTGGAGAATATACTAATTAGATTGAGAAATGCTACTTCAGCAGCAGAGATTGGAGATGTCAGTCAAGCAGCAAACGAAGTAGAATATCTCGTTGATGATTTGATTGGAGGAAACACATCAACACTCAATCCATTCTTCTTCAGACATTTCTGGCTTGGCGTCGATACAAGATGGCCAGCAGGTGGGGACACCGGCGTCTTACTTGTTAGATTAATCAATGATGGGCCAATTGCAATGCCTGCAATGAGACTATCACCGCCAGTCCCACAAGGATGGTATTCTGAACCAAGTTCAGTAGACCTCCCAATCATAGCACCCGGTGGCAACTTGCCACTTAGATTCGACATAAAGTCTGCCGAAAGGTTTGGCGCTGATGAGATACCATTGTCTCGTAAGTTAGCGGTTTCTACTGGATATGAAATGCGCTCTGGAGAGATAATGGTGACAATCCGAGCGCAAAATCGTTCTATGGAACCATTGTCTGATATCGTACTCACCCCGTGGTTACCTCCGGGTTATACCACGGCTAAGGTTCCATTCGTGGAACGTCTATCCCCCGATGAGGTTGCAGTGATTAGAATGCAACTAACCATCGACATGGGCAGAGGAGGTCGCTCCTAAGCCCACACACATTCCACCCGCATGGAGCGGGAGGACGAGTAAAAAAACAAAAAAGGTGAAAAAAATATGAAAAATAATAAAGAAATAAAGAACGAAAATAGCGATACTGTCGCTGCGATGGGTATTGGTGCAATGATTGTCTTCATTGCGCTAATTCTTGTAGCAGCTGTAGCTTCAGCAGTCATTATTCAGACTGCCGAGAAACTGCAACAGAATGCACAAACAACAGGCGACCAGACACAACAGCAAATGGCAAGTAAGATTATGCCATTAAGTGCTGTAGTTTCCGGTGCTGCTACAATTCGAGTAACATTCGAATTAGCGCCAGGGTCTGAGTCTGTTGCGCCTGCGCAAGCAGTGTGGAACATAGTGTGCCAAGGTGGTACTGATGCTGGAGACATGACTGGTTCTCAACCAGTCAGTACAACTGCAACGGCAACACTTGACCCAGGTGAAATATACGAAATTCAATTAAATTTGAATAATTGTGGACACCAAGCGAATACTGCACATTACTTAATGTTCCAAGCAGGAAACGCCGGTTTCACATACGAAGTGTTGAACTATGGAGCTGATACTGCAACAGGGGCGGTGATTATTTGAAGTCTAATAATGAAAATCAAGTTAACGACAACTGGGCTGCTATCGGTATTGGTGCAATGATTGTATTCATTTCTCTAATTCTAGTTGCGGCTGTAGCATCTGCCGTTATTGTTCAAACCGCTGAAAAATTACAGCAAAATGCACAAAGAACTGGTGATGATACATCTGATGAACTATCTGGTAAGATAACCATTCAAGCAGGATACGTCCAAAACACTGGAGAATACGTTCTATACGTAAGACTCGGTGCTGGTAGCGATGCAATCAATACTATTGATATCTCATACCAATTGTTCTGTAATGTTGGTGCTGGTTATGAAACTAACCAACTAACAGCCAATGATGTACAACTTCAATCAGTAGCAGGTTTCGCTGGTGGTGTCGGTCAAATGACGGTTCAAAATGCCTACAAGATTATGATTAGTCCTGGTGTTTGTACTGCCGCAGGTGTTAACGGACAATCTCCTCCTGCAGCAACATTATTCATTCACGTGGAAAATGGCGGAACTACTTACGAGACATTGACAATCAATAACGATCAAGACGGCTCACCAATTATCTGATTTTGCTTGCTGTTGAGAATTTTTCTCGACGGCAAGGAGGTACTACAATGGCTTGGCCATTTGGAAATAACTCGGGAAATATCAGAGATGCAGACGCCGAACTCAGTGAAGAACGCTTGAAGATAATGGCAAATGTTGCCATCGAACAAGTACCTCTCCCAGAAGAGGGAGAACTGAGCGAAGAAGATGCATGGACGATTTCCCCAGGTCCGACAAGAGCAAAATTGAACAGTATTGGTAGTGTTCCAACAGTTGCTTCTAGCATGAACCCTGTTGCGGCTCAACCTGCTACTGTCAATGCACAGATCGACACTTCAGGACTTGAGAGACTGATCAGTAGCCGCCTCGACATGGTCGAGGATGTACTAAGGATGGTCGAAGTCCGTATCGATGAAGGAATCTCTGTAAACCCTAACGCTCCCAAAATGGGAGAAGATGGAGAGATAATATCTGATGATGAAGGCGTTGACGGCTTTAGCGGAGACAGAATTGTAACATCTGACGGTGAAGTAATCGCCACTGGAGGAGTCGAGAGACTCAAAGGTGATGATGAAGCACCATTGGTAGAACTGTATGAGGCACAAGCTCTAGCAGCGAATCCTTTCTTAGTCGCCCCTTCAACGGGACCAACGACTCAGACAAATCAAGTGGGAGCACCCACGATTGCAGCCTTACTTCTCGACAATATGTCGGGAATGGCAGCGGTCAGTTTTGCTCAGAAGGCTATCAATTCAGGTATGCTGTCCAGCGATGAAGGGAATTCAGTTTTGGCAATTGTTCAACTTGCTTCACCTGGTGAAACAGAAGATGCACTTGAAGACCACCTCTCTCATAGAGAGTTGTTGACTTTATCTGCATTGGTTACATCATGGCGTGAAGTGAAGAATCTTCGAGGTGAAGAGTGAATGGGCGCATCGGTCGGAGTAGGAGGATTGATTGTGGGAACATCCCTAATGGTGGTATTTGCTTTAGCAATTACAACCTTAGATGTAAGGATGGACTCATCTCTTGATGCTCTTGATTCGGCCAATGAACCTTTACCATCCTTCACAATAGATGATGCCACGATGTGGGAAGGCGCAGTTCTTAGTTTGACGATAGTAGACGGAGGAGAAGGATACACAGCAGGTACTCTTAGTACATTAGTTGCCGGTGGTTTTTCAGCGACTTTCAGTGTAAATAGTACTGGAGTAATAGTTAATCCCGTGACAATCACCAGTCACGGTAACTACTCGTCCACTCCAACTATTCAGATTGATGGTCCTCAACCGGGAGTGACATCTGTTGCTTCAATTACCGCAAGCATAGGCGCTGTGATTCATACTAACGTCACCAATGACGGCCCAGTCACACTTTCACATGATGATGTGTGGTTTTTCGTCGATGGAGGGAATGCTAGGACAATGGATGCATTACTACCTAGCCCATCCTCAAATTGGTATTCTGGAGAAACTGTCAAAGTTGAATGGAGGGGCTTTGGTGCCGCATCATTCACAACAATGGCTGTTTCTTCTCATGGATATAACTTAGCGAGGGCATTAGACTGAGGTGTGATTATGGCAGATGGCGGAGCTTCTTCATTTATTTTCCTTGCAACCGCACTTTTGGTTTCAGGTGGTGTTTCTGCAGTATTGATTTCTCAATGGGGCGAAATGGCAACTACCCTTGACCAGCAACGTCGAGAAGATGAGGCTGATCTGAAAACAGAAATGGGATTTGCAGGAGATTTATCAAATGTGGAGTACGATAATGCTTTACCTACCGATGAAACAATAACCTTCTACTTACAAAATACCGGTCAATATGAAATTGACGAAGATTCGTTATTCATTCAGTTAGATGGTCAAGTAATAGCAGATACGGAAACAACTACTACAATATTGCCCTCTGGTACTGAATGGGCTTCTGGGCAATTGCTCGAGGTTGAAATCACTGGTGCTTGGGGCTTTGCAGATGATACAGAGATATCTTTAACCATATTAGCAATCTCTGAAAGTGTAGGAGGATATACTGGAGAAACAATCGTTACCGAGGAGGTGAGACTTAATGTCGTCTGAAGAAAACCCACTATTTATCCCTCACAAACCTGTTGAGGATGGTTTCCCATTTGATGTAGAAACCGATTCACTTGCAGATACTATGGGCCTTAGACTACCTAATCGTTCACTATATGTAGTTCAAGGAATTGTTGGTGCTGGTAAATCTCTAATCGCCCAAAGACTAGTTCACGGAATGTTGGAGAATGGTACCAAAATACTGGTAATAACTACAGAACTTACAACTAGGGGTTGGATTGAGCAGATGGAATCGATTGGCTACGGTGTGACAGAACATATCCGTGATGGCCAATTGATGGTTTTTAGCCGATTTGGAACAATAGCAGAATCTAGGTCAGATGTTGGCTTAGAACAGGTTCTTGACAGCGAGGCAATAAGCCAAGCAGATGTAATCATTCTTGATTCAGCCAGTGCTTTGATGCCAGATGACCTAGATGATAAACAAAGATTTGAGATGATGCAAAAATTACGTAAAATTTCTTCTGATGGACGCTCGATTATGTTGTGTGTTGACCCAGATGAAATGGATCACAAGTTACTACACTCTATGCGAGCATCTTCCGAGATAGTATTGGATTTGTCCACGACTTTAATCGGTGGAGACTTAAAGAGAAATATTGTTGTTACTAGATTCTTGAGAGCCGCAGGGCCAGTGCAAACATCGGTAGGATGGCGTGTTGAGCCGAGTATGGGCTTCATCGTAGATATTACGGCGGTCAGTTGAGGAGGGATTAGATGGCAGATGAACCACGTTTTGCAAAGGGCGACCTAAACAGCGTAATGGCTGCTTTCCCTCACGTAGGTGAATGGGTTCGTGATTTTGAATCGAGATACGGCTCTCGTCCAATATATTACGGTCCACTCGACCGTGATGCGAAAAAAGAAAGGCCATTCAATTTGATTTATTCTGCTAAAGAACCGATTTTTATTCACATTTACGAGCCACCAGAAGATGAGGACGGTGCTGGAGGAGAGGTTCTTTGGTTTGGTCTTGAACCACAACTCAGTGAAGAAGAAGAAAACATTAGGCGAGAATTAGTTGAAACTCTACTTCAAGAAGCGCCAACTGCTCCAACTTTTACTACTGATGGCGAGTTTGAGAATATCTTAGAACAAATGATTGATAGATTCACTATGCTAGATAGCGAGGCTGGCTCCACAGTTCGTCGTCAAGGACGATTTTGGGAATTGATTGGTATGGACGACAAGAGGCTTGTCGTTACTCCAGAACAAAGAGCTAGGCTACAATATATCGTTATTCGTGATTTAATCAAAAACGGACCTCTCGAACCACTTCTTTCTGACGAAATGCTGGAAGATATACACTCCATCGGCCTAAAACATATTCATATGGACCACAAGGTGTTTGGAATGGTCACCTCTAACATTAGATTCCGTGAGAGAGAAATGCTTTCGAGGTATCTTAGAGCAATGTCAGAGAGAATCGGAAGACCAGTATCGGACAATAAGCCAATTATTGACGGTGCACTTCTCGATGGTTCTCGTATCAATATCATATTTTCAGATGACGTATCTATGTTAGGTCCATCATTCACTATACGTAAATTCGCAGAAGAAACAATTTCAATTATTCAACTCATCAAGTGGGGTACAATCTCCTCACAAGTAGCAGCATACATCTGGATATGTTTAGAATACGGTATGTCTGTACTGGTTTCGGGAGAAACAGCGTCGGGTAAGACAACTACTTTGAATGCAATTTTACCGTTTATTGACCACAATGTAAAGATATATTCTGCCGAAGATACTCCTGAAGTTAAGGTTAGGCACAAGATTTGGCAGAGATTGGTTACTCGTGATTCTAAGAATGAAGAATCAAGAGTCGAGATGTTCGACTTATTGAAGGCTGCTTTGAGAAGTCGTCCAAGATACATCATTATCGGTGAGATACGTGGTGTAGAGGGTGCAACAGCATTCCAAGCGATGCAGACAGGTCACCCTGTTATCGCGACATTCCACGCATCTTCAATCGTAAAGATGATTCAAAGATTCACTGGTGACCCAATCAATGTTCCGATTCGTTTCTTCGATAACCTAAACTTTGCAATTTTCCAAGAGGTTGTAGAGGCACCTGGTGGAGGTATCGCAAGACGTGTCACAGGTATTGACGAAGTTATTGGGTACAACAAACACAGTGACGGTGTACTTACTCGTGGTATGTTCGAGTGGGACCCGGTCAAAGATAAGCACTACTTCCGTGGTATGTTCCAAAGTCATCTTTTAGAAAACAAGATCGCTGCAATGGCTGGTTTCGCCAACAAGCGTGATATTTACGATGAAATGCTACGAAGGGCTGCCTCTTTAGATAGGATGGCGGATAGAGATTTGACTCACTATGACGATGTCTTTGATTTACTTGGAATCTACTATAATAATGGATTTGAGTCCTTTGATAGAGCAATTGATAATTGGACTGGAGTAAATCATAGTTAGGAGGTGTAAGCATGGAAAGAATGCCAATTTGGCAAGTAGCCATTCGCCGTCTAGAGATTCCAATTGCTCGTTTCCTCATTTTTTTTGTTGGTGGTTCTGCATTTATTGGCTTAGTTGCTGCAATAGTCCTAATATTCTCTACGGGTGGTTTGTCCGAAGGAGCGCTTTTCCAAGGTTTTGCTGGAGTTTTAATGATCCTAGTATTGCCATTGATTTCAGGATTAGCAGCCTTATCTTTTCCATTTTTGGAGGTTCAGCGTTCTGCAACCCGAATCGAAAAAGAGATGCACATGTTCATCACCAGAATGGGAATTTTATCATTAGGAGAAGTAGGTGCAAAATCCATATTTGATATTTTGAAGCAGATGAGTGATTATGGTGAGTTAGCATCTGAGGTTAAGCGAATTGAGACACTTGTTGACAAATGGCACACCTCTCTTCCAGAGGCTGCCAGAATCGTTGCTCAGCAAAGCCCTAGTCCGTTGTGGACTGACTTTTTAGACAGAATGGCGTTTTCCATTGAAGCAGGTCAACCAATCGATGAGTTTATGCGAGCAGAGCAGGAAACTGTCGCTGAGCAATATACCACATTGTATGATACGAGATTGGAATCGGTTGATACTCTGAAAGAAATCTATGTTTCCTTAGTTTCAGCAGGACTCTTCGCTTTGGTAATCGCTGGTATTCACATGGTCTTATTCGAAGTTGGTTCGCCAGAGTCCACTCCTATCGAAGTTTTCAGTAGAATACGCTTCCTACTTTTGGCAGGGATGATTTTCGTAATTGTGCAGGCAGGTGCAGTATTTGCATTTAGGGCTACTATTCCAGAAGACCAAACGTTTGCACGCGATGATATGGATACTCCATTTAGAATAAATTTTAGAAGGGCTCTCCTTATCTCAGGAGCAATAACAATTTTTATGACAGTTGTTATGATAATCTCAGTAATCAGTGCATGGGATGCAATTTCAGATCAATGGGATAAGTTCGGTCTACTAGTTGTTGCAATACCTCTTACTCCACTCATGTTCCCAGCATACATGGTTAGCCGTGAAGAAAGGCAAGTTTTGCGACGTGATGAAACCTATCCTGATTTCATTAGGGCACTTGGTGGTACTGCTCAGGCACGTTCATCGGAACCTTCTGCTACAATCAAAGCATTGCGTGGAATCGATTTTGGTATGCTCGATGATTCGATAGACCGCTTAGAGAAGCGACTTTCAACCCGAATCGACTCTGACCGTGCTTGGGATTACTTCAATGCAGACACTAATTCCTCTGTAATTTCAAGATATATGCGCATTTACATCGAAGGTTCTCAATCGTCTGGAAAGCCAGCAGAAACAGCCGAGATGGTTTCCCGTTCGGTTGGCAGTCTTCTCTCGCTTAGACGACGTCGTGCATTGTCTGCAAATACAATGTGGGGTGTAGCGATCGGTCTTTTGATTGCAAGCGTAACCAGCCTAAACGTGACAATTGCGATTGTTCTACAACTTGGCGACGCTATTGCAGGAGTCGCTAGTGGTCTTACGGACACCGATGTGTCAGCACTCTCTGATTTTGGAGGAGGAGTCGCTTTACCAGTGATGGAAGATGCTAGTTCAGTAGGAGAGAATATTAGAATGTTCAAGATAGTAGTATCTATCTTGATTCTTATTCAAGTATTCGCAGTATCAATTATTGCTACAAGGTTACGAGGTGGAGGCATGACTAGTGCACTAGGCCAATCGATCAACCTGCTGTGGATTGCAGGTTTGACTTCACTTTTCACGGCATTAATTCTAGATTCAGCATCGGCTATATTCTCGGTTTAGATTTGAAAACCTTGATAGATTGAGTTGCTTTTCCTAAATTATGCAACCTGCCCCCTCGCCTCCAGTAGTAGCCCAGCAACCACAACCTATGCAGTCTATGGCCGCATACCAACCTCAACCAAAATTCCTCGACAAGTATGGTACTTATTCGTTTCAAAGATGGCTCATGATTGGCGTAATTCTTGTAGTTGCGGCTGCAATTTTAACTCAAATACCTAATATTACGGGAGAGCCAGTGGATACTGATTATGATGATGAAAAAGATTTCAATGATGCTGCTTCAAGTCATAATTCACTCGTTGGGACTTTAGGTGCATTTTCATCCATGATGCAATCGGTCGCTCTTGGAATGATTGGCTACGCTTTCATCCGTGAAGGATATGATGGTAATGCACATCATACAGCACTACGTGTTGCTATCATTATCGGTGGAATACTTGTAATAACCAATTTGGCCTCAAGTAGCATTGATTTATTATAATCAGCGCTTAGATTCCTCTAAGATACGCTTTTTAGTAGCGGTCCAGGAGCAAATTGGGCATTTTGTTAGGTCATGATTTCTAGCAGGGCAATATTCTCTACCAAAGAAAATTATCTGTAAATGCAGCTTATTCCACAGAGACTTTGGAAAGATCGCTTTCAGGTCTTTCTCTGTTTTTTCTACATTTTTGCCATTAGATAAACCCCATCTTGCTGCAAGTCGATGGATATGAGTATCAATTGGGAATGCTGGTACACCAAATGCTTGTGCCATTACTACGCCGGCTGTTTTATGCCCAACACCGGGTAATGCTTCTAATGGTTCAAATCCATTAGGAACTTCTCCATCATAATGCTCTACCAGCATTTCTGATAGGCGATGAATGTTCTTCGCTTTAGTTGGTGCCAGTCCTACTTGTCTAATGTCATCCAGAATTGTCTGTACTGTGAGTTTCACCATTGATTTAGCATCGGGGGCTTTCTTGAATAGTGCAGGTGTGACTTGATTAACTTTCAAATCGGTGGTTTGTGCGCTCATTAAAACTGCGACCAGTAATTGGAAGGTATTCTCATGGTCGAGTGGAACAGGTGTTTCAGGATAGAACTCTTCCAGCATCTCTACTATTTTGACTGCCTTTTCTGCTCTCTTCAAACCAATCACTCCTTCCTCTTGTTAAGAATTTCAGGTGGAATTCTATAAGTATAATTCAGAGCTTGACCAGTCAACATAACACTATTTTCTGTGAAACAAACTTGTTCAATAACGCCCCCTATGCCGTGCAATGGCATAGATGCATCAAAATGACCATTTTTATTGATACTAATACTGGTCTTAACATCAGAGTTAAAAGAAGAGAAACGAATAAAAATCTCGTTAATCTCTATGTCTCCCAACTTGTTGAATAGATTTGTGAAATGTGAACTTATTGAATCCCAATCTTCAATCGAGTATTGGGTTTGCATAAATTTCAACCCTAGTTAGCATATTCGCCGCCAGTTTTCCAACCGAAAAATAAACCTAGGCCGACTGAAGTAAGTGGAATTAAATTACAAATGATTGATTCTAGAGGTTCAGTTTCTGGTTTTCCTGCAATGTACCAGATGATGAGTGCAAGGAACAAACCAGGTAATACCATCATTGCTCCCATAATTAAGGTCCGCAGTAGTCGCATGATGTAGGCAAATCGCCGACCATCATGAAGGTATTCTATTTGAGTCGGTTTGCTAAATCCTCTCCACTTAGGGAATTTAGTACATCTCCGGATTCCAACCATCCCTTTCTTGCGGCCATTACGCCATAAGCGATATCGCCTAATCCTCTAATGGAATGGGCATCAGGATTGATGATTACTGGGACATTATTGGTCTTCGCAAATTTACATAATCTCCAGTCGAGGTCAAGCCTATAGGGGCTTGCATTGAGTTCAACAGCCTTCATTTCCCCATCTTTATTGTATTCAGCCATATATTCGATAATGGCGAACATATCAACTTCATAGCCATCTCTACCCTGTAGAATACGTCCTGTTGGATGGCCTAATATTGTGGTCGATGGATGGTCGATACATTTCATCAATTCCTCAGTATTGGTCTGTTCATCGCGACCTTTCCACTTATTCATGGCATGTACAGATGCAACAGTATAATCCAATTTAGCCAATACATCGTCAGGATGGTCTAACTTTCCACCTTCGAGAATGTCGGACTCAACTCCATGGAATAATCTAAAATCAACGCCATCGCTGGCCCACTCCGAGTTATATTTTGTGATTAATTCACCTTGTGCTAACAAATCCTCTGCACTCGCTCCATTGGCTATTTTCAATGTCGGAGAGTGATCGGCTAGACCAAGCCAATTCCAGCCAATCTTCCTTGCCGCATCAGCCATTTGTTCTAGGCTTGCTTCGCCATCGGATAGAGTTGTATGGTTGTGTAGTGCTCCTTTTATGTCACTTTGAACAATTAGTTGTGGAAGTTTTGCCTCTTGTGCTGCTAGAATCTCTCCAGTGTCTTCACGCAGTTCAGGAGTGACCCAATCAAGGTCGAGGTGTCGGTAAATCTCGTTTTCATCAATAGCGTTTAGAGAAAATTTGGCCGCTGCCATACCTTTCAAATCACCAGCATCTTTTTCTGGAATCAATCCAAATTCACTGAGTCTAAGTCCTCTGTCGATTGCTCTTTGTCGCATCGCTATGTTGTGTTCCTTACTACCGGTGAAGTATGCTAAAGTGAATGGGAAAACTTCGAGACTAACCAAACGAACTTGAGCATCAATTGTTCCACCTGCTTCGAGTTGTTCGTAGTCATCTCCTCCAATAGCATCTAATACATTTGTATCGATGTGGCCGATTGAGAAGTTTTCGTCAAAGATACTCGTGTCTAAGATAAGACTGATTTTAGAATCTCCAGCACCTTTTATGTCGGCGATTCCAGGCAATTGTAAAATTGCATTTGATACGCTTTCCTTGTCTTTATCCTCTACGGCAACTACCAGATCTAAGTCTCCAATTGTATCCTTTCTTCTTCTAGCACTTCCGGCCAATTGCGCTTTTTGTACACCTGGTATCTTTGCGATTCTTTGTTCAAAAGCCTCGCCATATTTTAGTCCAATATCCAGCCGTCTACGTGACCTAAATCTTGCCAGTAGTTCAATTCCGTCCAGCATTCTTTGCTGAGATTTTGCTCCAAATCCTTTCAGCCCAGCGATTGAATCATCTTCTGCTGCTTCTCTTAGAGTAGTTATTGAATCAACACCGAGTTCCTGATTCATTATTTTGATTCTTTTTGGTCCAAGGCCCGGTATGCCTAACATCTCAATCATCCCTTCAGGGGTGTCTCTGTGTAGTGCAATCCAATCATCTGGCCATCTTCCTTCACCAATTGCTTGTGACAGTGCAGAGCCCAGTCCTTTGCCAATTCCCTTAAGTTCGAATAATTCTCCACTGGCTACCAGTTCTCCAAGGTCTTGAGTAAGTCCACCAAGCATTCTACTTGCGTTTTGATATGAACGTACTCGGAAAACATTAGCACCATTTAACTCCAAGAGTACTGCTACTTGATGAAGTGCTTGAGCCACTTGGTTTCTAGAAAAATAAGGAGGACCACTCGGACGTGCCTTAGGGAGTACAAATGCGCCACCAGCCATGCACTAAACGAGAACTGGTACTTCTCAAACCTTGCCCCTCGATTGCTTAAGAACCACGACCTGTTGGCAATACTATGGCAGGTGTTGATCCAGTTTTCATAGAACACCTCGCAGAGGCGCTGTGTGGTATATCAGCTATTCTTTTCACATTCATTGCTACGTTTTCACGCTCGGAAAAAGCCGAATTGATGGCTCAAAACACTATTGCTGCCACGTTGATTCTTGCTGCAGGTGTGCTATGGTGGTTATCGCTTTCAGGTGGTTCTTTGTGGGGTTCAAACTATCTTCCTAAGCCACTGTCATTGGTTTGTATAATCTTAGCAATCTCTGCCAGATTGAACATTAGGGGTACCAATGTTTCATTCGGAGCAAATCCACATAGCATCGGAAAGAAGGCAGAAGAAGAGTAATCAAACGATTTCTCCACGAGGCTCACTGTCGCCTGAGGAGTTTTCATTACTAGCGGCTTCTTTAGCCATTTTTTGATTGATGAAGTCACGCATATATTCTGGGAGTTCCCCATTTACGAAAATCACGTCATTGACAGAATCAAGTTTCATCAGAGCATAGAATATCTGCATTGCAGTCATTGGAGTGGAAGAACAACCATTACATCCACCATCCAAAGAGAGCATAATATTGCCATCTGATGTGTCCAATACAGTCACTACACCATCGTGAGCATCCAGTACTTCCTGGACCGGACCTATCTCCGCCAGGATCTCTTCAGCACTAATCGCCATGAGTAGTCCTTGAAGTCATCATTCTTGAATTATGGCATTAAAACTATCAAATACCCATCGGCTTGGAATTGTTGGTATATCAATGAACAGTTTGGTATAAAAATCAGCGAACCACTTATGAGGGGTTCGTTGGTCGCCGACTCAATAGGTGTTCTTTATGATGGAAAATATACCCTTAATCGCAGCTGGAGCCGGTCTTGTAGGACTTTTGATCGCTTTCATGCTGTACATGCGCGTAAACAAAGTAGAAATTGACAACGAAAAAGTTGCCGAGATTACAAACGAAATACAAGAGGGTGCAATGGCCTTCCTTAAGGCTGAGTACCGTGTTCTTGGTATCTTCGTAGTAGTGGTCGGACTTCTTCTTTGGTTCCTTAACGGTGGAGAAGCAGATACTACTATCGCATTCTTTGCTGGTGCTCTTGCATCTGTTATTGCTGGATTCTCTGGTATGCGTGCTGCAACTTCCGCCAATGGAAGAACAGCAATGGCTGCTAAGGAAGGCGGACAACCTGCTGCTCTTGCAGTTTCCTATAACGGCGGCGCTGTTATGGGACTTTCAGTAGGAGGACTTGGTCTTCTTGGTATATCTCTAGTTGCTTGGTGGCTTGGTGCAGGTGATGCAGCATCTTCTGGAACTGGACTTGTTGATATTCAGGCTGCAGCAGGATTTGGAATGGGTGCTTCTTCAATCGCTCTTTTCGCTCGTGTTGGAGGTGGAATTTACACCAAGGCTGCTGACGTAGGTGCTGACTTGGTCGGTAAGGTCGAAGCAGGTATTCCTGAAGATGACCCAAGAAATCCTGGTGTTATCGCAGATAACGTTGGTGACAACGTTGGCGACGTTGCTGGAATGGGCGCAGATATCTTTGAATCATTTGTTGGTTCAATAATTGCAGCAATGATAATCGCTAATGAATTTGATATTCCAAACGCAGCAGATTATGTTCTTCTACCAATCCTACTTGGATTCATCGGATACACAGCGTCCATTATCGGTGTATTTTCAATGGCTTTCCTAAAGAATGGTAAAGACCCAGCAGCTGCTCTAAGAAATACTACTTTCATCGGCGCAATACTATTCGCAGTTGGCGGTTATGCTGCAATCCAACAAAATATTATCGATGTAGAGTACTGGGTAATGCACTCAGTAGTACTTGGAAGCGTTGTTGGAATTCTAATTGGTCTGGTAACTGAATACTATACCGGTATCGAACCTGTATTTGGAATCAAGACAAAGGCAATCCCTCACATTGGAGAAATGTCCAAGACTGGGCCAGCAACCAATGCTATCGCTGGATTGTCTGTTGGTATGATGTCAACATTCATTCCTATCCTTTTGATTGCACTTGGTATTCTAGGTGCTAATGAATTTGGTGGACAAACTGATATTACTGGTCTTGGTCTATACTGTATTGCTATGGCTGCTATGGGTATGCTAGCAACAGTTGGTGTCACAATGACTGTTGATGCTTATGGTCCAGTTGCAGATAATGCAGGTGGAATTGCTGAGATGTGCAGTCTTGGTGATGAAGTACGTGCAATCACCGATGAACTTGATTCAATAGGTAATACAACTGCTGCGGTTGGAAAAGGATTCGCAATAGGTTCTGCTGCTCTAACTTCACTCGCTCTATTTGCAGCATATACAACCGCTGTTGGTACTGGTCTTGAACTTGAATTGACCAATCCAATGGTTGTAGTTGGTTTGCTTATTGGTGGTGGACTACCGTTCGTAGTTGCCGCTATGACTATGACTTCAGTTGGTAAGGCTGCTGGAGAAATGGTAGTAGAAATCCGTAGACAATTCAAGGAAATCCCTGGCCTTCTTGAAGGCAAGGAAGGCGTCAAGCCAGACTCCAAGAAGTGTGTAGACATTTCAACCCAAGCCGCTCTTCGTGAAATGGTTGGCCCAGGTGTAGTTGCAATAGCAGCTCCTGTTGTAGTCGGATTTATTTTAGGAGAAGTCGCTCTTGGTGGTATGCTAGCAGGATCTTTAGTCACAGGTGTTCTAATGGCACTATTCATGGCTAATGCTGGTGGTGCTTGGGACAATGCAAAGAAAGCAATTGAACAAGGTCATATCGAAGGCGCAAAGAAGGGCGATGATGCTCACAATGCAGCCGTTATCGGTGACACAATTGGAGACCCATTCAAGGATACCTCTGGTCCTTCTCTAAATATTCTAATCAAATTGATGTCCATTGTCGCAGTAGTTCTTGCCGGTACAGGTAAGATGAGCGAAAACGGATTACTTTGATTAATTAGATTGAAGGAACTTTGAAGCGTTAGGCTTTCAAGAGAGGCCATACACGCACCAACATGCGTGCCTACTTGCTGTCGGTATTGATGTTGACAGTCAGCCTTGCTGGATGTGTTACAGATGAAGGAAATTCTTCATCTGGAATCGGTGATACTACTGAGGATGAATTGGCTTTACCAGATTGGCAAATTGGCGACCAGTGGCTATACACATTCATTACTCCAGAGTTTGGTGAAGATAGCGCAAGACTAGTTGTTGCAGATGTCCGTGTTGATGATGGTCTGTTCATGCTTGGTATCTCATCAGAAGGCGAAGCACAACGTCACGCTGTAATCAATCACAATCCGTTCCTCGGTAGAGTAACTATCGACGGTCTTTCAGTTTATGAGAACGGCGAGCCTCAACCAGTATTCAATTTCCCTTGGGAGGTTGGCTCGTCTTGGGATTTCAGATTGTTGGGCCAGGATTGGAGTGCTCAAACCGATAACATTTACAACGGCGAAGTAACTGTTTCTGCAACTTCCAGTGAAGGACATATGCTCGATTATGTCTTTAGTGGCCGACAGGGATTTATCAAAACTCTAACTTGGACAAATGACGAAGGAGTTGATAATCTTCGCATGTCACTTAATTTGAAAGATACTGGATACTCTGGTGACGTTTTCTTCTATCGTGCCGGAGATTTACACGACAACATGTATGAAGAAAATGACCAAGAAATATATGATTCATTCTTTGATGAAGGATACTCGTCTAACGAAGCATGGGATACACTAGTCTGGTATTTGGATGTAGAAATTGATGACAAAGGAGGTTCTGGAACTTTGACTATAAGCGACCAGCAAGATGGAACTTCTCCGTTATCCAGAGCATGGGGCAATGGAGCAACTGAAAAAGGCTCATTTGGTACTATTCCATCAAAGACAGGCGAGCATAGAATAACTCTAACATTACAAGGTGAAACTTCATTTGTTCACCTCAAAGTTGCTGGGGCTTTAGTACGTTCTTGGACACTGTGAGGAGTTTTCTTGCCTACTCTCATCATGATGCATGGCATGACTGGCGATGCAAGCATGATGCGTCCCTTTGCCGAGAAGATTCTTCCTGAAGGTTGGACCTTGATAGTTCCTGAAGCAAGGTATAATCATCCGATGAGGGGTTTGACTTGGTGGCGATATGAAGACTATGATATCGATTCCACACGCCGATTGAATCTATCTCGACGAGAGTTGATAGACGTAGATTCAAGTCTCTCTCAACTAGAACAGATTATATCTGAGCATTCTCCAATGGGACCTTTAGTTGTTGGAGGTTTTTCACAAGGGGGCGCTATGGCTCAAGAACTGATGCATCTGCCGGTTGCTGACCGAATCGTTGGAGTAATTTGCATTGGAACAAGACTGGTAAGGCCGATGGAACTACGGATGCGGTTAGAAGAATTAGATTCTAAGAGGATGTTTTGGATGCATGGAGAAAAAGATGTGAGAGTTCCAATCGAAGATGGGTGGTCAGTCGCTCATTTATTTGAAGCAGGTGGATGGTCTGTCGAGCTCATTGAACACAAGAAGGGTCACATGATCCCACTTGAATATCATGATTCGATTAAAGAATGGTTACAATCTTTCGATTAGTTGAGGTAACTATTTGTTTCATCAAAGCCGCCGACATAGGTTACATTGTCTCCTCTCAAGTCGAATATGACTGGCACAGTTCTATGTCCAGTCGCTGCCACTATCTCTTGTCTTAGGCCAGAATGCTGGTCAAAATTATACTCGGTGAATGAGAGTTTTTTACTTTCCAGCAATCTCTTTGCAGCATTACAATATCCACAGAAATTACCGGTATAAATCAAGAAATCAGTTTCAGACTCAGCAGCGTGTTTGAGTATAATCTCATCCGACATATTCGATTCTCGGTCTGCATGCTTTGTTAATATTTGCTAACGGTATGGTATCATGGATGGTAGCAAGACTTTGAATATCTTCAGCCCTCATTTAGGTTCGGTGAGAGATTGCAACGCTCAGTTAAATCAATATTTCCAACTCATACAGTACTAGAAGGAGGAGGTTTTCAAGTTAGAAGGCCAGTTGCTATGGGCGCATTAATGAGTCCATTTTTACTTCTTGATGAGATGGGTCCAGTTAATTATGGTCCAAAGCAAGCAATCGGGGCACCATCACACCCACACAGAGGGTTTGAGACTGTGACATACATGCTTGAAGGTTCGATGCAACATGCTGATTCTGCGGGTAATTCGGGTGACTTAAACCCTGGAGATGTACAGTGGATGACGGCGGGCCGCGGGATTATTCACTCTGAACTCCCTCATCCGGATTTTTATGACAAAGGTGGTGTAATGCACGGGTTCCAAATTTGGGTTAATCTACCTGCAAAGGATAAAATGATGCAACCTCGATACCAAGATATCCCATCTAATGACTTACCAGTTGTTGAATCAGTTGATGGTAAAATATGGGCCAAGGTGGTTGCCGGAGAAGCGATGGGCGCCAAGGCAGTAATTGACACAGTGATTCCGATTCAGTACATTCACTACCGAATGAAAGAAGATTCGAAATTATCTCATAAGATTTCAGCGGGACTTAACGGGATGATATACATGTTTGGTGGTCAGGCTGAAATATCTGGTAAAGTGATTGAAGATGGTCAGTTAATTATCCTTGATGACGGTGATGAAGTTGAAATTACTTCGGAAGATGGTGCTGAATTCCTCGTTTTGGCTGGCCCTGAAATCAATGAGCCTATTGCCAGATATGGGCCCTTCGTAATGAATACGCGTGCTGAAATCCATCAAGCAGTGATGGACTTTCAATCAGGTAATTTGGCTTAAGAATTATTAGACTGTGCAGACCACGACTCGATAATTAGGCCTTCAGCTGATTGTAAGTGCTCTGCCACAGTACCTTGCCTAACTCCTAATTCATCGGCCAGTTCTCTTTGAGTACACTTACGAGGAGTTTTGTAATATCCTCTCTCCACGGCTAAGTCGATAACTTCTTTGCGACGTTGAGGTAATTGTGGTGTTGCAATCCAGTCAGCCTTCAAATCCTTAGTAATTCGCATTTTCACCGTATCGGAAAATAAATTCTTAATACCATCTCTAAATTCTTTGAGTCCATTGGTCGTCCCATGAATCGTTAGGAATAGGCCGTTGCTATTGGTGAGGACTGTCGGAGTCTTAATCCAACATTCATTTA
>JABIUA010000050.1 GCA_018667575.1 Methanobacteriota archaeon | reverse complement strand
ACCACTGAATTTTCATATTGTCCACAGTATCCTCGATATGGGTTTGATGGGTCAAAAATATACTCTCCATCGACTATGAATTTATAGCAATAAAGTCCTTCTGAAAGTTCTATTTCAGTAGTCCAAATACCGCCCTCTTCCGAAAGTGAAATCGTGTCACTCCAATTCCATTCTCCTTCGATTTGAACTGTTGTAGCCTGGCCACTCCATGAAAAAACCGTATCGCCTGTTTGTGGGTTTTGAGAAGGCTGGTTGGCGTCTACCTGTATCAATGGAAAAATTAGAACAGATATAAGAAGGAAAACCAGTCCACTCGAATATCGCATTATAATCCCTCATTTATTTTATTTCAGCCTAATTGAAAAGGCTATTTGCTGTTTGAACCAAATCGTCTATGTGTTGACAAAGGAAAGATTTCACGAAATCATTTGCAGGATTATTGTATGCTTCAAGTGGAGGTGAATGTTGTTGTAAAACTCCTTTATCGAGAATTGCTACTCTATCGGCTAGTGTCATCGCCTCTATTTGGTCGTGAGTCACGTAGATCGTTGTGGTTCCAAGTTCGTCGTGAAGGCGGCGGATTTCTTTACGCATTTGATGGCGTAGCTCGGCATCAAGATTCGATAGTGGTTCATCCATTAGCAATACCTTCGGACGCCTTACAAGAGCACGCCCAAGGGCAACTCTTTGTCTCTGACCGCCGCTTAATTCCTTAGGTTTCTTTTCCAAATGTTCTGAAAGTTCAAGCATTTCTGCAGCTTCCTGGACTCTTTTCTTTATCTCGTCACCACTAATCTTTGCATCGCCCTTGGCCATCCTTAGGCCGAATGACAAGTTGTCGGCAATCGTCATGTGTGGGTAAAGAGCATAGGATTGGAATACCATTCCAAGGCCTCTAGCCCCTGGAGGCAAGTGGTTTACCTTCATGCCATCGATTTGAATTTCTCCTTCTGTCACTTCTTCCAGACCTGCAAGCATCCTTAGCGTTGTTGATTTGCCGCAACCTGAAGGGCCTAGCAGGACGAGGAATTCTCCATCCTTGACCTCTAGATTGAGACCTTTTACTGCCTCAAATCCATCATCATATTTCTTAGTCACGCCGTTGTAGTTAACTTGTACCATCTAATCACCCCTTTACTCCCCCAGCAGATAATCCCTCGATGAGGAACCTCTGGAAAAATAAGAATAGTAATGCTACTGGAAGGCTTACGAGTAAACTTGCGGCTGCAAAATCTCCCCATGCTTGTCCAGTTGAAGAAATCAAAGATGCAAGTCCAACAGGGAGTGTATACATGTCGTTTGAAGTGTTAAAGGTAAGAGCCAAAAGGAATTCATTCCAAGCTGCAAGGAAACTGAATAACGCAGTAACTGCTACTGCTGGTAATGAAAGTGGAAGGACTACTTTGGTAAAGACTTGGAATTGATTACATCCATCTAAAACAGCGGCCTCTTCTAGTTCTCTTGGGACTGTATCGAAGAATCCTTTCAACATCCATACGCACAGAGGAAGAGCAGTTACGCAGTAAGCAAGGATCAAACCAAGGTGGGAATTCAATAAACCAAGTGTCTTCATAACCAAGAAGTATGGAACTAGAATGATTATGCCAGGGAACATTTGTACAAGTAAGAAAGCGAACATTGAGACATCTCTGCCTGTAAATTTATACCTACTAAAAGCATAACCTGCAGGTATTGCAATCACTAAACCGAGTAAACATGTTCCGATACTTACAATCAATGAGTTGCCCATCCATATCCAGAAAGATTCTCCTCCGAGTATTTTTCTAAAATGTTCGCCTGAAAAAGAATCTCCAATTTCGCCACCAAGAGCATTTCCCGGAGATATAGCAATATCAAAAATCCAGACTAGGGGTAGTATTGTAATCACTACGAAGTGAAGTAAAATAGCATGTGATGCGATTTTTTGATGTGATTTTAGAAGTGTGAAATTTCTTTTCAGCCCATATTCTACTGCTGAAATAGATAACTCTCTGGAAGTCCAAACCGTAATCGGTTTACTAGAAAGCCACCATACCGATGCAAATCCTGGGATAATCAACCATGCCTGCGTCCAGGTGTTGAATAAACTAAATTCGAGTGAGATGAGTCGGAAAATACCAATTCCTACTACTAGTGTACCAATTAAAATCGATATGTCTCTCTTAATTCTATCACCTCGCTCTGGTAGAGTATTTCGTAAGGCTGCTAAAGCGATACACCCTAAAACGCCCAGGATTAAATTATAGTTATCATCCCTAAGAACATCAATGGTAAGCAATAAAATATTGACAATTACAGACGCCACAATCCACTTACGTAACGTTAGAATCTCGGCAGGAGTGTACCAAGCACGCATCAACGTTTCATTACTCATGCAGCCGCCTCCGTAGCATTGGTTTGCCTCATATAATTCCAAGAGAATGTCAGTAACATCATGAAGATGATTACTGACCAAGCAGCTGCGACTCCATAGGCGCCATCTCTAAATGCAACATCGTAAACATAAGTAATCAAAATATCTGTTTGTCCTGGCTCGCCAAAGTATAGATTTGGACCTCCATCTGTCATTAGATAAATCACATTGAACATATTGAAAGTCCAGATGAAGCCTAGTAATGAAAGAGGTACTAGTGCACTTTTCAAATTTGGTAATGTCAAATGACGGAAAGCATCCCATCCAGTTATTCCGTCTATCTCAGCCGCCTCATACATATCGCGTGGCAATGCCTGTAAAGCACCGCTAATCGACATCATCATGAAAGGAACGCCGAGCCAGATATTAACCAGTATCACGATTATTTGTGCCCCAGTAGGATCAGATAAAAAGTTGAGATCTGTGCCAAGTAAATCGTTTATCAGCCCATCTGGCTGAAACATTCCTTTCCAAACAAGTACCGAAATGTATGATGGTACCGCCCATGGAAGTAGAAGTAGGGTTCGATATGCGGTCTTTCCTCTAATATTTCCACGTTGTAAAATAAGTGCCAAAAACAAACCTATCCCTATGTGTGCAGTGACATTTACAACTGTCCAAACCAAGGTAAATATCGTCACCCGAAGGAAGCCAGATGCGGTTATCACTTCCCAGAAATTTACAAGTCCAATGAAGGTCTGCTCGCCTAAATGAGTCTGGTCAGCATCTGTAAATGATAACCAAAATCCGTAAATCACAGGATAGAAGGTGAGAATTGCCAAAGCAAGCATGGCTGGCGCTATGTAGAGGTGAGCCAATCTTGAATTTGTTTTTCCGAGTTTGTTATCCCGCCATCTTCCATAACTTAGAAGCGCCACTAAAGACACGATTATCGCTCCAATTGCAAACATAACTGGAGATGTGTCACCCGCTTCGGGTCTTTGATCGGCAACCTCTGTGCTTGCTTGTAAAGAAAAAATCGACCCTCCATCCGCGAAAACCTCGATGGTGTGTAATTTACCTGGAATCATTCCCGTCAATGTACAATTGAACGAGGTTGCAGCTGCTGGAAGTATTTTTTTGCCATCTAAATCTGACAACTCAACCCCATCTGAACTACAAGAATCATATTTTTGACTAATGGTAGAGGAAGTGGCGTTTGTAACCAGTTCGCTATGTAAATCGCCATCAACAAATATTGAAAACATGGATGCCTGTAAAACTTCTACTTCGATATCTATGGTGCGGTATCCAATATTAGCCGGCACTGGGTCGGCAGATTGTAACTCGGACATGAGTGAAATCAATTCCGCGTTTGCGTCATCTAGGGTGTCGTCAGTTGTAGCAACGCCGGTATATGCTTGTTCGAAGGCTGTTGAAAGCGGACCATATACTAGGGACATGGCC
This sequence comes from Methanobacteriota archaeon, assembly GCA_018667575.1. Classification (GTDB taxonomy): domain Archaea; phylum Thermoplasmatota; class Poseidoniia; order Poseidoniales; family Poseidoniaceae; genus MGIIa-L1. The sequence continues at coordinate 3,063 of JABIUA010000050.1, read as the reverse complement.
CTAGTTGTTGGAGCAGGAGTCGCTACTTTGGTTTGCTCTAAAAATCCAGAAATAACATCATCATCAAGAATTTCTTGGTCGTTTTCAAGCCCATTATGAGTCGGCATAGTGTAGGTTTCAAGGGCAAATTCTTTCTGAACCGACTGGGATGAAAGCCATAAAGCTAGGTCTGTGGCTGCTATTTTGTGAGTACTCTGCTTACTAACAGTCCAGCCTTTGTAAGTCACTAAAGGCGACATCCTTTCTTGACTTTGTTCAACTATTGGCAAAAGTGTTTGGCCTACATCTAAACGACTTGCTTCATAGGTCGCCCAATTCCAAGGACCATCGATAATCATCGCGGCATTAGAGGTTATGAATTGATTCTTCATGCCCTCTATTTGCGTTCCAGTAGCAACTACTTCGTGCTCTAATTCTAAATCTAGCATCCAACTCATTGCTTCACTAGAACCATTTGAGTTGAGTGTTGGAAGGCCGTTATCGTCAAATAAACTACCCCCAAATCCTTCTTGAATGGGAAACCACCAGTATGCATTCTTAATCGGTAAGGCAAGTCCTTGAATGTCTTGATAGGTCAATTGCTCTGCAGCCTCTAGTAAATCGGCTTCAGTCCAATTTTCATTTGGATAATCAAGGCCTTGGGCATCAAAAATGGCTTTATTGAAGATTAATGAAAGGCAATCTTGACTTGCAGGAATCCCATATAATTCTTCACCATAGCGCATTGCATCTAGAGACCTTGGGTCAAATTGTGCTCTATCTTGTGGAGTTAAGTGCGGTCGTAGGTCTTCAAGAAGCGGGTAACCGTCGACTCTCACCTCTCCAATGGCGCCTAATTGGTCGCTGGAGAGTCGCATTAAATCAGGCGCCTGGCCACCTTGTGCTGCTGTCATAAATAGTTGGTCTGCATTACCGAATGGAACTAATGTTACATCAACCGTAATGTTAGGATTGACGGCCTCAAAATCTCTTACTGCCTTGGTAAATGTCTCCTCTTCTTTGCTCTCGGCAGCAAATGTGTGCCATACTTCTAAAGTCAAAGGTCCGTCGTCGCTTAGTGACTCTTCTTCGGAATTATCATTACTACCTAAGCATCCAGGCAATAGGAAAAACAGAGCAAGAAATAAAGCAAAAATATGCTTTCTGGAAAACATCCTACGATGTTTATCGCTCATAGTTCGCCCTACCGCACGCGTTGATAAAGTCAATGTGTAAATGCCAAAAATCACTTTAGTCGCTGCCGTAATGATTCAACTGCTAGTACACTAACCGCTACCTGGAGGTTGTACGAAGGAACGAAGCCGTCCATTGGGAGTTTTACTATGCTATCAGAAGCAGCCAATGTAGCCTCGCTTACCCCTTCCCTTTCAGCACCAACTACGAGTAATACATCGCCGGTCAAGTCTTCATCCCATGGCCCCTTATCGCCAATATCTTCCGCTGAAATTATCCTCAGTCCGTTCTCTTTAGCGCAATTCAAAATCTCTTCGGTGCTACTGTAGATTACGGGAATAAAGCGATCGGCTCGCATACTTGCTCGTCTGATAGTGCGCCTCTCCTCATGGGTCTTGGCCACGTTCAAAACCACACCATCTGCACCGCTAACCTCGACAGTTCTTATTGCAAAACCAAGATTTGTTGAATAGGTTACACCATCGAAAAACCATATTGTCCCCCCTCTTGACATCAATTCCTGTAAAGAATCTGCCTTCTTTCTTCCAATGAGTGCTAATGCATCGACATGACCTGATTTGGACATCCTCCAGAGGTCATTTGTTGAACCTTCTTCGAGAGGGATTTGGCGCTTTTTACAGGCTTCTCTAATAGCGTCGGTATCTTTCTCTCTATCAACTAAAACCATATCGATTTCAGATTCAGATTCAAGGGCAGCTAAAACGGCCTCAGCCCCAGTAATCTGTCCCGCCATAACATTGCGTTTGTCGTCACCCTCATGAGCCTGTCCACCATGGGATAGATATGGCCAAAACACATAGCCCTCGATTCTTATCCATTGTCAACGCCGCTCGCGAAGAGATTCAAGAGTGCACGGCTGAAGATTTGATGAGTCTGATAAATGATGGCGCGGCCGTGATAGATGTAAGAGAAAGACATGAATTTGAAAATGGTCATTTCGCTGGTTCAATTCATATCGGGAAGGGGGTTCTTGAGAGAGATATAGAAAAACAGAATTTTTCAATAAACACCAAAATAGTGTTGTATTGCGGAGGTGGCTTTAGAAGTGCCATCGCTGCAAAGTCATTGAAAGACATGGGTTATGAAGATGTTTTTTCACTCTGGGGTGGATGGCGTGGAATCGTTTCTGAAGGGTTGCCAACGAGTAAATAAATAATTCAAATGTTCATTATTGTCGCGCAGTATCGCGAAGGTAGACTCATAAAGGGGAGTTAAGTCGGCATGATGCTGAGAAGCGGTGATAACATGGCTCAAGGACTATATCAACACGTTCGTGCAACTTGGAAGCGTCCGAAGGATTCCCTCCCACACATGTTCCGTCAAACACGTATGGCACAGTGGCGTAGAGAGCCTGTCAACTGTAAAATAGACCGTCCTACTCGTTTAGATGCGGCTCGCAGAATGGGCTACAAAGCAAAACAAGGTGTTGTCCTTGTAAGAACTCGTGTTCGCCGTGGTGGACTTCGTAAAGGTAAGATCCACATGAAGAGAAAGCCATCAAAAGCTGGTATCTCAAAAATTACTATGGCAAAGAATACTCAGAGAATCGCTGAAGAGCGTGTTGGACGTCACTTCCCTAACCTGGAAGTTCTAAACTCATACTGGGTTGGACAAGATGGAAAGCACAAGTACTTCGAAGTCATAATGATCGATACACACCACCCTGCTATCATCAACGATAAGCAACTTGGTGTATTTTGTGGAGCTAATGGAAACAAATCTCACAGAGGACGCGCATACAGAGGAAAGACTTCCGCTGGAAAGCGTGGACGTGGTCTGCACAACAAGGGTAAGGGTGCTGAAAAGTTGCGTCCTTCTCTAAAGGCAAACCAAAACCGTGGTAAGTGATTCAAACCACGTTTTCGTGGT
>JABIUA010000022.1 GCA_018667575.1 Methanobacteriota archaeon | reverse complement strand
TCAGTTGACATCAATACAGGTGAATTGATTGAAACCTATGCTTGCCATTCAGAAGAAGGTGGCCAAGTAACACTGGGCACGGATTATAGTTTCTGCGACATGGCAGTTATTGTTGAGGGAGGGGTCTATACTTTCTCAACAGGTGGAGACTTGGTATTCTACCGAACCTTTGAAGAATCTCCTGGAGTAATGGCTTATCAATCAAAATGGGGACTTCCTCCAAATGTGGATATTAGAAATGAGTTCGTTGATGCAATGATGATAGAAGACCTAAGAATGCTTTTGGTCACTGAGTCTAGCGCCCTTGTATTGCACCTTGAAGAAAATTCAGGAACATTAGATATCGACCTTCAAAAAATAATATTCCAATATAATTCGTCCAGTAGTATCACTGCTGTTGATTTTGACCATTCCCCGTGGTCTGAAAATAATATCTCAACCAATAACGGCGATGAGGGATTATTGGTTATTGGAGAACAAGATGGTACAGTCACAGGTTGGGAATGGCAAGGTAATTTACCTGATGGTAATGCTGAATTTACGATACAGGAAAAAATGAAGTTAGAGAATTTTATCGATTCAGTACAAAATGTTCAGATAACCGATTTAGATGAATCAGGCTACACTGATCTACTTATTACTTCAGATGAAACATCATATTGGCTACATACTAAGTTGCTGAAGAATAAGATTTCTTTCCCTGTTGAGGATAGTTTCGTTATGGCCATTTTTGCTGATGATTCAAATAGTGATGTACAATTTTATTCGGTAAATGTCGACCAAAAAATAATAGTTGAGAGTGGAGAAATAACCGAAGATATGTTCGTACTTGAAGGATTACAACTCTACGATATACCATTTTATATCGGTGTATTAGTGGCTCTTGCTCTAATGATTCTGTTATATGTCCACAGTGAGTGGTACGTCGTGAATACAGTTGGAGTCTTGGTTGGTGCAGGAGTAATAGTAATGCTTGGAGTAGCATTTGTTCCAACTCTGATAATAATCTTCATGGTTCTTGCTGCTGTTTATGATGCTTGGGCTGTTTACAAATCAAAACACATGCTTGAACTTGCAGATACCATGATTGGTTTACAATTGCCAATTCTACTTGTTGCTCCACAGGACAAAGGATATTCCTTTAGAGAAGAGAAAACCCCAATTTCAAGCAAAGACCGTCCAGAAAGACCAGAATCAAGAGTTCAGCAAAGCAAACCAAAGAAAAATAAAGAGGCCATGTTTATGGGTCTTGGTGATGTTATATTCCCTGGAATGTTAGTACTTTCAGCCGTTCAGTGGCTCGATTCGGATTATGGATTGAGTGTGGCCATTTGTACACTTATTGGTGGATTGATAGGATATACGGCATTGATGACTTATGTGGCAAGAGGCAAAGCACAAGCCGGACTTCCACTTCTTAATGGCGGTGCAATACTAGGGTACTTCGTCGGTGGTTTGATTTTTGCAGGTACTGGAATCTTTGAATTAGGAATAACATGGTAGGATTATTATGCTTGGAATTCATCTTTTTAGGGAAACACCAGATTTGATTCGCGCTGACCACGATAAGAGAGGTATTCCTCATGATAAAATCGACCAAGTAATCGATTATGACCAGAAATGGTTAACTCTCCAACATCAAACCAATCAATTACGTCAAAAGAAGAATACGGCGGCTAAAGGTATCGGCGCTGCAAAAAAATCAGGGGACGATAAAAAAGCCCAAGAAATTCTAGCCGAGGTTGCAAGCCTAGGTTCCGAAATTTCGTCACTGGAGAAGCAAACCGATGAAGCATTAGAGATCCGTGATAAAATTAGGATGACAATTCCTAATATTCTTCACAAGGATGTCCCTGTTGGTGCAGATGAGGATGGAAATACTTTACATAGCGTTCATGGTACTAAGCCAGTTTTTGATTTTGAGCCACGAACTCATAATGAAATAATTGAGATGAATAAATGGGTTGACTTGAAAAGAGCTGCTAAGATTACAGGTAGTCGATTCTTTTTCTTGAAAGGAGATTTAGCCCGTATGGAATTTGCTCTTCAACAATTTTCATTAAACTTTATTCAAACTAGAGGTTACACATTTGTTCAACCTCCAATGATGATGAATAGAGAGTCCTATGAGGGTGTTACAGACCTTGCGGACTTTGAAACTGTGATGTATGGCGTCGAGCCAGACGGATACTATATGATAGCAACATCAGAACATCCATTGACTTCAATGTTCATGCAAGAAACAATTCCTGAAGAACAATTGCCACTGAAAATAGTTGGACTTTCTCCCTGTTTCCGCAGAGAAGTAGGTTCACACGGACAGTCCGATTTAGGAATTTGGCGTGTCCACCAATTTACGAAGATTGAGCAGATCATAATATCTAAGCCTGAAGATTCATGGGAATTACAAGAAGAATTATTGAAAAATTGTATTGATTTGTGGGATGAACTTGGAATTCACTATGAAGTCGTCAATATCTGTACTGGAGATATGGGTACAGTCGCAGCCAAAAAATATGACTTAGAGGCGTGGATTCCAGGTGCTAAGCAGTATAAGGAAATCGTATCTTGCTCTAATTGTACAGATTATCAAGCCAATCGATTACAGATTAGATATGGGCAACCGGGGCATTCAGGACAGCCCATTGCTCATACTTTGAATTCAACAGCAGTTGCTACTTCAAGGGCTCTTGTCGCAATAATGGAACAGAATCAGATGGAAGATGGTCGTGTAATGATTCCAGAGGTTCTAAGACCTCACATGGGCGGTCAAGAAGTTCTAGAACCTTGTAATTGGGGCTGACTAAAGGTCTAGTAGTCCAGCATTTCTAATCGCTTTAAGATTAAGTTGTCCAGGCAAACCTAAGTCAACAGGCATTCCGCCAATTGTTACAATTATTCCAGTCAAATGAGTAAATAGGCATGGAGGGAGATTTTTCTCATCTTTGTATTTGGACAAAATTTTCCAACCATTATTGCCCTTAGATTTTGCTTTGTCTAGTGTATCTTCTGCTGAGTGGGCAATCCATGCATTGGCACCCCATGCGTGTTTTTGAAGGTCTTTTGTGACCATTGCAGGTGCTGGAGCAACCGTATGTCTGTAGGGCCATGCTTGAACCCAATCAAGACCAGAATCAATTAACCATTCAATTCCAGTAGGCTCACTACTTGCTGAAATTGTCTCACCTCTTGATTCAAGATGTCGAAGTAGGCTTCTAAGGTGTGGGTGTCTAGAGCGATTACTACCTAACTTTTCTGCAATATTAGTTGCGGTGTTTACTCTACCCTCATCAAGATGAAGTAGGCTTCTAACGACTTCGCCATGAGTCCAATTATTAATATCATTTTTCTTGATGAATCTTTCAATTAAGTTTAGTGCTTCACCAGAACGACCTTCAAGCCTTAGCCTTGCAGCATCTCCAAGAATAATCATTCTATCTGATGGTGTATTTCTCATTTTCAAAGTTGAAGTAGCAATGTTTTGTTCGAACCTTTTTACTAAATCGATGTTCCTTTTTGTCAGTGGGTCCATTGAAAGAAGTGATGAAATGGTTGAATTCAGTGGTCTCTTTTTAGGTTGCATCAATGAGGCGAACCATTGTAATCTTGCTGATTCTACATCATCATCGGGTATCATGTTCAATCTTGGTTTTGCCTCTGCTAAGTCTCTTTGACTCAAACTTGCAGCGACTAGCATCAATCTAGCTATCTGTGCTTCACGGCCACCGCGTAAAGCGAGAATTGAAACAGCGTTATTTTCAGCATCATCCCATCGTCCCATAGCAGCATATATCTCCATCATGGCATCAGTTTTTCTCAATAGGTCTAGCCCTTCTAGTTGCTCTCCATGACCTTCAATAACTGAATCAATTCGTTTTAGCGCTCTATCCCATTCATCTTCCATTACCAATTTTCTAATCGCTTTTTGCTTTAGATAAATAACATCTTCTAATTGAGACATTCTCGCTCTATCCTCGCCCATTGAGGCATCAAAGGAAATATCCTCTAAACTTGAACCAATTTTTCTGGAACGTGCCCAAATGACAATGAATGCTACTTGACCACCAGAGGCCAGCATCCAAGTTAATTCTTCTAGAGAATCTTTCTGCATCACATTACAGATACTATTCTCCCAAACTCCACATTGGTCGCCTTGAGGGAGGAAACTCGAATCCCAAAATGTGATCATTGCTAATGCTAGTAACAACATAGATTGACCGGCAAAACCGGTGAAACAGAAATTTAGAACCTTAGCCTGTTGTGAGCGTTCAGCTCTTAATAATCGACTATCGGCTAATTTAATTCCGCCTTTCCCTGAAACATCCTGTACATCTAAGAACAATATTCTGGCAACTTCGTATACAAATAAGAACCCAATCAGTGCAACGTTCAGAAGTAAAAATAGTAGAACCATACTTACCATTGGAACTCTAATTCCATCTTCTGGAATAAATGAAAATAATTCGATTAAAGCAAAGCCAAGAACTCCGCCTTCTTCCATTATTGAAGATTGTACACGATATTCTGGGAGTTCTAATACTCTGTCCGAGTGAGTGAATAATTCTGGACTTATAGATAACGCCATTATTGAAATGACAGTATTTAGTGCAACATACGGCATTGCGATAAGATTGATGTTGACGATAAGGGCAATTGCTTGCTGCTTAGCATTTGGCTTATGATTGTGAAACGGAGACGCCTCTCCTTTGGCAATTTTCTGCGATGATTGTCTCAATGCTTGCCAGGAAGAACCCAGTACTCTTCCATAGGCGAGCACCGCTGGTGCGAATGCTACAAATGTACAGATACTAAAAATTCGAAATGATGGTACATCCAATATGTCTAGGACTAGTCCTAATGCTAAAACCAAAGCCATCCACAAAATTGTTAGTAGCACATATGAATAACTACGCCAAATATTAGAATCTTGTAATGTTGCTTTTCCCTGTCCAATCGGCTTGATGACTTGTGCTCCTAAAGAGGAGCCGCTAGAAATAACTGCAGGGACGGCAATGAAACAGAGTCCGATTGCAAGTGATAAAGCATGATATCCTTCAGATAGTCCTAAGCGAATAGTCATGAATTCAAAGAAGAGAATCAATGCTCCAGTAAGCGCGAACAGATATGTTGTCACACCAAATCTCATGCCTTGAGTCGAAAGTAGATTTTTTACATCCTCAACCGATGAGGTTACTTTGTGAACTTCGTAACGCTTTTCACCGGTCTGAAAGGCTACTTGAAGTCCACGTAACTGTCGCGGAACCACTTGTGTCCAAAATAACCATGCAGTCAAACCAGCTAGAACAAATGGAATCATTGCTGCTGGAGTAACTTCATCAATTATTGGCGGTGCGGAAATGATATCACCTTCATAACTAATCTTCATTTACTGCTAAACTAGGAATAGATACCTTATCTGCTATTTCCTCATTTATCTGAACGATGAAATCGTCTAATGAGATTCCAGCAACTTGGTCGCCATTTCTTGCTCTAAGGCTTACAGTCCGGCTTTCTTCTTCACCATCGCCCAAAATAATCATGTAGGCTGGTTGAAGTTTTCTATGATTTCTTATTTTCTTACCGATGGTGTCATCACCATCATCGACTAAGACTCTAACATCATTTTCACGTAATAGTTTAGCCACTTCATGAGCATATTCTTTGTGTCTCTCGGAGATTGTAATGATGTGACATTGAGTTGGAGTTAACCATGTAGGGAACTTACCAGCAAAGTGCTCGATTAGTACTCCACAGAATCTTTCCATCGAACCGAAAGGAGCACGATGAATCATCACAGGTCGATGCATTTCACCATCATTTCCTTTGTATGATAAATCAAATCTTTCAGGTAAATTATAATCCACTTGAACAGTTCCTAATTGCCATTCACGACCGATTACATCTTTCACCACAAAGTCAATTTTGGGCCCATAGAATGCGGCTTCACCTTGCTCTTCTGACCATTCGACGCCTAGTGATTCTGCAGCATCACGACATGCTTTCTCGGCTTTATCCCAGCCTTCAGGTTCTCCGACATATTTTGTAGAATCAGGGTCTCTAAGTCCGACTCGAACCCGGTAATCGGTCATGCCTAATTTATCAAAAATAATCTGTACCAGTTCAATGCACCCAAGTACTTCTTGTGCGATTTGGTCTTCGGTTACGAATAGATGCGCATCATCTTGAGTAAACCCTCTGACTCTTGTCATGCCAGATATTTCTCCAGATTGCTCCCATCGATATACAGTTCCAAATTCAGCAAGTCTGAGAGGGAGATCTCTGTACGAACGAGCCTGAGAGGCATAAATTTTGACGTGGTGAGGGCAGTTCATTGGCTTTAGCATATATCCATCGATATCTCCTGTTTTCATTAGATTAGACAATTCAGAACATGTGCATCCATCGTCTGCTAATTTCTTCATAAGGTCTCTTTCTACCAATGGAGGATATTGCGAGTCTTGATAGTAAGGGAAGTGGCCAGAAGTTCTGTAAAGGTCCAATTTTCCTACATGAGGCGTGAATACTTGTGAATAGCCTTGTCTTCTAAGGTGGCTACTGATGAAATCTTGTAATTCTTGACGAATGATAGAGCCTCTTGGTGTCCATAGAATCAGGCCTTGTCCAACTTCTTCATCGATATGGAACAGCTGTAAATCTTTACCAAGTTTACGATGGTCTCTCTTTTTGGCTTCTTCCATACGATGAAGTGTGGCTTTCATTGCATCTTTTGTGGGTTCAACAATTCCATAAATTCTTACCAATTGTTCTCGCTCTTGGTCTCCTCTCCAGTATGCAGAAGATACGCTGGTAAGTTTACAAAACATCAATCTTGAGGTATTTGGCACGTGAGGTCCAAGACACAAATCATACCATTCACCTTGTTTGTAGATTGTAGAACCGCCTCCATCTTCGATTTTATCGTTGATTATTTCTAATTTGTAGGGATTATCAGCGAAGTGTTGTTGTAATTCTTCATCGGTTAAGTCTACTCTTTCTACTGTGAAATTCTTTCTTGCTAGTTCCTGCATTTTCTTTTGAATTGGCTTGAGGTCAGACTCAGCAATTGGGTCCATGGCAAAATCATAGTAGAACCCTCTATCTATCGCTGGGCCGATAGTTGGCTTTGCATCAGGATATAATTCCATAACTGCTTGTGCCAAAAGGTGTGCAGCACTGTGTCTTAAGATGTGAATTCCTTCATCTGAATCTGATAAAATACCTTCAACTGAACATGACTGTTCAATTTGGTAAGACATGTCTCTTTGGGTTCCATCAACATTTGCCGCTAAGCAGCCATGTTTTCTTCCAAGAACATCGGTCACTACTTCTGCGCATGTGATTCCTGACGCGTATTCATTGATTGTTCCGTCGGGCAGAGTGATATTTATTAGCGCCATAAAGCCATCTCCTACAATGTTGGGGGTTCGCTTATCCTTCATGAAACCGCCGCACTAATTACCATACTAAAGGGCTAATTTATTGATGCGTTGAAGGGTAAGTATTGAAGAGTAGCAGGGGGCACACAGTAACATGAGTAATCGTATTATCTCTGCAATAATGATAACTTTGCTAATGCTATTATCTCCTTTGATGGCATCTGCACAGATTCCTACTACCGGAGAGCCAGAAATTAACGCTCTATGGATTTTGGATGAAAACGGCAATAATGCTCATGCATACAGGATTACTTTCTATGATAACGCATCATTTGATATCGAACTTGATATTGTACACTTGAGAGATGGAATCCAATTAGATACCTACGAAACAATGCAATGGAGCAGTATTGATTCACGTAGAGTTGTAGATGTTTTTGTCAACACTAGCCTAGAATGGGGTGACCAAGTCACTGTAACTGTCGATGTCAATGGAGTTGATGGACAGATTATTCCTACTGTTACCGCTTCAAGAGAAATGGATATTGGGACATGGAACCAACCTATGGATGACCATGAGATTATGCTTTCAACTATTTGGGACTTGGACCAGTCCTATGAAAATGAAGAGGGAGAACAAGGTTTCTTCCTGAATTTTGAGGGGCAAGGATGGCAGAAAAGAGAAGGCCAGATTCTAAACTCATGGGAACTTGGAAACGGCTCATTGGTTACTATAGAGTCAACAAATGGTTCTACCAATAATCTATCATTAATCCTAGAATCAATCTGGAAGAATGAGACTATTGTTGGAGGAGTTCTAACCACTCAGATTTTTGACGCCAGAGGATATGGTGTTCTAAATCTAGTTGATGATGATGGAGAAACACAAACTCATATTTTGGCTAATGTGTCAGACGCCTGGCTAAACAGGTCGATGATTGGGGATGATATTTCAGAAAGACTTCGATTAGAAGCTACAGGGGTACTAAATGTTTCTTCAACTGAATCCAATGAATCATCAACAAATATCGATGGTGAAGTTAGTATATTTTATCTAGAAACATGGGATGAAAATGGAATCCGTAGATTACAAGACCAACAGTTCGAAGCATTGGCTGAGTTGATAATTATCGATGATGGAACGAGGCTAGATATTTCTGTAGAGGGTCTTACCTCATCAGAACGTTGGGAAGATGGAATTAGAACAATGCACAAGGAAGAGATTATTGGCAGTGGAACATTTGGATTCGAGGATCAAGACAACGAATCATCAATTGCCGTCAATGGTACAATCTATGATTTCCATTCTTTGATCGAAGATGGTCAAACTAAGATTGACGATATTCATGTTGATGGTGATATAACAGGTGATGTTCAAGGTACTTTTGGAATAGTTAGGTATGTCGAAGAAACGGGTCAACAGGTCAATGCATCCGGGGTCAGTTTCCTAGTCAATGTAATTCATGAGGAAACATGGTTCAATCTTACAGGAATAAATGGTGGAAATTTCTTTGATGGCGCAGGCATCGGTTCTACTAACAATAACTCCTGGAATTATCAAGCAGTTCAGTCAGATTGGGATAACCGAACAGTACGTTTAGTATGGGAAGAAACTGGTGCTGATGCGTCAAGTGGAGATGATTATCCAGAAAATAGCCCACTTCAAAATAATGCTTCTGCTCCACAAGCAGAAGAAGGACTGGGCAATATAACAATCTCTAGAGAGACCGGTTTGATGCCAATACCTATGATACCAGGGGATAGCGTTCGCTTGGATGGCCAAGAAGGGCTCGTCCTGCAAATAAAAGCAGAATCGGTATCTTTTGACCCACGTGATGGTCATAATTTCCATATTGTCAGTTGGAGTGGTCAATATGAGGGTGATGGCTCAGGTTATGCCAATGGTGCAATTATTGACCAAGGACCTCTCAAAGGATTACTTTCTAGCGTAAATAGAACCTTAGAAATCCCTTATGGAGAAAATAACGAGTCTGCCTTCCTTAACGAAAGCCAGACTTTGGAAAGAGTACTTTCTCCTTCAATTGTGACTCTTGAAGAGAACTCAGCGCCTGTGATTAGTGAAATTTCACTTCAACAAGGATTAGTTATTGGCGAAGGAGGAAGTACTGCAACATTGATTGCAAACATTACAGATGTTGACTGGAATATTGATTCAGTATTAGTTGATTTAACGCCCATTGGCGGAGAGATCACTGAAATGAATGATAGAGGACTCAATGGCGACCAGTCTGTAGGAGATGATTTGTTTACTACTGTAATTTCAGTTCCTGGGCTTGAGACTGGGCTAGTTGAACTAAATGTTACTGCTACTGATAAATTCGGCGTAGAAACTACTGGTTCTGGGCAAATCGAAATCATCAATCAAGCTCCAAGATTAACCTCTGTTGAAATATTACCGAATATGGGCTACAGGGGTGCGGTTTTGGTAGTAAATGCACAAGCTTATGATGGCCATGGAGTCAGTAATATTAGTATCGACTTAAGGAATTATGGTGGCGATATTGTATCTCTTGCCGAAGACTCAGGAATTTGGGCAGGGCAGGTTATGATTCCAGAAGGAATGGCGCCAGGTTTCCAAAGTTTAGATTTCATCCTCGAAGACGGTGAAGGTAAAGTCGGTATTTCCAATGTATGGTATCAAGACCAGCCAGATAGTCAAGACCCTAGAGGTCCTCACTTTATCTCGGATGAAGTAACAGTTCCAGTTGAAATTAAAGTTTTGAATTCAGCCCCTGAAATAACAGTAACTAATGGTTTGAAATTCACTCGCCCAGATTCATCTACTATAGAAATAATAGAGGTTCAAATTACAGACTCAGATGGAATTTCCAATGCACGTGCTCAACTTGGCGTATTTGCTCCGCTTGGGAGTAATGGTGGCTGGACTTTGATGTATGATGATGGAACGAACGGAGATAAAGTCGCTAATGATGGAATATTTAGTGTAGAAATCTCTTTGAGAACTAGCACCCCATTAGGAACTCACGATATATTGGTACAGGCAGCAGACCAATACGATGTAGTTTCTAGTTCGGAGTCTATGTCAATTACAGTTGAAGAGGATTCCAATGTTGTTCCAGGTCTTGATGGTACATCACTATCTACTGGATTATTAATGGGTATATTTGGAATACTGATTATTGCAATTATCGTGGTTAGTGCTGTACTGATTAGGAATAAAGAAGATGACGGCTCTGGCGGCGATAGGTTCGGCTTTGAATAATTATTTTCCAAGCGATAACGGTTTATACTCCTGTTTAATGGGCAGGTTATCTCTGCGAGCGTAGTGTAGTGGTTATCACCGAGCGTTGCCAACGCTTGAACCCGGGTTCGAGTCCCGGCGCTCGCACCAAAACCGTTATTTTGAAAAATATGGGAACATTTAACGCCTTTACCACTATGGGAGGTTAGGGCTCACTATGACAGAACGACGCATAATTTACATCGGCAAAAAACCACTTCACGCATATGTACGCGCAGTTGTCATGGCAATGGAAGCAGGAGATAGAAATCTGCAACTTGTTGCAAGAGGTGCAACTATTGGTAGAGCAGTAGATGTTGCAGAGGTTTGCAGAAGAAGAAATGGATTTATCGCTCAAGGATTACCTGAAGAAGTTGTAATTGGTGAAATCTCTTGTGCTTCAGAAGTACTACCTTCCGATGAAGGTAAAGATCGTACGGTAAGTGTTCTTCAAATCGAACTTGATGGTATTGGAGAAATACCAGTCAAAGAAGAAGAGTGATTATTATAATAATTTTAGTCTTCTTTCTATTTCCTTAGAAGTGGACTCGTATACTGACAAGTCTTTTCCTACAGGATCCTCAAGTTCCCAGTCTTCATCGATTGGCATCATAGGGCAGTTAACGCCACAACCCATGGAAATCACCATATCGTAATCATCGGCTGAAAAAGAATCAACACTTTTAGGCCTCATTCCTTTTGTAGAGATTCCTTTAGAATTCAGTACTTTTTCAGCATTGGTGGCTATCTTATCGGCAGGATGAGTACCTGCTGAATCAGCAATATGGCCCATAGAGCGTGCGATTCCTTCAGCCATTTGTGAGCGGCAAGAGTTTCCTACGCACACAAATAGTAGTCGCATGGTGGTTGACTTATTCAGACATATATAATTGATTTTTGTTAATAACATATGAAGCCTTTTCAAACTGCATGATAACGCATTAATATGGAGCGAGGCCTTAGAAGTCAATTAATCAGAGGTGGCTCAATTTATGCTGTATTATTCGCATCATTATTTATTTTGCACATTATTTTTGCTGCAAATGGTTATGATTTAGGATTTAAAATAATAGCAGCATCAATAACTGTTCTAACCTTTATCGTTGGAGTCTCAATAATTTATTTTGGTAATATCAAATCTCAAAAGGTGGAAGCCAACCGTTTTGGCGGCATAATTTCGATATTTTTGGCGTGTGGTCTTGGCTGGGCTTATGCTGGTATGAAGTGGCATTGGAGCATTATTTTCTGGCCCTTCGGTACTGTTTTTTGCCACTGGATTGTGGAAAGATTGTATTTGTCAGAACACCATGATTTGAAGTAGGTCTTTTGTTTCATATTGGCATGGCGGAACAACCAGTGTCTATTCATAATCCTAATGCGGATGATTCAAAGGAGCCCAATGCTAGCCCTCAACAGCAAAAGCAGATGGAGCAAGCATATGCTCAAATGAAGAGAAAAATGGCTATGGAAGAGATTGGCCGTAAGATTAAGCATAAGATAATGGTTCTATCCGGAAAAGGGGGAGTTGGAAAATCTACTGTCTCAACAGGACTAGCATTATCACTGGCTCAACAAGGCCATAGTGTCGGTATTTTAGACATCGATATCACCGGGCCAAACGTTCCTAAAATGATGGGTTTAGATGGCCGAAGATTGCATGTCGAAGAAGGTCGAATTCATCCCGCACAAGGCCACTTGGGAGTGAAAGTGATTTCAATGGCCTTTTTGTTAGAAGATGAAGACACTCCAGTAGTTTGGCGAGGCCCAATAAAGTTGGGGGCTATTCAGCAATTCATCGGTGATGTTGAATGGGGAGAACTAGATTATTTGGTAATTGACTTCCCTCCTGGTACATCGGATGAACCTCTTACAGTAGCACAATCTCTACCTAATATTGACGGAATGGTAATAGTCACTACTCCTCAAGATGTTGCTTTATTAGATAGTAGAAAATCAATAACATTCTCAGAATCTCTAAAAGTTCCTGTACTTGGCGTAGTAGAAAACATGAGTGGTTACACAATTAGAGGAAAAACCGCTTCTAGTACTGAGGTTATAATTTCTGGCCCTGGTGGAAAATCACACAAAGTCTCATCTGATGGAGATGGAAACTTCAGTGTAACCTTGGATATTTTCAAAGAGGGTGGAGGAAAAGATACCGCTGAAGAGTTCGGAGTTCCGTTTTTGGGAGCATTACCCTTCGACCCTGGATTTGTTCGAGGTGGAGACGATGGAGTGCACCGAATAGTCAGTGAACCTGATGGCGAATCTGCTAAAGCATTTTCAAAGGTAGTCGAAGCCATTGTTGAACAAATTGGCGAATCTTCTAGTGAAGGATTAGAAATTGTTTGAGTGGTAAAATGTCCAAAACCATTCCAGAACTAAAGCGTCTCGAAAGAAGAGACTTAGATGTATTATTATCTTATGATAATGATAAAAACTTCGTAGTTACCTATGATGATATTAAGCATGCTTGCCCTTGTGCTAAATGTGCTCCACAAAGAAATGAAGATGAATCAAGCAGGTATTTGCGAAGAGAAATTGAGGCTATGTCGCCTGAGAAGCCGAAAGTCAAGACGGTTGGTAAATACGCAATTTCTTTTGAATGGATAAACGGTTGTTCGAGTGGGATTTATCGCTTTGAGAGGATCTGGGCATTGGCCAATAAGTTAGACCCCGATGACGGTAAATCCTACGTCCACGGTGCCTGGTAAGTGACGATATAGCAATATATTGGTCGTTTGAAGGCGAGGGTTTGATGTATGAACATCTAACCGTAAGCATGGAGGTCATAGTATGGATGGAATCTATCTGACTTGGATGATTAGTGCTTTAGCACTCGGAGTCATCCTTCTACCAGTTTTCAAACCACCTTGGATGGAGTTGAAATTAACTACATTTGTAGATTTCTTTAGAAGGTACTGGTTACATATATTGATGCTATTTTTTATATATAATGCTAAAGATGGGCTTGACCAAATAGATAGGATTCTAATGGCAAATACAGGCCTGGATATGACGCCTTGGATATATGCAATTGAAGGTGATTTATCTTTACATTTCCAGCAATTCTTCGAAGCCAAGTGGTTAACTGTACTACTGACCCATTTTTATGTAGCCGGATTCATGTTTATCTGCTATGTGTCGGTATTCTACTTTGCATATTTTGATGACCGTTGGATCTCAGACAGAGTGACATTAACAATTGCTTGGGTTTACATTTTTGCAATCCCCTTCTACCTATTCTTCAATGTAAGAGTTACAGGAGATTATATTCCAGAAATGGAGACATTAGCATATTCATTAAATCCGGAGATTGCGGATTGGTTTAGGAGAATTGACCCATTCACTAATTGTATGCCTTCCTTACACATAGGAGTTCCTTTCTCGGTATGGCTTTGTCTCAAGCGTTTTGATGAAGATGACCGTTGGTCACTTTACCGAAAGATTGTCTTGGGATATACTCTTTTGACTAGTTTTACTATCATTTACCTTGGAATCCATTGGATTCTAGATATCATCGGTGGTATGCTAGTTGCAGCAGCAGCAGTATCTATGGCTGAGAAAACATCAGATGGCTGGTGGAAGATTTTTGATGAGAGAACTATTAATTCAAGACTGGTGACTCTACTTACCAATCCAAAGCAAGCATTCAATATCGTTTCAAAGAAATCAACCTCTTTGGCTAAATCTTATCTCAGACCTAAAGCCAAACAAACTGGAATACTGGTTGTTGTTTTGATGCTGTTAGTAGTTTCAGTAATCACTTGGGACCTAACTCATCAATCTCTTTCAGCAGATGGTGCTGAAGCCCCTGAAGGAGCATCTGCAGCAGATGGATGGTTGATTACATTGGATAATCGAAGTGAATACGGGGCATTGATATTAGTCCAAGATATTTCGAAAGTTGATTCAGAAGCTATTCAAGTAGCTCAACCGATAATGACTCTGAATTCTTCTTATTCATTGACAGGTGATAATCTAGTAATGGCAAACGAAACGGTATTATTTGTGGTGAATGTAAATAATCCTGAGACGGTGACCTTACAGTATCAAATTGATGACCCGCAGCAGGTACTTATCACTTCAACAAATGATCAAGACGTGATTTTGATTTTATCTGGTAGTAAATTAAAAGCAATTTCTCTGATGGGAGAAGATATCCCACTCGGTATTGCTGATGAAGACATAATGTTTGTCTCAGCTAATGGGCTAGAATTTGCTTATGTTACTTCATCACTACCAACATCAGTAAATGTCGGTAGAATCGGTACTTTTGGCTCCATCACATATGAGATGAATGCAACAGCCCCAATTGAACAAGACCTCGTTCTCGAACAGTGGGGAACTCCAGTAGATATGGCAAATGCTTCTATCACACAAATCGAATTCGATACTTCACACATCGTTTCTAGTATCAACGTTAGTTCAGTAGACCGATTGGTATTACTAAATCGAGTTTCTAATGAACAATGGATCGTAGGGGATGGGAAATATTCTGCAGTAGACCCTTCTCTGGCTAATGGGATTCTTGCGTGGGCAGGCTTTGACCATCTAAATCCAACTTTACCTCTAGATGAGTATCTAGATGGCGAAATATATTATCTAAATTTGACGACAAATTATACTCATACATTGACTTCAGATGAAATAAACCAATGGGGTCCAATCGTGTTAGATAATCATCTTGTTTTCTTTGAACAGAGCGATGATGGTGCAGTAATCAAAATACATTCATGGGAGCCAGAATTGAAAACTTACTCCAATATTATTCTACAAATCGGAACTGTACTAGGTATTGTATTGGTGTTCATTCACCTTGCGCAGAGGCAACAAGAAGCCAAGGTAGAACGCAAATCAACTGAAGAAGAATAATTACTTCTTGATGCTAAGCATTCGCTCAAGTGCTAGTAGTGAGCCATTTTGTACATCCTTAGAAACTGAGATTTGGTTTGGAATTTCACCATCAACCAGTTTTTCAAGTACATCCATCAAGTAAGCAGGGTGAATCATGTACATTGTTGAACAAGGACATATTTTATCATCAAGGCATTCTATTTTTTTGTCTGGATGCTCCATTGCAAGCCTTGCAACCATATTGATTTCAGTTCCAATGGCTATTGCAGAACCCGGCTTTTGTTGTTCTACAAAGTTTCTAATGAATTGTGTTGAACCATTAGAATCACTTGCATCAACAGTTTCTCTAGGGCATTCGGGATGAACTATAACAATTCCCTCGGGATTTTCATTTCGAAATTCTTCTATTTGCTCTACAGTAAATCTCTTGTGAACAGAGCAAAAACCATGCCATAGTATCATTTTTGAATTATTTATTTCTTTCCAACCTTGCGTATCTAAGTCTTCTCCAGGTGTCCAAGTAGCCATCTCCTCAACTGTTAGCCCCATTGCTAGCCCAGTGTTTCTGCCAAGGTGTTGGTCAGGGAAGAACAAAACTTTACCATTTTTCCCCGCTCTTTCAAAAGCCCAATTTAAAATTCCTTGAGCATTTGAGGAAGTACAAACGATTCCTCCATGTTGACCTACAAATGATTTCAAGGCGGCGCTCGAGTTCATATATGTTACAGGGATAAGGTAATTTTCATTTTCCGGACAAGGCAAATCCGGATTTTCACGATTGATAGGGTCCATCAATTCGGAGTTTTCTAAAATATCATTCCAACATTTAGTGACATCTTCCAAATTTGCCATATCTGCCATGGAGCAACCGGCTCGTAGGTTTGGTAAGATGACGACTTGATTTTCTTCGGTTAGAATATCAGCAGATTCAGCCATGAAGTGTACTCCACAGAATACAATGTATTTGGCTGAGGAATCAGCAGCCTTTTGGCTTAGCATGAAAGAATCTCCTAAGAAATCAGCATGCATTACGATGCTATCTCTTTGATAATGATGGCCCAGAATGAGCAAGTCATCTCCTAATATTTGCTTTAATTCTGTAATTCTATCAGATATCAGTTGTTCTTCAGGAGACAAACTAGTGTCCATGAAATCAATTGAACACATCGGTAGTGTAATTGTCATTGCTTTCAATATACCCAAGAAGTAATCCCTTTTCAATGATTGTGAATAGGTGATTTTGATAAACTAATACCCTAAGGGTGTGTTATGGTCTTCCAACCAAATGAGCGACTCCATCTCGGCGCCGAGGCTGAGGTATGGTCTGGATTGTGGATGGGCCGTCAAGCAGTGAGGAAAATCCGAAGAAAAAGAGGATGGAGACATCCTAATTTGGAAAAGCGCCTCGGATTTAGAAGACTTCTGAGTGAGGCTAGGTTATTGATTCGTGCTCGACGTGTCGGACTTGAAGTACCAGCGATATGGGATGTTGATTTGGAAAAGGGCATACTGATAATGGAGATGTTACCAGGTCGCCCACTAATCGAATTACTTAGAGATGAAAAATCAACACAAGATATGATTAGAAATTCCTTATACAACTCAGGAGCACTAGTTCGTAGGTTGCACCGTTTGGCGATAACTCACGGCGACCTATCAACAAATAATATCTTGATAGACGATGATTTGAGTGCGCATCTTGTTGATTTTGGTTTAGCTTCGATCGACTATGAAGTGGAGCGTTTTGGAATTGATTTACACGTTATCGATGAAATCCTCGGTGCATCACATCCATCGATTGAAGGTGGTATTGATATATTTCTAGAAGGATACCTCGATGAAGAATCTAGACTAGGCCCAGCCAAGGAACAAACTGGAGGGGTAGTTCCAAGTGCAGACGCAGTGATGAAAAGACTTGAACAAGTACGTTCTAGAGTCAGGTATCACGGTTAACTTTCTGTTACAACCAGTCTTAATTCTTCAAGACTACGTAACTCTGAGAGATAGATTTGTTCAATTGAATCGTAAAGGTCTTGCTCATCGGCTTTTCCAATCAATTCTAGAAGTTGTGCATATACTTCGGCGGCTTTTGCCTCGGTTTCTAATGAATAGTTTAGTGTGTCAATATAATTTGTAGTATGTATGATTGGATGACTATTTCGTTCCGTTACTGGAACTCCTCCAAGTTGAACAATCGCTTTACGCACAATATCAGCATGAGTTAGGGATTCAGTCATCTCGGTGTTGAACAGAGGAGATAATTGAAGCCTGTGAATTCCTCTTACATTCGCCGAATAGTGTGCATACATATTTACAGCGCGTAATTCCCATCCAAGTGCTAAATTCATTTTTTCAATAATATGTTCATTTGTCATTATATCATCTCTCTTAGGGCATACGAAAACAAAACTGACTCACTGGCCCTAAATTTCCATCTAGCAACCACTACTTAAGTGATGGTATTTCAAATCAAATACTTATTTCCAACAAGCCAACCACACCATGCTAGAATTGGACATAGAGAGAAAGTTAGAACGATATATATTCCTGCAGTAGAGGAATTGCCTTCTTGGAGCAGTTCCATAGTATCAACAGAAAAAGCAGACATTGTAGTAAATGCGCCGATTAAACCAGTTCCAATAAATAATGCTAAATCCGAAGAAATAAGATTTTGAGATGTGCTTAGTGCTACGATTCCAAGCAGAAAAGAACCAACTAAATTAACAGTTATTGTTGCTACAGGGAATGTCTCATAGGAAATCCAAGTTCCAATTAAGTATCGCAAACCTGCTCCAATTGCACCTCCAATTGCGACTAGTCCTATCTGTTGGAGCATATGATGTGCTGATGAGTTGCTCATTTCAAATCTATGTAGAAAAATAGTCCAATATACATTTTTTAGCAATAGACATGAAAATACTAACGGAGTGCGATGTACATGGGTCGGAAAATTTGGTTTCTAACTGG
>JABIUA010000024.1 GCA_018667575.1 Methanobacteriota archaeon | reverse complement strand
TCTATTGGCATTGAGCATAGTAGTATCGATCGAAAATACTCCGTCAACCGGTTCAGCAAGCACTACTAATATCCGCTCACCTCTAGAGATACGTCCTTCTCCAATCGCTTGTAGAATTAAATCATGTAATTGAGTAAGAATGTAAAGTCCCATAGAACTTAGATTCTCTTCTATCATCGTTGCTTCAATTTCGGTCTCGTTCAATGACTCTACCACCCTAGATTGGCTAGTCAAAACAGACAACTCAACTCCTTTGGGAATTACTTCTGCAACTGTTCTGATTTTTCTAGTACTATTAGAAATCATCAATACACTATCGTAGGCTCGCCTATCTGATGGAAAACTACTGGCGACCATTGAAACTAGGTCGACCATTATACCACCTATTGGTTAGTAGTATCTATACCTGGTAATTGATCTTCGGATTCACGGTAAACAGTACGCATGTTGCTAATGAAATTACGTTCTTTGACAACTATGATGTATTCATTAAATCCTGGGTCTTCTTCACCATCAAGTTGGCTAAGTAATACTTCTAGAGTAATTCGTGCACCCTCTCTATGAGGATAACCAAATATTCCCATGGAAAGTGGAGGAGAGACTATTTTTTTGACGCCTCCAATCTCCTTGATTGTATCAAATAGATTATGATATGTTTGAGGAAGTAATTCACGTCTTGCTTCGTCCTGATTAGGTCTACGACAATCAGGTCCAACGGCATGAACAATATGTTTGAAATTACCTTCCAATGCATATGGTTTTGTCACTACATTATTGGTGACTGCACATGGTGGAGCATTTATTTTACGCATTTCCAAGCAGATATTTCTAGTTACTTGTGTCAACTCTTCTCCAGCTTTGGAATGAACCATAGCATCCAAGCCCTCACGGCCAGATAATCGATTATTAGCAGGAGTAACTAGCACATCACCCTCATGGTCCCACAAGTCACCACCTAGGACTCTGAGGATACCCCATTTGCAAGTCCTTGACATATAAAGTTCCGCCATCGTACAACCATGGAGGGCCGCCTTACTTATCAAGTTCGCTAAATTGCATATAATTTCGTCTAAAATCAATATTTTCGCTTCACCCGTCTATCGGAAGGTTTCATGTGCTGACTATCTATGGGGTGAATGATTACTATGGCAGTAGGATATGTATTGGTTAATGTAGCACCGGGACTGGAACTTGAAGTGTATGAAATTATGAAAGGTTTTGAACATGTACAAGACATTACTGTATTATTTGGCGATTATGACTTGATAATTAAATTAGTAGCAGATGACTTAGCATCCATTGCAAAAACAGTCGTAGAAACAATTCGTCCAGTCGAAGGAGTCATCAATACCAAGACTCTGGCCGGAGCAGATATTTAGTGACTGGAAATAGACCTAAATTAAACGCCACACTGCACTCCATTTAGTGAAAAAGCGTAATTCGAATGGGGCATTGCGCCTCATATGTAGCGCAGTGAGCGTGTTTTTTGGCGAAAGTACTAAATACTGTACAGTGTGGACAGATATCGGAGGTTATCCAAAATGTCTGATAAAAAATATTTCGTCCTAATGGAGGGCGGTAAAGATACGAGCCAGGTTTTTGCAAGCAAACAACCCCGTGGAGCGGCCCTAAAAGCTGCAACCCGCGGACATGAGAACATACGCCTACGTGAGCGTGGAACAAAGAGAGTCCACTGCTTCACTGGAAGCATTTCGATGGTTGATAAGCCAGCGAACGGTCCTGCTTGGCTACCTGATAAGATCAAGAAGGCCAATGTCAAAAAGACCGGTATTGAACACATTAACAAGTGAGCAACCGAGGCTAAATTATTGATTAATGTATTCTGAGGAATGCAACTGCCCCTCTTGAGTCTTCGGACTGGAGAGGGGCTTTTTTAATTCAAAATTATTCTTCTTTCACTTTTCTGAGTAAATGTTATTTTTTCTTTCTAACCAGTTTCCAACCCACAATGCAACACCGATCATCATGAATTGGGCTATTAATCGCAAAACATGCCACTTACCTTCGAAGGTCTTGCCTTCTAAGGGAACATTGTTAATCCACATATTCAGATTAGCCCAGTAAACAGCCACAAGGAAAAGAGCCATGAATAGGCCCGCATATTTACGAGTTCTAGGAATAATCAACCCCAGTCCGAGTACCACTTCCATTGCACCCGTAATTAGAACCCAAAATGTTGGGTCACCAAGGATTGTAGGTACAATCGGTTCAAACCATGCGGGATCTAGGAAATGACCTATACCGACATTTATGAAAAATATTCCAAGAATAAATGACGAGGCGTGTTGCATCCAAGCCTTCTTACTCATCGGGCATCGCCTTTCAATAACGTACTTTCTTCCTAGTGAGAGTACGCCAAATCCTTTGCAATGGGTCGTAGTATCTATCAACTACTCTTTCCTTCAATTGTATTATAGCATCATCAGTAATCTGGATACCCGCAGGACATACTTCTGTACAGCAACGTGTAATATTACAATATTCGACACCAAACTCCTTCTTAATTTCGGGAACTCTATCCTCGGTATCAAGTGGGTGCATTTCGTACTGTGCTAGCCTTACTAAGTTTCTAGGCCCTGCAAAGTCATCAAATAAAGCATGGTCTCTTAGAACGTGACATGTGTTGACGCAAAGGAAACACTCGATACACTCTCTAAACTGCTGAACTCTATCGGCTTCCATTTGATTGAACTCCCAGTTCATCTCATCAGGACCATTGATTGGTTTGATTTTTTGAGCAATCTCATAGTTCCATGAAACGTCAGTAACTAAGTCTTTAACATGCGGGAATGCCTTCATTGGTCGTATTTCAATCGGTTGACCTTCTTCAACTTCATTAGCTACATCACTCATTCTGGTCATACACATCAAGCGTGGCTTACCGTTAATCTCAGCCGAGCATGAACCACATTTACCTGCTTTACAATTCCATCTTACTGCTAGGTCAGGCTCCTGTTCATATTGAACACGGTGGACACAGTCAAGAACTACCATGCCTTCATCTAATTCGATTTCATAGCCTTCCATCTTAGAGGACTCACCCTCTCCACGTGTAATTAGGAACTTCTGCTTTTTACCCTTAAGAGACATCAATTGCCACCTCCTGCTTCTTCTGCTCTCTCAGCAATCATATCTTTGACTTCTTGTATTGCTTCTTTGAGGTCTTTTCTCATCTCTTCGATAGGCTCTTGACGAATCTTAATCTCGCCACCTTCCATCCATATGATGTTTAGAGTATTGCCCCAATATCCATCGTCTGGAACAGGGAAATCATCTCTTGTATGTCCACCTCTGCTCTCTTCTCTAGTAATGGCTGCAAGTGTTGCTGCATATGAGACATCGACCATATTCTTTAGGTCAAGTGCTTGATGCCAGCCCGAGTTATACTTACGAGATGAACCTGGGAAACAGGAAACTCTTCTCTTATCATAATTTTTCAAATCGAGAATAGCCTCATCCAATTCCTCTTTGGTTCGGATGATGCCAACCTTGGCCTGCATCATGTCTCTAAGTTCATCGTAAATCAAACCTGGATTTTCTCCACCTTCATTGTTGAATGGTTCTAGCATTTCTTGAATTGCATCCTGAACTTGTGAATCATCGATTGAAGGTTGTGCTAGGTCTTCTGACCTTTTCGCAGCAAATTCTCCTGCCCTCTTGCCAAATACGATCAAATCTGATAACGAGTTTCCCCCAAGCCTGTTAGCTCCGTGTAATCCTGAAGCCACTTCACCACAAGCAAATAGTCCAGGAATAGTAGTTTCTTGAGATTCTGCATTGACAAGAACTCCACCCATTACGTAGTGAGCAGTTGGACCAACTTCCATAGGTTCCTTCGAAATATCGACACCTGCAAGTTCCTTGAATTGATGATGCATCGAAGGTAATTTCTTGAGAATTGCTTCTTCGCCTCTATGAGATATATCTAGGAAAGCGCCGCCGTGTGGAGAACCTCTTCCAGCCTTAACTTCCGAATTAATCGCTTTAGCAACAACATCTCTAGTCAAAAGTTCTGGTGGCCTTCTTACAGTAGCAAGTTTTCCTGAAACAACCTCTTCGACCCATTGGTCAGATTCTTCGATAGTCACCGCGTGGTCTCCAGCAAACATTTCCGGAACATAGTCAAACATGAAACGCTCACCCTCTGAGTTCGTCAAACGACCACCCTCACCTCTGACACCTTCTGTAACAAGGATACCTCTAACCGAAGGAGGCCAAACCATTCCAGTTGGATGGAACTGAACGAATTCCATATCTCGAAGTTCTGCTCCAGCCCAAAGTGCCAATGCATGACCATCACCTGTATATTCCCAAGAGCCTGAGCATACAGACCAAACTCTAGTTATTCCACCAGTTGCTAAAACAACCGACTTTGCTGAAAAGGCGTGGAAATCTCCATCAACCCTTGTGTAAGCAACACAACCTGTCACTCTGTCACCTTCTTTGAGTAGATGGCGTACTGTGTATTCCATGAAGATATCAATTCCTTCGTGGATTCCTCTTTCTTGTAAAGTACGGATTAATTCTAGACCAGTAGCGTCACCGACGTGAGCAAGTCGAGGGAAAGTGTGACCACCGAAGTTTCTTTGATTGATTAGATTGTTTGGAGTCCTATCAAAAACAGCACCCCATTGTTCGAGTTCTCTTACTCTATCAGGAGCTTCTTTAGCGTGATATTCTGCCATTTGCCAATTAGCAAGCCATTTACTTCCTTTCATTGTATCATGGAAGTGAACTTTCCAGCCATCTCTTGGATCGGCGTTTTGTAATGCTGCAGCACAGCCACCTTCTGCCATAACCGTGTGTGCCTTTCCAAGCAAGGATTTGGTAATAATTGCAGTTTTAGCACCGCTTCGTGCCGCCTCTATTGCAGCACGTAATCCAGCGCCACCTGCTCCAATGACAATTACATCATATTCGTATTTCTTGAATTCTTCAGCCATCATATTCACCTCAAATCACAAACAGCGCCACATCGCTAAAAATACCTTCACTAACGGCCAAAACCCATAGGTCTCCTAGGAAAACGAATGTGAGTGAAGTCCAGAACCAAAATCCATGGGATCTGTTAATAACAGAAATTTTACCAAATAGTTTACCTCTAATTTTACTGATACCGGTTGTCCAACGGTCTAGAACACCGCCAGCAAGATGTCTTAGAGCGTGACATGAAGTCACATACATTGTTAGTAAGAATGCTTCTATTCCCATAACAAATGTACCAATTGACACACCAAAGCCATCATCAAAAGTCATAGTATGTGTGACATCCCACCACTTGATTAAAAGAATAATCATAGCCGCATAGAGGAAATATCTGTGTAAATTATTGAAAATGAATAACCTTTTTTCTCCCTTATATCCTATTTTCTTACTGATATCAGGCTCATCTACCCAACATGCTACAGGACTTGCAAAAAAAGTCCGATAGTAGACTCTTCTCATGTAATAGCAAGTACCTCTAAATCCGAAAGGAATCCAAAGAATCAGTATTGCTGCATTAACCCAAGAAGGGTGATCCCAAGAAGATAATCCAAATAAGTCCCATTCTAGGATATTTGGAGAAAATATAGGTGACATTACTGTACTGCCATCCAGTTCATAGGAGATTGTGCCTTCGGTAGTATAGATAAACAAACGCCAGAATGTGTATACCAGTGCTAAGTTCAAACCAATCCCCATAATAAGTGGTTGAGTCCACCATCTATCGATTCTATCTGTACGGCCCAGTCCGTTAATTACTGGGAGTTTTATGCCTTCACCCAAGCTCTCACCACCCACCCATATAGGGCGGACAATATGATGCTAGCAGCCGCAGTCTTTGAGGTTGATTGTCAAATGGCTAAACAACATTAATCACAACTTCGACGCAGTGTCCCAGATTTCGTCAAGAATTGTTGAATTCGCCCAGTAGTTTTTTGATTGCCACATCTTAATCCCATTATCGCCTATCAATTGTAATGTTGGCGTTGATGGATTACCATATGCTTCATACAATCCATAACCTGTATCTTGCTCTGAAAAGTACTCTAATGCTGGCGTGTTCTTCTTACCCATAACAATCTTCCAAGGTGTATAATAAGAATCATTTGAATCGTTTCCAAAGGCATTCATGACTTCTTTTGAGCCTTCTATCTCCGACCATCCGTGAACACTAACCACACTGAGGGTGGAATCATTTAGAGAACCATTATCGAGACCTTGACGGATTAATTCGGTCCAGTCATGACAACCCGAACATCCTGAACCTATCCACAGCATTAACACTGGGCCATTCTCTAACTCTTGTTTCAAATCAAATGATGGTCCTTGGTCTTCAGGTCGGTCCAACGTATCGGCTTTGAACGATAACCTCAAGGGTACTTCATCTTGCTTCTCATCGAGCATCGACTGAGTTTCTAAGCAACCAGGAACTAGAATGATTAGTGCTATGAAAACGACATATGTTCTATGCAGCATGCCCTTCACCGGTTGCATTCTTTTTGATAGAGGCCTTGCTTGTGTTCTTAACCTTAGGCTTCTTTACGTCTGCAAACCAATTACTGACACCATTCCAATCCGGATCTAATCCCAAATCGGCTAATACTAATTTACTACTGATACGGGCACTCTCAAAGATAGTTGGAAGTCCACTACCAGGGTGTGTTCCTCCACCAACGAGATACATGTTTTTGGCCTCTTCGAATCGATTTTGTGGTCTACGCCATAGCATTTGTCCAAGGTTGTGGGCAAGATTGAATACCGCTCCACGGTAAATATCAGATGCGCCCCAATCATCAGGAGTGACAATAGTTTCTGAGACTATATGGTCTCTGACATCGTCATATCCTAGCTTCTCCATTTGGTCAATGATCACTTCACGATACTTATCTTTGATATCATCCCAAACAATAGATTCATGTTGATTTGGTACAGGAACTAGTACGTACAATGTTGAACAACCTTTAGGAGCCAAGTCAGGATCTGTTACGCATGCGTTTTGGACATATAGAGAAGGATCAGTCCAAGACAACTTGTGATTGGTTATATCTTCGAGGTTTTGTTCATATTCCTTAGAAGCATATATCTGATGGTGTGGAAGGTCATCATAGGTTCTATCCATTCCCAAGTACAACATGTAAGTAGAGCAAGAGTAGCCTTTCTTTTCCAGTTTCTTATTAGACCACTTCTTTCTTTTCTCATCTGGAACTAGAGTAGTCATTGCATGGGCAAAATCTGCATTTACTACAATTTTGTCGGCATATACAGTTTCATTCTCAAGTTTGACACCAACTACTTCTTTACCTTCATAGATTAATTCTTTCACTGGCGTGTTTAGCCTAATTTTAGCACCAAATTCTTCAGCAATACTTGCAAGTTTAGGCGTGATTGAACCCAGCCCACCTTTGGCATGGAAGATTCCATGCTCATATTCTAAGAATGCAAGGATGGTAAACAGGGAAGGAGCATGGAAAGGACTCATTCCTAAATACTTGGTCTGAAAAGACATAGCGAGTCTGATTCTTTCGTCATCAAAATTCTTCCTTAAGTCACTAGCGACTGAAGCCCATGGTTTGAGAACCTTGGCAACTCTAAACGCTCTCTTTGAAAATAGGTTAGATGGACCAGTCCATGGAGTTTGTAAGCAAGCTTTGGAACGTTCAAGTTTACTTCTGTTGTCTTTGACATACTTTTCGAAACCTTTGGCGTTCTTATCGCCGGACAACTCTCTAATTCTCTCGGTCATTAAATCGAGGTTACTAGTAGCATTAATGTATCCACCTGCACCGAAGACCAGCCTATATGATGGGTCTTCTAGAGGAATTAATCCAAGTTCTTTGTGCGCATCTTTACCCACGGCTCTAAAGATATCTTCGATAACTTCTGGATAGTGAAAAAAGGTTGGTCCACGGTCATAGGTAAAGCCATCTTTGTGAACTAATCTAGTTCTCCCGCCAACTTTTTCTGCTTTTTCGATTACTGTGACGTCAACGCCAGAATATGCTAGCAACATTGCACTTGCCAGACCACCAGGTCCAGCCCCAACAATAATTGCAGTAGGTTTGTTAGAATCTTCCATAGTCATATTGGCATGGTCTCGGCATATAAAGAACCGTATTGAACCATATTTGAAAATAGTAATTACAGCAATATCGCTATTGACTCAACGGGATAGATCTTACTATTTCTTCTACCGTATTTCTTGCTGATATCAGCGTCCCTTCTACGCTGCCATGCATCATGTAATCACCGCAACGGAAAAAACCATCATCAACTTTTGAAATGGACTTTCTAAAAATTGATGAATCTGTTTCTGGAAGAGCCTTGATAATATGTTGAGTTGCAATAGACTCCCAACTTTTAGTATCTTCACCATACCATTTGAGTAGTTCTGATTTCACTTTGGAGAGTATCTCGTTTTCTAAATGAAGACCTAATTGTTCACACTTCTCCCCGAGAACTGTGATACAAATCAAAGATTTACCAGCCGGAGAATAACTCGGTTGAATATCTGATGGTACTGAGACATAGGAGATTAAATTATCAAAGTCTCTAATCTCGGAATTTAGCATAATGTGTTTGCTTGGAAATGGAGACTTATCTGCAGAGAAATATAATGTCCATACATGCTTTTTTGACTGAATTGGCCTATTATCATAAGCAATAACTACGCCATCATATTCAATATCTGCGCCATTAACTTTAATCAAGTTTTGAGATACCAATTCAACCTCAGAATTCAGTTTAATATTCTGTTTTGGGATTCTTTTAGATAACAACAGAGGAATAGATTCAATCCCGTTTTTGGGTAACACCATATCACCTTTGGACATGGTTCGAAATACGAATTTGAACAAGCGTTCGTTCGTACGAAGTTCTGATTCTAGAAAGATACCACTAAACAGAGGATAAAAAAATCGATTGATGAAACCTTGAGAAAAACCTTGCTCGCTCAACCATTGTTCAGTCGATAGTTCTCCTTCATCAAAAATTTCACTCAGTGGAATTCTAGTTATTTTACGCCTCATTAGGAGTACTTTAAGCATATCAAATGGAGAGGCGAAAAATCCAAATGCATCTTTGATTGAACTAAACGGCCTACGAAAAGGATCTGAAAGTCGCCAAATCTTATTTCTCCTAGTAGACGAACGAATAACTAATGCTCCTGGTTCGAAAGCCTTGGCTTCTAATTTATCATAATTAATCACACTCTGTGTAAATTCATAACCTGTCTGGAGTACATGAAATCCATGATCGATTTGAAAACCTTTGATCAAATCGGTTTTCATCCTACCGCCAACCTTTCCTGATTTTTCATACAAGTCCACTTGATAGCCTTGTTTAATCAACTCACTGCTGCAGTGAATACCTGCGATTCCAGCACCAATGACTGCAATTTTAGGAACCATTCTATCACTCTATTCAAGGCCTAACTTCAATCTAAACTCTTCTAAATAGGGTCCCATGGATTGTATCAAGTATACATCAGGATGTGTTCTTAAAACCAGTCCATCGAGGTACATTAAGGCTCTAATTATCGGGAATGCTTCTTCACCAAACTCCGCTCCAGCAAGTTCAACTGCAGCACGTACTGTTTGCATCATTATCTTGGTTAGGCTCTGTTCTCCTACAGATTTTTTACCGAAGTCAGCATATATTTCATGCATCTTAGCCATATATTTCTTCATTTTCTTTTCCGAAGGTCGCCTATCAGTCATCTCTAGCAAGGCAATGAAAGCTTCATCTAGTTTCTGTTGTGACAAATAATCGAAGAATACGAATAGTGATTTACTGACATTCTTGGGAGCATGACAAACTGCGGCGTTGTCGATAAATACGAACCTTCCTTCTGTATCGATAATACAGTTACCAGGGTGTAAATCTCCATGGAAGGTACCGATTCCAAACAGGTAAGCACCATGAATTCTAAATAACTCAAGTAGTTTATCCCAAGAAAGAGTCTTAGCATCTATTCCTTCTTCTAGTGATTCCCCTTCAATAAACTCTGAAACGAGAACATTTTCATTTGAAATGTCAGGATAATATTTTGGGAATCTAAGTAACGGGGTCGGGAAATTCTTTGAAACATCTGATTGTATCTTCTTAAGTTCACCTGCACCTTTGATTTCATTGGTTAGATCTAATTCCCTGAGAGTATAATCTGCAACGTGATTAATCAGAGCAATCGGATTTCCTACTTTACGAAGTCGTGGAGAAAATAAAATTATTATTTTAAGCCAGTTTCTCATACGTTTAACTTCTTTAGAGAATACTTTTGAATTGGCTTGCTTAACGAATTTGATGATTACTTCTTCTCCGGTTTTCAACTTCGCACGATGTACTTGACCAACGGAGGCAGCTGCTAGAGGCTCTTGTTCAATCGACTCAAAGTGGTCGGTAAAGTTCTCTATCGCCTTTAACTCAAGAGTTTCAGTTAATGATTCGGAAGGAATAGATGCTGCATGCTGGTAAAGTTGTTGCAGTTGTTGACATTTCTCTTCGCCAAGTAAGTCCGGTCTCAAAGCGAATATTTGTGCCAGTTTAACAGCGATTAACCCTTGATTTTGAATCCAGTCTAGGTCTGCAGGCTTCTTTCTAGTAATCTGTCGCATGAAACGAAGAAACGTGAAGAAGCGCATAAACAAAGCCTTGGCTTATGGTTTATCAATTAATGTTTTTTTAATCTTCATCTTCTTCGACATCGTCGACGAAAATCAAGGTATATCTCCAAGAATTTTTATCTTCTTCATCTTGCTCTTTTCGAACAAGAACATTACTATCTTGTGGGTATCTCGAGATTAGTGCACCTTCGATAATACCGTCATCTAATTCCCATAGAGGTAAGATGTTTGGTTTGTCATTTGGAGGGTGTGTTAGACTGACCTTGATGTGGAAGAACGGCGTAGTTCCATATTCTAATTCTCCAAGTCCAGCATATTCCCACCAGTCCATTAGTTCACTCAAAAATTCAACATGCCCTTCGATATTTCTCAAACTGAAGGCTAATTCCTCGCCTACTCTTTGGCCAACTTGTCTAAGCATTGTCTTGATATCTATACCTAATTGATGCAGACTGAAAACACTGCCATCTTGTAATGCTGCTCTAGCTTGGTTTATTCCCTTACTAGATGCTAAGAAGGATTCTGGGTTGAAAGGAGTATCTTCATCTGGCAATTCACCACTAAACCCTAGGGCATCTCTAAATTGTTCCAAAAATGAACCTTCTCCAACTGTCAAGCGTAGTGGATCAACTATTCTTTCCTCAGTAAATCTCTTCTTTGCACTTTCAAGATCTACAGCCCGATTCCAAATCGCCATCATAAACTCAAAGTGAGAGTTCGCGAAAACTTCAGATGAGACTACTAGCGCTGCGTCTTCTCTACCTCTACCAACAGGGTTCGGTTCAACGAACAAGAATTGAACCACATTATTGAAATCTTGAAGTACGCCAAGAGAGTTGATTTCATCTGAATGCCTTACTTCAACGGAATCATCAAGTTGGTCGAAGAATCTTAGAGTTCTCTTATCCAGTTGTGATAATACCTTGACTACAACTCCTCTCTTTGCCGCTGAATTTACTTCCTCAAGGGCAGGGGAGCGACACAGATGTAAGATTCCAAATTTGCCGAGGAAAAGTACCAATTGCTCTTCAGCATCGTTGGATAGTTCTCCGATTCTCTTTTGAATGTATTCTCTACCCTTCAATACTGCAAACTTTGCATCGCTTTCTCCACCTGTCTCTTTGGTTTCTAGAGCATCATCCTTTGCACCAGACATAATGCTGTCAAATGCTTTAGAAGTCCTATCAATTCTTGATTTTTGGTCTTTGATTAATCTCTTAAACAGAACTGGCAATGATGAGCAAGAGAACTTCATCGGTCTATCTGCTGTAACATTTACCAATCCGATTTGAGTTAGTCTGGACAAAGAGTTGTAGGCATCTAACCTATTAGTCCCAAGTTTCTTAGCAAGGTCACTTGCTTTGAGTTCTTTAGAAGATGATAAAATGACTAATGACTTGGCTTCTCTGTCACTCAGTCCTGCTTCTTCAAAAAGTTCAACCCAATCCATTTTACTTGCCTCCGGACGATAAACGACTTAGAGTATCAAGGATTTTGGCAACGTGTCGTCTTGGTCTAAACAACCAATCATAGCAGTAGTGAATTTTTCGGTCCGGGTCAATCAAGAATGATGATTTACCAGGAAACCTTCCAAGGAATAGGGGTACTCCATAAGCATCGGAAACCTCTCTTTCGGGGTCGCTAAGTAGCGGGAAAGGAAGTCCTAGTTCTTCTTTGAATCTCCTGTGGTCTTCTATCGAGTCTTCACTGATTCCTATTATTTCTACAGGGGGAGTCAATGATTGGAACAATTCATATTGTTCTTTGAAGTTTAAGCAACCTCTCTTACAAGTTGGTGAACCATCTTTAGCATAGAAAAATAGTACTTTCCAAATTCCATCATAATCTGATAGTTTAACCACGTCGCCGGAGCTAGAGGTTAGTGAGAAATCTGGTGCTTTTTGACCAAGAAGTTGTTTCGACATACATGCCCCTCCGGTTCACTGTTAGTAGTCTTATTCATTGAAAAACGAAGGGTAAAATATGCCCCATTCGCTTCGCTTTGGTGGCTAGATACTTCTGATTCAGTATTCCTCTGCCTTGAATGTGCTCAATCCTATCTTCCACTATGATACCGTTTTCGCGCAGTCCGTTTATTTTTAATGGGTTATTGGTCATTAAATTAACTTTTTTCACTCCGACTTGCTCTAGCATCTCGGCACAAAAGGAGTACTCTCTTGCATCTGCTGGATGATTCAGCGCAGTGTTAGCATCGAGTGTATCGTAGCCTCTGTCCTGTAACGCGTAAGCCTTCATTTTTTCCTTAAGACCAATTCCTCTGCCTTCTTGTCTCATGTAAAGAATTGCTCCACACCCGTCCTCTTGTATTCTTTGCATAGCAGACTTCAGTTGAGGTCCACAGTCACACTTCAAAGAGGTGAATGCGTCTCCAGTCAAACATTCTGAATGAATCCTAACTAGAGGTGTACGATCTGTGTTGTCTAAACCTACAGAAAATACTGCGTGCTCAAATCCTTTTTCATCCACCATGACTCGAACTCGGAAATTTCCGTGCTCTGTAGGTAGGTATGCGTCTGCTTCAATTTTCATCGGGTCAATGGTTCTGCTCTCCATAACCACAGAAATGTGCACCCAGTTATAATGAAGTGTTTAAATCCTACATGATACCAAACACCGCTTTATAGGTGAACTCTAGCGATGATGTGCCATGAAGGGGTTGACTTGTGACTTAGGTGTTGCCGTAGTAGTCTCTTTAGATAACACAATACTACTTGTTCAAGAAGGCATGGGTTCGTTCAAAGGAAAGTGGGGATTACCTAAAGGATTTGTCGACGAAGGTGAGTTGCCAAGGGATGCTGCTTTAAGAGAACTCAAAGAAGAATGTGGTCTTGATGGAAAAGTGATTGGACTCAATTCGCTTCGAGAGAAGATAACAAACGGACAGCCTGCTATTTTTATCGTGTATGACGTCAAAGTAAATCCTGAACAGGTTGCAAGACCGTGTTCTGAAATAGCACAGGCAAAATACGTAGACAAAAGCAAACTCGATGATTTAGACTGGATCAGTCAAACCATGAAATCAATTGCGACTTACTCTAAGCCAACAACCGAATCTGCGATCATAGACTACACCGCTACACAAGGACACCCATACTTACTTCACTTACACAACGGAGGCGGTTTAATTGAATAGCGGATTATTAGATAGAGTTAGAGATGTCAATGACAAAGAAATCAATGCAGACGGTGAATATGTTCTCTACTGGATGATTTCTGCACGTCGATTCAACTATAATGCTGCTCTAGAGCATGCCGCTAACTTGGCCAAAGAATACGGAAAACCACTACTTGTGGTCGAAGAGATATCTACAAGTCACCGATTCGCTAACGACCGAATTACTTCTTTCGTAATTCAGGGAATGGTGGAAAATATCAGCCTGTTCAAAGAGAACAAAATCAGATTCATACCTTGGGTAGAAACCCCACTAAGCGGGCCCATGGGGTTGTTGAAAACCCTCTGTAAGCGCTCAGTCGTTGTTGTTACAGATGAATTCCCTACCTATTATCCCTTAGCTGCAATAACTGCTGCTGGTAGATCTCTGGAAAGAAGACTTATTTCTGTTGATTCTAACGGAGTTTTTCCGATGTCTTGGGCGAGCAGCGCATATACTACAGCACACAGCTACAGGAGATTCATGCACGCTAATTTCTCTAGATGTCAAGAAACTTGGCCTCAAAGAAGTCCTGTAGATAAAAATCATAACTATTGGATTGATGATGAACAATTTAATTCAATTATCGAAGAATGTACAGTCAAAATCCCGCCGTTTGAATGGCTATGGAGATGCTCAGAAGGTGGATCTACCGGAAAAATTGCTCTGTCTTCTGTAGATATCGACCACGAAGTCGAACCGGTAAAACACATACGCGGTGGAAGAAATATGGCTGCCAAGAAATTATCAGTATTTCTCAAAGATAGGCTTGAAAGATATCATATCGATAGGAATAATTTCGAAAGCCCATCTGTCACCGGACTTTCCCCTTGGCTACATTTCGGACACATTTCTTCAATAGAAATTGTTGAAAACATACTAGACAGTCAAAAATGGCTTCCTGAACAAATAACAATGTCAAGGAAAGGATCAAGAGAAGGTTGGTGGGGTCTTTCTGCTGGTGTTGAATCATTCTTAGATCAAATAATCACGTGGAGAGAATTAGGATTCAATAATGCATTCCATAATTCTAATCACGATAAGTTTGAATCGATACCCGAGTGGGCTAAAATTACTCTCTCAGAGCACTCGGATGACGAGAGACTGATGTATACTTTCGAACAAATTGAAAATGCCCAAACCCACGATGATGTTTGGAATGCTGCTCAACAAGAGTTGCTACAAACAGGCATAATTCACAATTACCTTCGAATGCTCTGGGGTAAGAGAATTCTGGAATGGGCTGAGACTCCAAAGCAAGCAGCGGACTGGATGATTGAACTGAATGATAAATATGCTCTCGATGGTAGAGACCCGAATTCCTACACAGGAATTTTCTGGGTTCTTGGTCGTCACGATAGAGCATGGGGTCCAGAGCGTCAAATATTTGGAAAAATACGATATATGTCCTCAGAAAACACCAAGAGAAAACTCAAACTAAAGCCATACCTTCAACAATT
Source organism: Methanobacteriota archaeon (assembly GCA_018667575.1). Classification (GTDB taxonomy): domain Archaea; phylum Thermoplasmatota; class Poseidoniia; order Poseidoniales; family Poseidoniaceae; genus MGIIa-L1. The sequence continues at coordinate 9,399 of JABIUA010000024.1, read as the reverse complement.
TAGGAGTCATTAGAATGAGTATTAACTATGAGCACAAAACACATGTCCAGTCCGATATCAAAGAAACATTCGCATGGCATGAACGTAAAGGCTCTTTCCGTAGGCTTATGCCACCATGGGAAGTAGCTGAAGAAGTACGTGCAGATGATACCCTTGAGGATGGTGCCCAGAGAATATTCAAATTTCCAATGGGACCAATGAAGATGAAATGGATTGCCAAGCATTCAGCTTATAACCCTCCTTATTCATTCGAAGACGATATGCTGAAAGGACCATTTAAGTCGTGGCACCACAAGCATGAGTTCCAACAAAATGATGATGGGTCATCTGTGGTTTTTGATCAAGTTAATTACAAACTACCAATGGGACCTCTAGGCAAATTAGTCGCAGGCAGAATGGTTAGAAAGCGTATTGAAAGAATGTTTTATGCTAGGCAAATAAGACTGGAAAGAGATCTAAAACGTCATTCGGAGTTCGCCCATTTAGATAGGAAAAAAATCCTAATCGCTGGTTCCTCAGGCTTGATAGGAAGACAATTGGTGGCTTTCTTAGATACCGGCGGTCATGAAATTTGGCGTTTGGTCAGAAGAGAACCTAAAAAAGGAGAAAACGAACTCAAATGGATTCCAAGCAAAGGTGAAATCAACTCTAGTGAAATCGAAGGATTTGATGTCATTATCCATCTAGGTGGTGCTGGTATTGGCGACAAGAGATGGTCAAAGAAGAGAATGAAATTAATCGAAGATAGTCGTGTCAATAGTACAAATCTACTCGCTAAAACAATTACTAATCTAAAAAACAAGCCTGAATTATTCATGGTTGCAAGTGCTATGGGCTGGTATGGAGATAGAGGCGATGAAAATCTGACCGAAAATTCGTCATCTGGTGAAGGTTTCTTACCACAAATCTGTAAAAATTGGGAGGATGCAGTAAAACCTGTGACAGAATCTGGAATTAGAACTATCAACCTAAGAACAGGAATAGTCCTAGACGCAACTGGTGGAGCGCTACAAAAAATGTTACTCCCTGCAAAACTAGGCGCTGGTGGTCCAATTGGAAGAGGTAAACAATGGTACTCTTGGATTTCGATGGATGACCAAATTTATTCGATGCATCATCTGATGATGAAACAAGAGTGTGAAGGCGTCTACAATATCTCATCACCTAACCCTGTTAGACAGAAGAAATTTGCTAAAAAACTCGGTACTGTACTACGTAGGCCTGCTTTCATTCCAACTCCGCCTCTAGCGATTCGTGTATTGTTTGGTAAGATGGGTGTGGCGCTAACTACTGAAAGTACCAAAGTCATTCCAGAAAGATTGATTGATTCAGGCTATGTTTTTGAGCATGCTGAACTAGAACCTGCCCTAAGAGATAGTCTTGGGTTGTGGAAATAAAACTCTAGTAATCGATAATTATACTAGTTTTTGTCTGTCTCTGAATCTAATGTGAGCTTGTTCTAGGCTTGCTATGAAAGGAGTTGAGAGTTTGTATCGATATCTTCACTATTTATACTGCTGATAACTTGAGATTGACTCTGAATACCACTTGGTAAATTACTTCCAATGATAATGAAGTTGAACCATTTTTATGGCCGCATTTGTGGCTGTGCTATTAAGGCGAGACGGAGAACAAGTTGAGTCTCGGCTTTCTGATCATACCGAGGGCGAATTGTAACTTACGGTATAGCCCCATTTTGAGCCTCTTCGAAAGTACATCACCATTTCTTCTCATAGCTTCTTCAAGAATGGCGTCATAAGCAGCACACATCAATGATGGAGAGTATCTTGCATCTTTGTCAAGCAAAGAAAGTAATCCAATTGCATTCTTTCTGTGAGCCATGACGTGGCCTAAGTAGTGACGCATGAATTCTTGCCAACCTTTGGTCTGTGGTAACTTTTCATCATGCAAATCTTCCTTAGATATTCCAAACTTAGCCATCTCCTCGAGTGGTAGGTATACACGACCTCGGTCTAAGTCTTCTTGAATATCTCTAAGTACATTTACCATCTGGAGATATTTGCCCATTTCGACTGCATGTCTTCTAGCATTAGGATCGTCGTAACCATATATCTCTACTAAGCAAAGCCCCACCGTGGATGCTGCTCTGTAACAATACTGTCTTAAATCTTCAAAGTTATCATAATTGATTTTGTACAGGTCATCTTCCATCCCAGAAATAAGGTCTCTAAGGTGGACTAAATCAATAGCAAATCTATTGACAGAATCTGCAAGAGCCAAGAAGATCGGCTCATCTACATGTTCACCTTTCTCAATCTTATCTAAATTCATTCTAAACCAAAGAAGAGCCTTTACGCGATTGGTGTGCCCAGGTTCCTTGTTCGCTGGTTCTGCATGGTGCTGTGAAAGTTCTATGATTCTTTGTTCCGCTTCCTCGTTGAGGAAAGACAAGTCGATATTTGGTAACCAATCTCCATCGACAATATCGTCGACTCTACGGCAAAAAGCATAGAGCGCATTGACTGCTTTTCTTTTTACAGAAGGCAAATGACGGAAAGAGCGATAGAAAGAACTCGAAGCATTTTTCGAGATGGTCTCGCATTCAATATAGGCCAACTCTAGTTTTTGAGCAATAGTTTTGGTTTTTTCTTCGTTTAAGAGGAAAATTGATACCATTATTTTTCACCTACAGTTGAGTATTAAGCCCGACAACAAATAAAGGGAGTTTTATTGATATTTGAACTCTAGTATTCAAGCGAAGAACATCTAGTGCTCAAACTAATCAATCAGGCTAGTTGTGACCAATCAACTTCTGCTTCAACCATTTCGACTTCTTCGACATCCATTTGAGCGAGTTGCAGTTTGCCTGATAACTCATCGTTAACTGCATGCCAATAAGAATACGCTTCAATAACCCAAATACCGGACTCTCTAGTTCCGTTACCAGAGCCTTTGACACCACCAAACGGTAGGTGAGCCTCAGCACCTGTTGTACTGTTGTTGATTCCAGTCATTCCAGCCTTAATTCCTGTCTTGTAGCGGTATGCTTCAAGGCGGTCATTAGTGTAAATAGCACTCGATAGACCATATGGACTTGCATTGGCTAGATGTAGAGCGTGATCGAAATCATCTGCTTTACAAATTGTGATAGCTGGGCCAAATACTTCTTCATGGAAACATTCCATATCTTCAGTGACATCTACAAAGACGTGAGGCCACATGAAGACTCCTTCTTCTGCATCGCCAAGGAAGTTAGCAGGTTTGTTCTGATTTGTGATTCTTCCTTCGCCCCAAATTTGCTTTGCTCCAGATGATTTACACATTTCGACTCCAACAAGGAAATCTTTAGCATACTTTTCGGATAACATTGGACCGTATAGTACGCCATCATTGTGTAGTGAATCGCCGATTCTAGTAGATTCGACCTTAGCCATGAATTTATCCATAAATTCGTCATAAATATCTTTGTGAAGAATAAGATTACCAAGGGAGGTGCATCTCTGTCCAGCTGTTCCAAATCCGCCCCAGTAAGCACCTTCAACTGCGTTATTAATATCCGCAGAAGGCATTACTACCAGTGGATTCTTACCGCCTAGTTCAAGAGAACAAGATACTAGATTACGTCCACAGACTTCTCCAATCATCTTTCCGACTTCTGTTGAACCTGTAAAGGAAATTTTGTTGACTCTTCCTTCGTCAACAGCATCAACAAGATGTTGTCCTGCGCCGCTACCTTTACCGTGAACAAGATTTACTACTCCGTCAGGCAAACCTGCTTCATGCATGATTCTAGCAAGCGCAAATGATAGTAGAGGTGCATCTTGAGGACTCTTCCAAACACATGTATTTCCACACATCAAAGCTGGAATCATTTTCCAAAATGGTACTGCTGCAGGGAAGTTGCAGGCATTAATTATTCCACAAACCCCTAGTGGTCTACGGTAGGTAAACAGTTCTTTGTCTGGTAGTTCTGAATTGACGGTTTGCCCGTAAAGTCTCCTTCCTTCTGATTGGAAGAAAAGACAAGTATCAATCGCTTCTTGAACCGAACCTGCTGATTCTTTCAATGTCTTACCTATCTCTCTAGTTTCCAAAGCCACAATTGCATCTTTGTGCTCCATGAGTAGTCTACCCATGTTACCGATGATTTGTCCTCTAGTAGGCGCTGGAGTAGCAGCCCATGCTGGGAAAGCTGCATGAGCGGCGTCCAAAGCAGAATGGACATCATCCTTTGTAGAAAGTGGGAAGTTACCGAGTTTATCTGAAAGTATGGCTGGATTAATCGAATCAAAACTCGCACCATCGCTGGCTTTTGTCAATTGCCCATTGATGATATTGTATCCCTTGACACACGGCTTACCGTGTGGATTGTCGTTTTGCATAAACTCGAGGCCGGCTTCTAGTACATGAACCATGTTCGGGCCAATCAAATTCAACTCTTGAAGGTGATGGTTAAATCAAAAAATTGTTTTTTCTATTTTGGTAGGGTTTAAGACAGGTCGAATTCAACGAGTTATCAGGCAGATTGTCCGACTGTATTATTTAGAATCAATCGGCCAACCCTAAATGAGAGTGAGTTCATGAGCGATGAAGAAGAGGCAATTCCCCTTACTGTAGAAAAATCAATACCGTCCGATGTTGGCCATGGAAGAGCAAGAATTTCGGGTGATTGCGGACTTGATTTGAAACCTGGAAATATTGTAATGATAAAAGGGGAAAAGCGTTCAACTGCTGCTATTTACTGGCGAAGTCGCCCTGAAGATAACAAAATGGCTATAATTCGTATCGATGGGATAATTCGTAAGAACGCAGGCGTTAGTCTTAGAGACAAAGTAACTGTGAGTAAGGTTGAAGCCAAAGAATGTACTAAACTAGTAATCTCCCCAGTTATGGCGAATAAGCAGAAGGTCAAGTTCGGGCCAGGAATCGAAGGATTTGCTCGTAGAGGGTTATCCAATAGACCGGTTGTCCAGGGCGATAGAATATTTATTCCGGGCATGACATTATTTGCTGAAGCACTACCTTTCGCTGTTGTTCAAACAACACCTAAGGGAGTAGTTAAAGTAACCAAAGATACTGATATCGTGATTAAGGATGAAGCCATTGATGAAGAAGATGTCGGTCAATCAGAAGGAATCACTTACGAGGATGTTGGAGGTATTGGCCAACAACTACAGAAAGTCAGAGAAATGATTGAACTGCCTCTAAAGCATCCTGAACTTTTCCGCAGACTTGGAATTGACCCTCCTAAGGGTGTCCTACTACACGGACCACCAGGGACTGGTAAAACTATGATTGCTAAAGCGGTAGCCACAGAAACAAATGCTCACTTCAAGAGTATTAACGGTCCTGAAATCATAAGCAAGTACTACGGTGAATCTGAAAAGCAATTGAGAGAGATTTTCGATGAGGCAAGTGAAAATGCACCTGCAATTATCTTCGTTGATGAGATCGATTCAATCTGCCCAAAGAGGGAAGACGTTAGTGGCGAAGTCGAGAGACGTGTAGTTGCACAAATGCTCACACTAATGGATGGAATGCAAGGGCGCGACAATGTTGTTGTAATCGGCGCAACCAATCGAAGAGATGCCCTTGACCCGGCACTTAGAAGACCTGGTCGTTTCGATAGAGAAATCGAGATTGGAGTGCCTGACCGTGATGGAAGAAGCGAAATAATGGACGTACATACCCGTCAAATGCCAATCTCTGATGATTTTGAAATTACATGGATTTTAGACAATACCTATGGTTTCGTTGGTGCTGATTTAGCTGCTTTAGTTAGAGAGTCGGCAATGAAGGCCCTACGTAGATATCTTCCTGAAATTAACTTAGAGGAAGATACCATTCCTCCTGAAGTGTTAGAGAAGATGGAAGTTTGTATGGATGACTTCAAGCATGCTATCAAGGATATTGAACCTTCAGCTCTTCGAGAGATATACGTTGAAGTTCCAGAGGTTACTTGGGAAGAAGTAGGCGGACTAGAGGAAGTCAAGGACAGACTAAAAGAATCGGTTGAATGGCCACTTACCAAACCAGAATTATTCAATCACTTCGGAATAAAGCCACCGCGAGGTATAGTTCTGTTTGGCGCTCCTGGTACAGGTAAAACACTACTAGCAAAAGCCATAGCAAACGAAGCACAAGCGAATTTCATCAGTATCAAAGGACCTGAAATGATTTCCAAGTGGGTCGGTGAATCGGAAAGAGCCGTCAGAGAGATTTTCAAGAAAGCCAAGCAATCCTCTCCTTCGATAATTTTCCTAGATGAGTTTGAATCCATTGCGAGTATGCGTTCCTCTTCCTCATCAGAGGGAAGTGATGTTTCCAATCGAGTAGTAAATCAATTACTTGCTAGTATGGACGGTGTTGAATCATTGGATGGAGTAATAGTAGTAGCCGCTACCAACCGCCCAGAGATGATTGACCCTGCCCTTCTTAGAAGTGGTAGATTTGAGAGAGTACTTCACGTACCACCACCGGACCTTGGTGCAAGAGAAGCAATATTCAGCATTCATTGCCAAGGAATGCCTCTGTCTAAATTCTCTATGAAAGATATCATGAGTGGACTAGATGGATTTACAGGCGCTGATATCGAAGCGGTTTGTAGAGAAGCGGCACTCATCTGTATGAGAGCAAACAAGAAGAAAATCACTAAGAAACACTTCGAAGAAGCAATCAGCAGAGTTAGACCTACTGTCACTCCAGAAATGCTAGACTACTACCAAAAGATGGAAACTAGACTAACATCTGGAATGTCCAACATCAAACGTTCTCGTGACTTCGGCCATGGCATGGAAACAATGTGATTTGGAGATTTTCAAGCGACGCATTCAAGGAGTGAATTAGTCTTCCTGCATTTAGTAGAGAGTGAATGTTATGGCGATTTTTGCTCGAGAATTGATTGGGAAAGATGTTGTTGATTCCCACAATGAAAAACTTGGGAAGATGACAGACATCGTTTTTGATGTTCAATCCGGATCAATAACCACAATCGTCGTGACACTTGAAGGGGATTTGAACCCGACTATGTTGCCTTGGGATGGAGAAAATGGTAAAGTCTCAATTCCTGTTGATGATGTTTCTAGATTTTCTAAAAAAATCCACTTGAAAAAGTGATTTAGAACAATTTATCGGTGAGCATTTTACTCTCAACAAAAGACAACATTCTAAACCAAGCGTTGCGCGTGTGATGTCGGAATTATGTTCTAGTAGGTGGTCAAATGTCGGATTGGAGAACTTACAATTATCGCAGATTCGGCCTACAGGCTGCTTTTTGGGCGGTTATGGGCGTTCTTTTACTGATGATTTTGAGTAATTTCGTCAACATCTCGAATACAAATCAGCTATCGGCGTATGATGATGACTGGGACGATATGTCTGCATTTAGACAAGATATCAAAGATATGGGCATAGAAACTCGCTCTTTGGTAAGTAGTCCTCTGCTCCTAGCAGATATTGAAGACCCTCGAAATACTACCTACATCGTAGCGGGTGTAGAGAGAGATACGCTCTCCTTACCTCAATTTGATGAAGATGGGTTTATCACAATCGCATCTGAAGATGGATATTCACCTTCGGAAATTGACGCAATCGTAGAATTTGTTGAAAATGGTGGAACTGCACTAGTTCTAGAAGACTATGGTTTTGCTGGCTCAATTGCTGAAGCATTCGGTGTTCGCTATAGTGGATACCAGTTATTTGATACCACATATGAGCCTAGTTTGAATTATAATTATGTTTGGATGTGCGTACAGTCTACTCCGTGTAGTATGAATGGTAGCGTAATCGACGTTGAGACACTCTCCACCCACGACAGATGGGCTAATGTTAACTCCCCTCTAAGCGCTCATCCTTGTGCTTTGATGAGTGGACAAGATATGCCTTTTGAGGAAGCAGGTATTTGCGCCCATCATTGGAAAGATGGGGAAATCGCTTACAACGGAACATATAGAGTACTTCTCAATAATATCACCTCCCTTGAAATAATTCCTGGAAATAAAAATCCATTATCTGAAATTTCAATACGTGCCGTCACTAGTAACGAAGCGAGTATCGACGTCAATGGAGACGGGGAACTTTGGGTAAGTAGTGAGCAAAGTGAGGAGAGCCCAGACCTCTACGGCAAATTCAATCTAAGTATCGAGGCATGTGCAAAGGTGACTTGTAATCCTGACGAAGGTGGAAGAATCATCTTCGTTGCAGATGGCTCACCTCTGATTAATGCCATGTATGACTATCAAGGATTTGCAGACGGAGAGTATGGAAAAACGGATAAACTAATTCCAGAAAATGATAATCGTAAGTGGGCACTAGACATTGTCTCTGAGGCATTGATGTCAAGTATTGATGAAGAGACTGGACAACCATCAGAAAATGCAATGGTGATTTTTGATGAATCAAGACACCCACAAAATGCTATAATTGCTGATTCTTACAATACAATCTACTTCTTATTGGTTTATTTCACAGGTGAAGGTCTTGCTATGCTGGTACTATTCTTGATACTCTTTATTGCATTTGAGGCTGTACTAATCAAGAAGAAAGACCCTGACCAATGGCGTCACGTATTCTCTATCATCTACTATGGATTTGGTGATGCAAATAGGTATCCATATTATTCTAAATCCGAGAAAATTCGACAAGTATTCTTATCCAAGGTTCGAAATCAAAACGGCTTAACACGAGAAGAATTCCATGCGATGCCTGCCAAGGAACTCGTCGGTCTAATCAATGACCCAGTTCTTGCTAAGTTTGCCATCGAGCCCAGCAAATACTCATTGGAACAGACTGTTTCTGTAGTGAAACGAGTCAAAGCGTGGGGACGCAAGTAGGTGATATAATGTGGACTCGTAAGGCTGCTTTTACTTTCACTGGAGGCGTTGCCCTCATACTGATTGGAATGATGATTTCCAATAACCAGATGATGATTCTTGGTCTTTGTTTGATCGCTTTCATCGTAGTCAACTCATGGATTTCGGGCCACGGAGACGTCGAAGTACAACGTACTCTCTCTGCAGATAACTTGTACAAGGGTGATGACTTGTATGTTGAACTGGTTATTACAAATCGTTCAAACCGTAAAACACAATTGCTCGAAGTATACGATAATATTCCTCACGAAATGAAACTAAGAAGTGGTCTTAATCACATGAGACTAAATCTAAGCCCTGGAGAAAGTGCTAGAATTAGATATGTACTGCGTTGCCCTCTTCGTGGCCACTATTCTATTGGACCTGTCTCTTTGCGCTCAAGAAACACTTTCAATCTAGGTGTCGAAGAAATGTTTGTCGACCACCACAGCGATATTGTCATCTTCCCTCAAATAAAGGAAATTGAAGACGCATTCTTACGTTCTCGTACCCCAAAAATGTATACTGGTGCTACAACACTCCGAACACCTGGACAAGGTTCAGAATTCTATTCTTTGAGAGAGTATGT
>JABIUA010000047.1 GCA_018667575.1 Methanobacteriota archaeon | reverse complement strand
CTTTGAAACCTGTATTCGGTCTCCGTCACTAGCAGCACTAAGAGAGATTGGTGAATCAGATAATTGCTCTTGTGCTTGAGATAATAACTCTTCAGTACTCTTTATTCTCGCCCCAAAATGAGTTAGAACTAGGTGTTTTGTTCCGCTAGAAATTGCGGTTCTAGCAGCTCCACTGGCAGTACTGTGGAGGAATTTTACTGCGTGACCTTTCCATTCCTCCAAGAAAGTAGATTCATGAACTAGTACATTGCACATCTCTAGGCTCGTAATTCCTTTTGACATTTCAGATGTATCACCTGAAAGAACGACACTTATCGCACTAGAATCAGGGCCTCTAAATTCATCTGCTAACAGAACTTTTCCATCCTCTAAAGATTGATCTTCCCCTCTGGCTAGTCCGGCTCTTTGGTTTTCTGTTAACTTCAATTCTGCTGCCCTCAAGCGATTGAATTTACCCTTTTTACCCTTGGAAATAAAATGCCATGCGCACGAAGGAATAGTATGATTAGTCTGTAATGCTCTAATTTTATTAGCAGACCAACCTTGAGGTTGAGGCATTTTATCTAATTCCAAAACAGACTCAGAATCAGGTAATAGTTCGACCCATCGGTCATTTTCAATATCACCTAGAACCCATCTAACCGGGAAGCCTAAATGCTTGGTTGTTCCACCCAATTGATGCCATGAACGTAACTGAATGATCAGGTCTGAGTTAGGAACATCATCGGGTAATTTAGAATCCGATAACAATGAATCTAGAACCCCTCCAGATGTCGGTCCAATGATTAGAAGAGGTTTATCTCGCTTGTCTAAAGCGAGTGTATGGAGCCAAGGAAGAACGCCCCAAGTATGGTCTAAGTGACCATGAGTCAAGCACAAGACATCTACTCTTCCAACTTTGATTTGATACTCGCCAAATTGTTTCAAACGTTTTCTCTGAATTGCAAAACGGGATTGAAAACCTTCCCCAGCATCAACAATTGCGACTCCATCATCACAAACCACGAGACTTCCACTAACTTGTCTTGAACCGGTTGGGCGAGCCGATGAAGTCCCAAGAATGTGAATGTCAAACCCCATTGTTTCACCTCAGGAATTAATCGGAATTGGCGTAGGTGGAAACCATCTAAGCATTACAACATCATTGACTCCACGAATCCAGCGCCAAGGTACTGCAACATTGATCCCACCTTCTACAAGTTCATGGTCGGTTTCTCTAACAAAAATATGGGTACAGCGGATACCTGAAGTATCTATGACCGCATCATAGACAACGCCAAGACGGCGCCCTGATGGCAGATAGACGTCAAGGCCTGAGATACGTGAAATCATATCTTCGCCTTGTACCATGGCTATCCCTCTGCTTACGCGTAGGGCCGACACAACATAAAGAAAACCGAAATTTTGAATGTATTTTATGAATTTTCATCTTCTTCTACGGCTTCCATGAATATCATAGACTATTCTCGAACGCTGTCTAACTTTTGCGTTTCCTTTGGCCGAATATGATTTACTAACCCCTTCCTTTCTCGCTGACTTTTCATCAACAATCGGCTCTGGGTAGTCTTTTCCAATTTCACATTGATACTGTTTTTGTTGCTCCAAAGACATCAGCCCTGGTTCATGAATAAATTCCGTTGGAACTTGATTCAATTCTTTGACCCACTCTCTAATGAAATCTCCTTGTGGGTCTTGGTCTTCAGATTGTTTTCTAACCGAATAAGCCCTGACCGAATTGATTCCAGTCACCCCTGATTGCATGTGTACTTGTGACCAATGAATTCCTGGCTCATAATCTAAAAATAACCTTGCTAAGTGACTACCGGTCTCTTGCCAAGGCAACCATAATGTGTATGAGGCAACCGATTGGAGCATTGCCCGCATTCTAAAATTAATCCAACCTGTGGCTGTCAAATATCGCATACAAGCATCGAAAAATGGCCAGCCAGTTTTACCTTCACTCCATACTGTAAATTTATCTTCATCATATTGGCGTTGTAATTGTTCATCAAGTTCAGGATTGAGTGCTTTATGGTCCATTGTAGATTCAAATTCTAAGCGTTGGATGAAATGACAATGCCAAGCCAGACGGCTTTGAAAAGAACTCAAACTAGAAGTCCATCCACGGTTCTCTGCTGAACGAGGATTT
>JABIUA010000084.1 GCA_018667575.1 Methanobacteriota archaeon | reverse complement strand
GTTTCAAATTCTTCTTCAACAATTGCACAGGCCTCACGAACTACTGCCACTCGCTCGGGAGTCAAATCTCCAAGTGTACGAACTGCTAATCCAGGTCCTGGGAATGGTTGTCTTTCAGCCACATTAATTTCTAATCGCCTAGCAAGTTCTCTAACTTCATCCTTGTATAAATCACGCAGAGGTTCAACAACCTCTAGGGTCATATCTTCGGGAAGTCCACCAACATTATGGTGAGATTTGATGGTATCACGTACGCCACCACCGGATTCAATCCAGTCCGGGGCGATTGTCCCTTGAACTAGGTATTTTGCACCACACTTCTCTTGCTCGTCTTCAAAAATACGAATAAATAATTCTCCAATCACCTTGCGCTTTTGTTCTGGCTCAGTAACTCCCTTGAGAGCCTCAAAGTAACGGTCTGCTGCCTTAACTGTGACTAGGTTCTTGATGCCTTGTTCGGCAAGTAAAGCCTCGATTTGCTCTGTTTCACCTTTGCGCATGAATCCGGTATCAACATAGACACAGTGAAGTAAGTCACCAACTGCTTGGTTGGCGATTACCGCAGCAACGGTAGAGTCTACTCCACCTGAACAGGCAATAATAGCAACATCATCAATAGTATTCTGTAACTTCTCGATGGATTCCTTAACAAATTCATCGGTGTCAAACATTTCAAGCGCCCCCGTTAACCTCTCGGTCTTGGGCCTTTACTCTCTCGACTTGGTCGAGTTTGTTTTGCTTAAGAGCTGCGGCATGTGATTCGTTCTGGAGTGCTAGCATCTGAACGGCAAGATATCCAGCGTTATCGCCACGGTCAACACCAACTGTTGCTGCTGGAACTCCAGGCGGTAATTGTACAATTGAAAGAAGTGAGTCAAAAGGAACTTTACCACCGCAAGGAACACCAATTACTGGCTTGGTAGTCAATGCTGCAACTGCTCCGGGTAATGCTGCTGCAAGACCAGCCATAGCGATGAATACTTTACAGCCATCTGCTTCAGCATCATGGATTATCTGTTCAACAAATTTTGGTGAGCGATGTGCACTTGCAACTCTAAGTTGGTAATCAACAGAGAATTGATTCAGTATCTTTGTACATTTTTCAGCAATCGGCATGTCCGAGGATGAACCTAACAGAATAGTAACTTCCATGTTTTTCTGCCGTCGCGGTAGGTTATTCAAGATGACTATTCATCTTCAGAGATAAAATCTAACAAATCTAGCCCCAAAGTTCGGTAATCAAACCGATTTCCATCATGAATACCAAAAATATCCAATCTTAAAACTAGACCCTCAGTTGTCCTTGAGCCATATATGTGAGCAAATCTATCGCCGTCAAATCTCTTTAACGCCATAGTGTTTTGAGTGAACCTAGTAGAACGAATATCCCATTCGACCATTGAGTCGGTTGGCATAATCTGTTTCGGTTCCCAGTCAACTTGGTAGACTAGTCCAATATCCTTGAAAATGAAATCTAATGAGCGATATATCATGAACAAGGCCATTATTGAACTCAAGACTGCATAAATTTCGAGTAAATTATTTGTCGCTACTAAAACCCAAGCAAATATTGCGATTATACAGAAAAAAAATCCAGATGCTACTCTAACAGAGTTAAACGCACCTTGCCGTGGACCAACTGCACTAACACCACCTACAAGAAATAGAATAACTCCAATTCCCCCCGCCCAAGCGATCCATTCTTCACCTGTTCGAGTAATCATCATAATTACCGCAAATGCGATCGGTAAAATACCCCATGATAATGGATACAATACTGCCTTTGGATTAGGCTTTAAGTCGACTAACTTCCATCCATACATTTCGGGAGATTTATCTCTCGCCCTGACCATGAAAATCACGACTCATCAAATGGATGACGTAAACAGAGATTACGTGCAGCATACACTTCATCAACTCTACGAACAGGAGTCGTTACAGGTGCTTGATGAAGAGTTTCAGCATCTTCCTGTAGAACTTCGATGAATTCCTTAGCGAACTCATCCAAGGTATCACGACTCTCTGTCTCAGTTGGCTCAAACATCATACATTCAGGAACAACTAGAGGGAAATAGACCGTTGGAGCCATATACCCTTTGTCAAGAAGACCTTTAGCAACGTCCATTGCTGAAATACCATATTTTTCTTTTGCCGGAAGTAGAGAAAGAGTAAATTCATGCTTTGCAACTCTAGTTGTAGCGCCATCAACAAACATATCGCTAATTCCTGCTTTTTCGGCTTCCCTATGTAGTGCATAACGAAGATAATTAGCATTCAAAACAGCGTGCTCTGACATATCTTTCAAACCATATCCATAGCGTCTATAGTATGCCCAACATCGTATTACTGCACCAGCGTTACCATGCCATTGTTGAACTTTACCGATACTATTTGCCGGTTGGAACCATCCATACCACATATCGTCAACTGCAAACTTTTCATAACCACTGGAAATTGGCTTCTTCTTGACAATTGGACCGGGTAAAAATTCAGCGAGATGCGCCTTGACTCCTATCGGCCCAGAACCAGGTCCGCCTCCACCGTGCGGCTGACTAAATGTCTTGTGAAGATTGAAGTGTACGGCGTCAAAGCCCATCAAACCAGGTGAAGTTCTTCCAAGAATAGCATTGAAGTTAGCACCATCATAGTACATTTGTCCCCCGACCGAATGGATGATCTCAGAGGCTTGTGAGATATTATTTTCAAACAGCCCCAATGTGTTAGGGTTTGTCACCATCATAAGTGCAACAGTGTCATCGACAACAGATTTGAGGGCATCGATATCGATTCTACCATCTTCTAGACTTGGAATTTCCACAATTTCGAATCCCGCCATAGCGGCACTTGCTGGATTTGTCCCATGGGCCGAATCAGGAACAATTACTTTTGTTCGTTGACTTTCACCACGAATTCTAAAGTATTCTTGAACACATCTCACAGCGGTGAATTCACCTTGAGCACCAGCAACTGGTTGTAATGTCACTTGGTCCATACCAGAGCAAATTTCCAACATATGTTGCATCTCATGGAAAATTGAGAGAAGACCTTGGAGATGATGTTCTGGTTGGTGTGGATGTATCTCTGCGATTCCGGGAATTTGAGCGATTACTTCGTTAACTCTTGGATTATGCTTCATTGTGCAAGAACCCAATGGATAGAATACAGTATCAATTCCGAAGTTTCTACGAGACAACCATGTG
>JABIUA010000065.1 GCA_018667575.1 Methanobacteriota archaeon | reverse complement strand
GTTGACATGCTTATATTCTGAATCAATTTCTACAATTTCTTGCTTGGAATTTATTTTATTGGCATTAGGGTTTCGAAGCATTTGGTCGGCAACATGAAGCATACCTGGATTTGGCTTACGGCAATTACAGTTGTCTCTATGGCGATGAGGGCATGTTATTATCATGTCAAAGTGAGCATCTTGATCTTGTTCTAAAAATAAATCACGTAGTCTTTGATGAATCGAAAATAGTTGTTTCTCATCCCATAATCCTCGCATGATAGGTGACTGATTGGTAACTATACAGACGAAGAATCCTAAACGCTTTAGCTCTCCAATAGCTCTTGGAGCATTTTCTAAAATCGTTAATTCATCAGGACCGTTAATGTAAGAAGCACTTCCTATGTTTAGTACACCGTCTCTATCAATGAATGCTATAGCACCATTACTATCCACATCTTTTGGAAATTTTCCGGGGCTGTATTCAACAATTGGACCCCGCATGCTCAGCCGTATACGAAATTATTGAAGTGATTTGTCCTTATGATACAAGCGTTCAAGTCAAGTTATTCATTGCACACCTATATGGAGCAACAGTCCATAATCGCAGTTATTGGAGCGATTGGACTTGTATTATTGGCTCTTTCTTGGCACTATAGGAAGTCAAATAACCCGTTATTGGCTCAAATAGGGTGGGTTTTGGTCTCATTATACTTCTTTGCTGGCTCATGGAAATATTTTTCTCATCAAGACTATGTTTTGACGATAATGTGCATGCTTGCACTTCCTCTTGGAATCGGTATGTCAGTTTGGGAGGGTCGTGTTGAAGATGGAAGGACCAAAGATGCATTGATTTGGTCTAGAGGAGCTATGGCTTATGCTGGTGGCCCGTACCTACTTATTGCTCATGTACCTTGGTTAAGTGTTCTAGCAATTTGGTTTGTAGCATCTCAAGTTGCGCTATTTTACAGAATTTCCGGAACTGGTGATATTCAACTTGGAGAAACATGGGTTCAAACTGAATCTGGAAGGGTAAATTGGGATTCTTGGGATGGAAACAGATGGTTCACTACCGAAACTTTCGGAGAATTCCCATATCAAACCGAATTAGTCGCCGGAGATGGTACATTGATTGGAATCAATTTTGTTCTTGCTTGTACAGCACTACAATCAATGGTAATCTTTATTGGTGCAATATCGGTTTTAGACTTGGACTGGCGTCGTAAAATCAGAGCACTTATTTTCACAGTACCAGTTATTCACATTTTGAATATATTCCGAAATGTTGGACTAATTTGGATGCATCAAACATATACCTCATGGAGTTATTTTGGTATGTCGGTCTTCGAATTTGGACACAATTATGCGTCTCGATTCGTATCTTTGTTTGCGATGTTTTTCATGGCTTTGATTATGTTCGAGATACTACCAGAGCTGCACAGACATATCGTGAGACTTCTAAAGCCTCTAGGCCTTCTACAGCCTAAAAAGACATAGTTAGAACCTTGTCCATTCATCACTTGGATTATTTCTTGTCCATTTGACGCCACTATTAATTGGGTATTCAATAGATTCATTACCATCAATTCCAATCATTCCCATAATCTGTTTTGGAGGTGGATTGACGTTAACTTCTTCATTAAGCAAATCCTCAAATGAGGAAGTCTCAATATTACTGACAGTCTCTGGAACACTAATCTCTTGGCTAGGCGGTTGTTGGAAGTTAACTTGATTCTGTTCAATACCCTCAAATGTTGACTGATAAATAGAACTAGAAGATTCATTATTCGGATTAACAGGTTGTGGAACATTAGGCTCCTGCATTGAGAGCATAGTTTCAGATATATCGAAATTTTTATCACTTTCCCAGTTATTAGAGTTTAAGTTATTTTTGTTACCTCTAGCAAACACGACCAGTAGTGCGAGTAGTCCAACAAATACAAGTGCTCCAATTGAATAAACCAAATCATTAGCTACGCTAGGTGCAATGTCAGCATTGTCACCTACACCATCACCGTCAGAATCTTTTGATTCATCAGGGTCATCAGGGAATTCATCGTCTTTGTCTGGTACGCCATCACCATCACTGTCAAAGGCGTCAAAAGTAGTCTCGCAGATCAGCGATATCACCTCGACTTCTGTATTAGATATTCTTTGGTCTGAGTTGCTGTCCATTCCAAGGAAATTATATTCATTTTCATATATTTGTGAACTTAATAGTTCAATAGATACTGGTTCATC
>JABIUA010000025.1 GCA_018667575.1 Methanobacteriota archaeon | reverse complement strand
TTGTCAAACATATTGCGAAAGCCATTAGATCTACTAGGAGATAATGAACTTAGAACACCCATTTCCCCTACAAATTCAGGTTTTAATTCAAGGGCTTTAGAAGGGCTAATGTCTCTGAGAGCGATTGTCAATATACCCATCAAGCCTTGAACCAATTTGGAGTCAGCGCCCGCTTTCAATTTCACTAAATCTTCTTCGATGGAGACTAAAACGTGGGCTTCAGATTGACAACCTCTAACACGAGTCAAATTAGTCCAATGATCAATTTCTAAGAAATCAACTTCATCAGATAACTCAAAAACCATTTCGAGTCTTTCCATTTTATCGTCAATATCTTGAAATTCTTCGATTAACTCATCAAGAGTAATCAGTTGAGTCAAGCGAACCTCTCCAGAATATCTGATAATTGCTTGACAAAATTTTCTACTTCTTCTTTTGAGTTATAAAAATACAAGGATGCTCTTACTGTTCCAGTTATTTTCAATCTTTCCAAAAGTGGTTGAGCGCAATGATGGCCTGTTCTTACAGCATAGCCTCGTGCATCGAGTAAGTGCGCTAAGTCTTCACTATTCATTGTCGGATGTAGGAATGATACAACTGCAGCGTCATTATCATCATGACGACCGTAAACTGTCATTCCCATCGAGCGTAATTCCTTAGATAGCCATCTTGCCAGTGTCAATAGCCGTGAGTGTTCTGATTCCAAATCGATATTATCCATCCACTCCAATGCTGCATTCCACCCGATTGCTTCTGCTATTTTTGGTGTTCCTGCTTCGAATTTATGTTCATTGGTTTGATATGTTGAGCCGCGAATTGAAACGGTTTCTATCATATCGCCACCACCCATGAATGGTTCCATTTCTTCGAATACATCACTTGCTACTAATAGCGCTCCAATTCCTGTTGGTCCGCACATTTTATGCGCTGAAAATGCCATGAAGTCAGCACCCAGTTCCTGGAAGTTAACGGATTGGTGTGGAACACTCTGTGCGGCATCTAACAGAACCTTTGCTCCGTTTTGTTTTGCTAGTGATATTATTTTCTCGACAGGATTACAAACTCCAAGAACATTGGAAATATGTACTACACAGACCAATTTTGCTCCTTCAAGAGAGGCTTCCAGTATCTCCATGTCCAAGGTGAGATCTTCTCGAACTGGGACATAACGTAATTCAATTTCTAGTTCTTTAGCGAGCATTTGCCATGGTACGATATCGGAGTGATGCTCCATTTCAGTCAATACTACTGCATCGCCCGGTGATAGATTTGACCTACCCCAAGCATGTGCGACTAAATTTATCGCTTCCGTTGTTCCACCTGTGATGATTACCTTTTCAGCATTGAATCTTTTTTTCAAAGTAGTTCGGCATGCCTCATAACCATCTGTTGCCTCACCGGCTAAGGTATGAACTGCTCTGTGTACATTCGCATTTGAATTGCTATAATAGTGATTCATTGCATCGATTACAACTTGAGGCTTTTGAGTTGTTGCGGCATTATCAAGGTAAACCAATGGATAACCATTGACTTCGCGCTGAAGAATCGGAAATTGCTCTCTCATGCTTTCACCTCATAATTCCACATTCGAGGTGAATTTTTAATCTTGTTTTCAAATCATCAGAAATAATTTTGTTTTTCAGAGATGAAAAAGTATTGACAAGGAAGCCTTCGACGATAAGTGCCTCAGATTGCTCAGGTGATAATCCTCGAGATAATAGGTAGTGTAACTGTTCTTTGTCGATAGGCGCACTTGCAGCACCGTGTGCGGCACTAACATCATCGGAAAGGACTTCTAGTTCCGGTATTGCATCTGCTCTAGCATCTTGTGATAGTAATAGATTGTGGAATACTTGGCCAGCATTAGAGTTATTTGCATTCCTGGCAATGAATAATTGTCCAGTTCCAATTGAGTGGCTTCTACCTCCACATGCTGCATTCATGATCAGTGATGAATCGGTATGCTTTACCATGTGGCTGATTTCCATGTGGTGGTCATCATGTCTTGAATCGACTCCATAAACCGCCACAGCTTGTTTTAGTGAAGAATTTGAATCACTCAATATGGTACGGATGTCAGTTTTATTTCTAAATCCTCCAATTGAAAGTTCTCCATATTCCAGTCTCGAATCACGCTGGATGTTCCAATCTTCGCATCTTAGTAGTTTTGAGTTGCTATCTAGTTCATTGACAAAAGCATAGCCAATGGATGAATTTTTCTCGAGGTTTCCAGTGATGTGTAAGCCAGTCCAAGTAGCCGAGCCTGAAAGGTGGATGATTATTGTCGCCTCTCCTTTACATTGAAAGTCAATGTGCCCAACTACACTTTCGCCAGATGCAATGAGATTAACATGGACTAACTGTCCTTTGCCATCTATCTCTACTATATTCATTTGATCATTGCATTCATGTAAGAATACACGGGAAATATCATCTGATTCATTGACAGTACGTATACTTTCTTTGAATTCACAATCTCCTTCATGATTGATTATGATTGTTTCACAACTTGGGACAATGTCAACTTTAGACGGGTGAATACGCTTCCAAGGTGTATAACGCCAAAGATGAGATGAACGTGACGGGATTTCCATATCGAGGTATGTCATCCAATCGAACCCTCCATTTCCAGTTCTAACAACTTGTTTAGTTCAACCGCATATTCCATTGGTAGTTCTCTAGTGAATGGTTCGAAAAATCCATTAACAATCATACCCATTGCTTCTTCTTCACTAAATCCTCGACTCATTAAGTAAAACAATTGGTCACCAGATATTTTCGATACACTCGCTTCGTGTTCTAAGTCGGCAGTTGAATTTCCAACTTCCATGGTGGGGTAAGTATCGGAGCGTGAAGAATCATCTAACATCAATGCATCACAAACGATTTTTGAACGGCATCCTTCAGCCTTTGGAGTTACTTGTAGCATACCTCGATAGGAGGAGCGACCGCCATTCTTGGAAATCGATTTAGACAGAATGTTAGATGTTGTTCTAGGGGCCAAGTGATGTACTTTTGCGCCAGCGTCTTGGTGTTGTCCTTCACCAGCGTAAGCGACAGAGATAACCTCGGCATGAGCGCCTTCGCCTTTGAGAATAACAGATGGGTATTTCATAGTTAATTTGGATCCTATATTTCCATCTACCCATTCGATTACAGAATTAGCGTGTGCAATACCTCTTTTTGTGACTAGATTGTATACATTGGCAGACCAGTTTTGAACAGTGGAATATCTAATCTTAGCATTATCCATGGCGATTAGTTCTACCACTGCAGAGTGTAGTGAATCCGTCGAATAGGTTGGAGCAGTACAACCTTCAACGTAGTGGATGCTACTGCCTTCATCAGCGATAATGAGCGTACGTTCAAACTGACCCATGTTCTTTGCATTTATTCTAAAATATGCTTGAACTGGCATTTCTACATGGACATTTTTTGGTACGTAAATGAATGATCCACCAGACCAAACAGCAGTATTTAGTGCAGCAAATTTGTTATCCGTGTATGGGACTACACTGCAGAAATATTTCTTGACAATTTCAGGATGTTCTTTCAACCCAGTGTCCATATCGAAGAATAATACTCCTTGCTGTTCAAGATCTTCACGAATCGAATGGTATACCGCTTCAGATTCATATTGAGCTGTTACTCCACCGAGCCATTTTTGCTCTGCTTCAGGAATTCCCAATCTCTCGAATGTATTTTTGATGTCTTCTGGAACATCATCCCAGTCTTTCTCTGTTTTGTTGGACGAGCGTAAGAAGTATGTGACATTCTCGAAATTGATGCTATCCAGCATGTTGCAGTTACCCCATTTTGGCATAGGTCTTTCAATGAAGTGATGGTAAGCCTTGACTCTAATTTCGGTCATCCATTCCGGCTCGTTTTTTAATTCCGAAATATCTCTTACTACTTGCTCTGACAGACCTTTATCAAATCTTATTGTCGCTTGTTCGGGGTCATGGAATCCATAGCGGTAATCGCCTACAGCTTCGTGCGCTTGTTCACTCATTTTCAGGCCTCCAACCAATCATATCCGTTTTCTTCGAGTTTCAGAGCGAGTTCTGGTCCTCCAGTCATGACTATTTTTCCGTCTATCATTGCATGTACATAGTCAGGCTTGACAAGATCAAGCAGTCTTTGATAGTGTGTGATTACAAGGCAACCTGAATCTTTAGCGATTTCATTGATTCCCTTTGAGACAACTCTTAGAGCGTCGATGTCAAGGCCAGAATCGGTTTCATCCAAAAGAGCCAATTGGGGCTTTAGTAATAGCATTTGGAGAGTTTCTAGGCGCTTTTTTTCTCCCCCGCTAAAACCGTCGTTAACATATCGAGACAAGAACGATTTATCCATTTCGAGTTGCTCCATGGCAGCATTGAGTTCTTTTCTGAATTCTCTTGCCTTGAGTTGTTGGTCTCTAACAGAAGCAACAGATTTCTTCAGGAAATTCCCGACTTGTACTCCTGGTATTGAGGGTGGATATTGGAACGATAGGAACATTCCAGAGCGAGCCCTTTCGTATACTTCGTAATCATCTAAAGGTTTACCGAGAAATACGATGTCTCCTGAAGTTATTTCATATGCCGGATGACCCATGACAACATTTGCTAGAGTTGATTTTCCTGCGCCGTTGCGACCCATTATAGCATGGATTTCCCCTTTGTTGATGGTGATAGAGATTCCCTTGATGATTGGAGTCTCATCAACAGACACATGCAAATCATTAATTTTCAAAACTTCCATCTTGACTCCCCTGCAATTTAACCTCTCACCTCTCCCTTATCAAGTGGTGTAAAAAACTGTCATGCAGTATTGCTTTTTTAGGCCAACCTAAAATAGCGGATAGTCGTGATAAAAGAGTTCAAATTCTTCGCAGTCGAGCAGTGGTCATGTCCGATGATGACTTGGTGTCCAAGTATGCTGCTGAAGCACTTGAATCAATGAAAATTGAGGCTAAGAAACGTATTGAAGATGTCACCGATGAAGTGGAAGAGAAAAGACTACAAAGTTTGTCTTTGCTCAAAATAGTAGATTCAGATGACATAGTTCCTGCTTTACTTTCACGACTTAACGAAGTTAGAGCAGCACTCGACGGGCATGGCGGAGGTATAGAATTGACTTCTTACGAAATAGTTGATTCTTCAAATAAGACTTTGAATATCGTACTCGATTTGACTGGGGCTTGCCTTTCATGCGGTGCAGCCCCGGGTACTCTTGAGGGCGTCAAGTCAGATCTTGAGTCTGATGATGAAATCTCATCAGTAAAATTCTCCAGCGCTTTACTCGATACTTTCGATGATTTAGGACGTGAGTTCATTTTGGCTCATGGCAAAGTAGAGTTCGTTGATTAATGTGAATTTACGACATTTTTCACGGATGGTTTCAAGGAGGTCATGTGCGGCCCTACATCTATGGCAGCATGGCGAGATGGTACTCGAGATGACCCGAAGCCTTGTAGGGAACAAGATAGAGGGAAGTTCGAAATTATCGACAGAGATGGTCGGGCTAGAATCGGTCGTTTACATACTGAACACGGTATTCTAGAAACACCTGCTCTTCTCCCTGTCATCAATCCCAACATTAGGACAATTGAACCTAGAGAGATGTGGGATAAATACGGCATTGGCGCATTGATTACCAATTCTTACATCATTTGGAAGCACGAAGAACTTAGAAATAAGGCTCAAAAAGATGGAGTTCACGAATTGATAAATTATCCTGGTGTTATTATGACAGATTCGGGGACATTCCAATCTTATGTTTATGGAGATGTTGAAGTCGGCGTCGAGGAGATTGTGGAATTCCAACGGTCAATAGGAGTTGATATCGCTACCATGCTCGATGTATTTTCACGCCCAGACATGATGGAATCAGAAGTTGAATCTGCAGTTGATGAGACTTTGGCAAGAGCACAAATTAGCGTTGATACTTCCAAGGATACTATGCTAAATGGTCCTATCCAAGGAGGCCTATTCAAAGAACTGAGGGAAAAATCAGCAACAGAAATGGGTAAATTTGACTTTTCTGTACATCCAATCGGTGGAATAGTTCCAGTTATGGAGCAACATCGCTACAAGGAATATGCTAAAATTATGTTATCTTCACTACCAAACCTTCCTGCAAACAGGCCAGTACACATGTTTGGTTGTGGTCATCCAATGTTGTTTCCAATGTCGATTGCTCTTGGTGCTGATTTATTTGACTCAGCAGCCTATGCTCTTTTTGCTAGAGATGGTCGTCTTTTGACTCCATGGGGTACAGAAAAAATCGCAAACTTAGTCGATTGGCCTGTCACCACTCCAAGCATTGCCTCACTCACTCCTGAAGAAGTACGAGCAATGGATGGGAAAGAGAGAACTAAATTACTTTCTAAATATAATCTTGAAGTCACTTTAGCCGAACTGGCAAGATGTAAGCAAGCAGTTCGTGATGGTACAATTTGGCGTATGGCAGAAAGAAGAAGTCATCAACATCCTGCCCTGCGTGAGGCGTTTTTGTGGCTCATTACCAACCCCTCAATGGGTCATGTATCGAAGATGATGAAAGATGAAATGATACTCGATGAGAAATTAGCATCGCAAGAAATGGGTTCAGAGAAAGGGGCATGGGAATCAAGTTGGGACTGGATTGTTAAATCACAAACCACTCCTCGTAAAGGTGGAGAATCATGGGGCGGCAAGGATACCCTCGCTAGGCCACACATTATTGCAGCGAGGCACATGATGTTCACGAGGTGGCATTCTCAGGCTCCAAAAGGTTCTGGTTCATCGGATGTTCTGATTCTGCATGGACGTTCAGGGCCGTGGAGAGAGAGATGTGATAATCTTGTGACACGTCTTATTCATCATGCTCCAGGACTCGAAGTGATGATTTTGACTCCTATCGGATTGATGCCGTATTCATTGGAAGATGTAAACCCATTTACTCACATCGTTGGGCCTGATTGGATATGGCGCACTCGACCTGACTTATCTCTGATCAGAGATGACCTAGAGAATTTCTCGATGAGCGACAGACGAATCATTACTCTCGACTTGAAAGGTGACCAATTGGTGGACCGTGCGCTAACTAAGCTGATTGAAATGAATGTCATTGACCAATCATGCCGTGAAACTCCGATAGACCCGAATGATTTTGAGAATTCACAATTACAATTACGCAGAAGAAAAGCCGCTGATAAATTTGCATTATTTTTCAATGTCCAAAGTGAACTATCTCATGAGATGACTAGTCAATCTAAGTTTGTAATAAATCGTCAAGGTCGAATCAAAAATGTTCTCAGTTCATCAGATAAGCATTTGGCAAGTTTCCGTCTTGGCGATGGAGGGCTTTCTCTCAATAATGAGGGTGCTATAGAGTTGTATAGTCACAGAAGAAGGCAACTACCTACTGGATTTAGCGAATCTGAAATTTTTGGATATAGTGGAGAAGGTTTAGCACTGGTTGTCGTTGATGGTGATGCCGAACCTTTCATTAGACAAGGTCGAAATGTATTCCATGGCTTCGTGACTGCTTGTGACCCTTGGTTAAGACCCAATGAGACTTGCTTGATTGTTAATGTCAAGGGGGATTTACTTGGACATGGTGTATCTCAGTGCACCCCCGAAGAAATAGCAACCTTCCAAAAAGGGGTAGCGATAAAGACTCGAGACGGTATTAAAACTGAATAATTCCCCACCCATGTAGTGGTATAGTTGAAGAGTCGTCTCTATTCTCGCTAGTTTAAGGGAGTGAGTATATGGTTGATGATTATATCATAAATACCACAGATTTGTGTAAATCTTACGGACCTCACATGGCCTTAGAAGGCCTCAATCTAAAGGTGGAAAAAGGTGCTACAGGGCTTCTTGGACCCAATGGTGCAGGAAAATCGACATTCCTAAAGACAATTCTTGGCTTGATTCAAGCGACATCAGGTGAAGGTACAGTCCTTGGACACGACATTCGTACTGAAGGTGCTGCAATTCGCTCTCGTATCGGATATATGCCGGAATATGAAGCATTAAACCCAGATATGGATGCCATTTATCAAGTCAGATATTCAGGTGAATTACTGGGTATGAATCCAGTTGTTGCTATGTCAAGAGCGCATGAAGCATTACAATATGTGGGTCTTGGAGAGCAAAGATACCGAAACATTGGTAGTTTTTCGACAGGAATGAAGCAGGCGACAAAACTCGCTTGTGCAATTATTCATGACCCTGAACTAATAATCGCTGATGAGCCATCCAATGGACTTGACGCAGTAGCAAGGGAATTCATGATAACGACACTCCAAAATACAGTTAAGACAGGAAATCGTTCTGTTTTGATGGCTTCACACTTGATGGATGATGTGGAGAGAGTATGTGAAAATATTGTCCTTTTGCACAAAGGAAAACTTGCAGCTCAAGGTCGCATAGAAGACCTAAAGGATATCGATAGAGAAATCGAAATACATGTTTGGGGTGGCGCTACTAAACTTGAAGAATTAATGACCAAGGCCGGTTTAACAGTTAGACGAGAAGGTCGTATTATGAGAATTCAACACATGGGTGAAGATACTACTAATCTGATATTGAAATGTGCGGCAGAGGCCGGAGCACAAATTCGAAGAATGCATGAGTATGAAGCATCTCTAGAAGATTTATTCTTGGTAATAATGGAAAATCTTGGGTATGAAGTAAAGACTAGTGAGGACCTACTTAGAAGCCCTGTTCAAGCCAGACAGGTCGATGCTCCAAAGAGTATGGGAGGCGGTTCATGATGGATTCTGAAGATGAAGTTCAAGCCCCTGCACCGATATCGATAGAACTAGATTCTCTAGATGTATCATATGATGCTCAGGCACCCGTAAAGGGTCAGGGTCGGATGGATGCTGCTTGGGGTTCTTCTCAAGGGGATGAAGTCAATACTGCTCAAGTAGCACCGTCTAAGGATACTACAGGATTTATTTTTGAGCAAGTCTATCAACCTTGGAATGGTACTCTAAATCCGAGATGGATGAGGAATTGGGCTATTTTAAGACATCATGTTGCAGGTATTTTTCGAAAAGGACACAGGCCATGGAGTATCCCGACACGACTTTTCTTAGTTGTAGTATTCATTGCATCTTTGGCAGATGTCGGTTTGACTTTGTTATCTGCCTTAATCGGAAGCGCTGATTTACACTCTGTTTGGGGTGTTAACCGTGACAATCTCTACGGGCATGTCCTTGGTTTCTTCCCGAGAAACGTTCTTTATTTCCCTATTGTAGCTGCACTTCTTGTTGGTGGAGTTATTTCAGAGGATAGGTTACATGGGACTTCAGCACTCTATTTCTCGAGGCCAATAAATCGCTTTGATTATGTTATGATGAAGTATCTTTCAGTTGCCATAATTCAAGCCATGATTGTTCTTTTGACCTTATTCTTGTATTATTTTGCAGAGATAGTCAGTATGGGGCGAGGCTGGGCGTGGATTATCGATACATTCCCATTATTCCTGGCAGCATTTGCTGGTGGTACTTTACTGATAATCACATACACAAGTATCGGATTGGGACTTTCCAGTGTATCTAAGGGTAAGTTTTTCCCTGGAATTGGATTGATCGCTATTGTTCTTGGTAGTAAGACATTAGCAATCATAGTTTCTCAGTTATTTGACCGAGAAATCTTGTATTTACTCTCTCCGTATGATTGTTTAGCCCATGTTGGACAAGCTCTTATTGGTACAGAGCCGACTTATGATCAGTATTCTTGGACTTGGTCACTCGCCTCTTTGGTTGCTATGAATGCTCTTTCACTCTATGTTTTGAGTTCTAGAGTTTCTTCGATGGAGGTGACTAGAGAATGATGCCGGATTTTGACCAAAGCGGTCTTCCACAAACCAAGGAGTGGGTTCCTGAAGCAAAGGCCCCAGTGATTCTTCTAGAAAATGTCTCAAAGACTTATGGTAGAATTCATGCTTTGACTGGTATAACGCTAGCATTGAGTGGTGGAGTGACGGGAATTCTAGGAATGAATGGTGCTGGAAAATCAACATTGTTCAAAATCTTGATGGGTAAAATAAAACCTAGTTCAGGACAAGTAAGACTGTTTGGTACAGACCCGTGGAAAAATCCTGCACCTTATGCTCGAGTCGGTTTTGTTCCAGAGCATGAGAAAATGTATGATTGGATGACTGCACATGATTTCATCTCAACATTTGCTAGGCTCAATGGACTCACCAGAGACGAAGCAAAGATTGAAGCCGACCGTGTTCTAGACTTCGTAGGGCTTTTGGATGTTGCTCACAAGCAGATAGGACGATTCTCTAAAGGAATGCGTCAAAGAACCAAAATTGCTCACGCTCTTGTCAATGATCCCGAACTGATAATTTTGGACGAACCTCTTCAGGGATGTGACCCTCTTGCCCGAACCACCATCATGAATGTGATTAGAGAACTAGGTCGAATGGGTCGAACTGTAATTGTAAGTAGCCACATTTTGCATGAAATTGAAAGGATAACAGAGCAAATTGTAATCCTCCATTATGGCAGACTACTGGCTTTGGGTAACCTGCATGCTATTAGAGAAAAGTTGGATAATATCCCTCATCGTATCGATATAGGTACTAATAATCCTAAACAATTGGCTAAGAGTATAATCGAAATTGATTCTGTTCATGGGATATTTTTCCCGAAAGGAGATAATCTGTCTATTCAAACTCACAATCTAGGCTCCTTCCATTCACAATTACCTAAAGCGATTATTGAAAGTGGACAACGAGTAGAATCTATCGATAATCCAGATGATGATTTAGAATCTATACTGGGCTACCTGACCGGCGGAGGTCGAATGTGATGGCAACCAAACCAGATACAATATTCCGTGCGCTTGACCGTAAGGCTGCCGCAGTAACAGAGTTCACTATGCGCCAGTATAGGACTAAACTCTCAACTTGGGTTGTCTTAATAACTGGATTTTTGATAATAAGTCTACTTCTTTTATTCTATGTTGATGGTATGCAGAAAGAATATGAGTCAATCGATAATGATGGCGATTCCTATGACTGGGATGGTGATGGATATCCGACCGGCCAG
>JABIUA010000106.1 GCA_018667575.1 Methanobacteriota archaeon | reverse complement strand
TAATTGGTCCAAGTTTCTATATCATAATCCCCATCGCCAGAATATTGGAAAATTACAATCCAGTAATCATCCGCAACACCTTCTTTGGTAGAGCCGGCACTGGAAACTATTTCCTCGGGATCATACGTTAAAGATGAATCAACGATATAGTATGTACCATTATCCTCGAATACAAGGTATAAATCATAGTCAACTGTTGTTCCATCACCGAAATTGTCCAGTGTCACATCTATATTGTAATTAGCAGACATAGAAAGTTCATACCAATCTTCCGTATCCGCACTATCTATACAACCACTGAAGGTGGTTGTAGGGTCAGAACCAATTGATTTAGCTGTTTGTGCTGATGCGTTTCCAGTATCGCCTTGGGAGCCTCCGTCGTTTTGTAAAACAGGACAAGGAGCCTTTGCTCCTGCGTACTTAGGTTGCTTCCTAACCTCTTCCAAGGTTTGGTATCGGTCGTTCTCTGAATTTGTATCTTCGGAGAAAATATAGTCGCTGACGGGCGTGTCGATTGAATTAATCATTGGAGAAAGTACGGTGAAAATAAACATCAAGCCGACTAAGATTCGTAAATTACGCATGGGTCTCACATTCTAATGTGCGCGCCGCTAAGTTATCAAAGTACGGTCTTAAAGCCTAATTTAGGCTACCCTGGGGCTTGCAGCGTTTACTGCATCTGAGACTCCACCTTGGTATCTTGCGAAGTTCTCAACGAACATCTTAGCAAGATTATCTGCGAGTAAGTTGTATTGTTCTTGGTCATCCCATGTCTGTATTGGTTGGAGTACATCAGAAGGCACTCCTGGGCACTCTACTGGAACTTTAAAGCCGAACCTCTCATCTTTGACATATTCAACGGAGTCAAGTTCGCCATCCAACGCTGCATTTAGCATGGCCCTAGTATACTTGATTTTCATTCTATTTCCAACACCATATGGGCCACCAGACCAGCCTGTATTAATGAGCCATGCAGTTGCTCCATGATGATTCATTTTCTCAGACAACAAGTCTGCATAAACTCCAGGGTGCATAGGCATAAATGGCTCACCGAAGCATGCTGAAAATGTTGCTTGTGGCTCTTTAACACCAATTTCTGTTCCAGCAACCTTGGCAGTATAGCCAGAGATGAAATGATATGCTGCTTGTTCAGGAGTTAGTCGTGAGATTGGAGGTAAAACTCCAAAAGCATCACAGGTTAAGAAAATTACATTTTGTGGATGTCCACCTTTAGAATCAAGAGTTCTGTTTTCGATGAACTCGATTGGGTAGGAACCACGCGTATTTTGTGTCTTGCTGGTATCATGGAAATCTGGTATACCTTCTGAGTCCATCACTATGTTTTCAAGAACGGTTCCATATTTCTTAGTAGTTGCAAAAATTGCTGGTTCGTCTTCTTCGGAAAGGTCGATCAGTTTAGCATAACATCCTCCTTCAAAGTTAAAGACGCCATTTGCGCCCCATCCATGCTCATCATCACCAATCAATGCACGGTTTGGGTCTGCAGAAAGTGTTGTTTTACCAGTGCCGGAGAGGCCGAAAAATATTGCTGTATTTTCACCGGTTGTATTAGCGGAACAATGCATAGGAAGTATGCCTTTTTTGGGCAATATTAGATTCATAACCGAGAATATAGATTTCTTGATTTCTCCAGCATAACGAGTGCCTCCAATTATTACTTCCTTTGCTTGATAGTTAACTATGACGAAACACTGCGAATTTAGCCCATCTGCTTCTGCGTCAGCCTCAAAGTGAGGTGCGTGGAATACTGTAAATTGAGGGGAATGGTTCTCAAGTCTCTGTTGGTCAGGCCTGATGAACATATTACGGGCAAAGGCGCTATGCCAAGCATTTTGTGTGATTACTCTAATCGGTAATGCTTCAGAGAAATCCGCACCACAATACAAGTCTTGCACGAATAAATCATCTTGGCTAGATAAGTATCCCACTACTTTCGCCCTCATTCTTTGAAAAGTTGCATCATCGGTGGAAATATTGACGTCTCCCCAATTAACATCAGAGGAAGTGGTTGGCTCGTCAACTATGAATTTGTCATTTGGAGAACGCCCCGTTCTTTCTCCCGTCTCTGTAACCAGTGCTTTATGGGAGCTGAATACTCCTTCTTTTCGTTGCACTGCTAAGTCAATTAAGTCTTTTGCGGGAAGGTTCCAATGGGTGTTACCAGAACACTCCAATCCGTGGTTTTCGAGGTCGCCAGACGGCTCCCCATAGGTCTCGGCCATGTCAACTCGTTCAGTCGACCGTCTTTGTCATTTTCGTATACCCTAAGTATGAAATATGGCAAATTTAACCAATCCGAACATTTCAAAAACAGAATCAATCAAAGTAATTTATACTCAAAATAGGCGAGAGTTCAAGTTCTCTAATTACTCGAGAGGGTTTATGTCTGAAGGCCTCAATCAAGATGATGGGGATGTTACAGACAAAAATAACAGAGATGAGATGATACGGAAAAAGAATTTCTCGAGAGCAAGAGGAATTGATGTCTCCTCATTCATGATATCTAATGAAGAAGAGAAAAATTCTGAATTAGAGATGTTAGATGTCGAGGTCCCAAAAGACGTAGACATCGCTATGGGCGAAGTTGCCGAATTGTTTTCTAAAGGTGGTGAAGAATACAAATTATCTGGTGCTATTCAAAAAGATGGCACTGTGAATACTCCTCCTGAAATCGACAGCGTAACTGAGATGTCAATCCATGGTGAAAAGAGACTAGGTTTTGGGCTCCTGATTGCCATGATATTCATCTGGTCTGCGATAGGCACGATTGTTGGCACTGTATTACCCCCTACTGTTAGTGCCGCTGGACTAATTGCAATGGTGATAGTTGGTTTGCTGCTCGGTGAAAAATGGATTCCTAATCCCAATATGAGGATTTTAGGGGTTACATGGGTAATAATTTCAATGAAACTTTTCTACGGACTTGCCATTGACATGTGGCGATGGGATTGGCTTGCTAATCTACCTGTAGAAGAGGGTCAGGCGCTTGGAATCTTTCTCCTTTCAGCGGTTGGTTTGAATATTTTCTTGGCTCAAAGGCATGATGAAGATGCGATTGCGGCGCAAGCAACCATAATCCTGTTAATAATTGGAAGTGCTACTGGTTCCTTGTATGGTGAAATCGGAATCGCTGTAATGATTATAATAGGGACAATATTGCTCCATGGCCTAGCACTTCTGCGAAATTCGGGTAATCTAGCAAGTCTTGGGATTGCTGTTTCCTACCTGTGGATTGGAGCTCATGCTATCTCTGATAACTGGAACTTATTCGGTCTGGAAATTATTCCCTTTGAAGACGATTTTATCTTATTTTTATTGATGGCGTGTATCACTGCAGCAAATGCTACAATGGCTGCTAGGTTTGTAGATGCTGATAATTGGTTTTCCTCAGCGTTCAAATCCCTAGGTTTGGGTAAACCTGGACTTTGGTCGGTATCGGTCGGCTTAGGAATGATAGG
>JABIUA010000171.1 GCA_018667575.1 Methanobacteriota archaeon | reverse complement strand
TCTAAAGACATGCAAAGGGGAAGTGGCAATGACAATGATGAGATAGGAGTCTCGCCACCAATTTGGATGGACCTCGATGGTGACCAATACTATGAGTTAATTGTTCCATTTGGCCAAAGATTGTGGGCATTCAATGGTGAAGATGGAATCTCGTCCGCAATATCTAGCGGTTGGTCATCCCCCCTCTCAATGCCGCACAGAGTATGGGCTGCTCCTGCAGTAGCTGATATGGATGGTGATGGCGTTTTGGACATATTAATTGGAGATACTTTAGTTTCTCAGTTAGTATCTGATTTCGCACCTATGAGTGACAATCGTGGAATTAGTTTCAACCCAAATCAACCAGACCCTGGAGACCTAGTTACCATTACTGGACAGTTTAGCAATATTGGGACTATGGATAATGAAGATGACTTAGACGTAGTCATACTGCAGAATGGAATTGAAATTACTAGAGAACGATTTGATGATGTCGAACCTGTTGCTCCTTCTGGCGAAGGTGGACCATACACATTTAGTGTAGACATAACAGCAGAGTTGGGGATTCATGAGTTCGAGATGATTTTAGATATCAATGAAAACCTAACCGAATCTAGGGAAGATAACAACCGTGAAGTGTCATTACTTTCTGTAGTTGAACCATATGTGTCACAAATAGATATTCCAGTAGAGCCACCACGAATATCTCCTGGAACCGGAGAGAGCGTTACAATTAGCGTCAGCTCAATAGGTTCACGTACTGATTCTTGGACGCTCACATGGAACGATGATTCACTCCCTGATGATTGGATATTTGAACTGATGAATAATCAAAATATCAATCCAACTTTGGTTCCTAACACCCCACTAGATATCGACTTTGCAGTCTCAATTCCTGCTGATGCATTAGGCGATGAAAATTCATTTGTTGATTTATTTCTAACATTGGACCAAGACGAAAATATTAGTTCAACCGTCCGCTTACCCATAGAAGTTCTTAGGACTCGTGGGTTTTCTGTTGTCGGCCCTGAAGGGTTGAGCGTTAGTGAAGGAATAGGCAAACCTGGCAATACTGCCACTGCTTGGATAATGGTTGAGAATCTTGGAAATGCCTATGAATCTACCACATCCATTGATTGGAGTGCACCCTCGTGGGGAGGAACTCCAACGCTCCACAATGATGCTGGCGCTGAAGTATTCTCATTGAATATGGCTCCAAATGAGAAAAGAGAATTATTTGTACACTTAGACACTCCTAACTCAATACTGCCTGGCTCTACCACATCTACTACTATGAGTATGTGTATCGGTAGTGGTGAAGATACCCTTTGCCAGGAGATAATTGTTAATTTCACAGCATCAGGCGTAACGGTTCAAAACATACATACTAGGACGCTGCCAAATAGTTCACTCTCATGGCAACTAGATGCTGAACTACCGACTGAAGGTGAATTGAAGTGGAATATGGTCATGGCACAAATGATCAACGTTGGATGGACATGGAGTGTTGATGGAGATTTAGTAATCAACGGCTCCAGCCTAGAAATCACCGGAACTTCTGGTCAGGCTGTTTCCGGAAATATTTACTTGACACTACCTGTCAATGCAGTCCCTCAAAGGCATATATTTTCAACATCGGATGCATTAGAAACTAATCATGATTTATTGTTCAGCCTCCATGTTCTTCAAGTTTACAGAACAGAGGCTACTATCCTGCAACCCCTTCCAGATTCTGTAGGCGAACCAGTTTCACTGATCGTAGAAAATACTAATCAAATTTTACTCCGACTTGAAAACCCAGGCAATGGAGAAG
This sequence comes from Methanobacteriota archaeon, assembly GCA_018667575.1. Lineage (GTDB taxonomy): Archaea > Thermoplasmatota > Poseidoniia > Poseidoniales > Poseidoniaceae > MGIIa-L1. The sequence continues at coordinate 4,748 of JABIUA010000171.1, read as the reverse complement.
ATGAGTTCTTATTGACTACAGAAGTGATATCTGGTGAGTCTATGACTAGCCCTCCTGAAGTGAATTTCCAGACTTATAATCCTCAAAGAATACTAGGCCCACTAGCAACTACAATAGCGACAGTAGATGTCACACTTTCAGAAAATACTCCTGCATTAGAGCCGTTCATACTCTCCTTTGTTTGGAAGTCTCTTGGCAATGAGACTGTATTCACTGTTGCTAATTTACTGGTACAAGCCGAACCCGACCATAGTTGGGAGTTAAACTTCGACTTAGGGACTGAACATAATGTAGCCCCAAGTGAAGAAATCTCACTCAATTTTACGGCTCAAAATGTAGGTAATTCAGATGATATAATAACTCTGCAACCTCAATTTGAGACACAGTACTTTGGTCAAGATACCAGTACATGGAGTGCTGAAACAATTACTTCAGATTCAATCTCTGTAAATCAATCATCAAATTTATATCTAAATTTCACAGTACCAAGTGACACATGGCATGGTACTTCAACATCCTTGAATCTAGCAATCTATTCTAACACATTACTGGTCGGTAACTTCACCCTGAATTTCACAGTATTACATGTATCGGGATGGAAATTCAATCTTTCAAGTACTAACTTAGTGGTGCAGCCCGGTGGCGAAAATCTTACTTTGAACATTGAGCAATTAGGCAATAAGGCAACAAAGCCTTGGTTTTCTAAAGCAGGCTCGGGATGGAATGTTTCATTACCAGATTCAGGAGAATTAGTTCAACCTTACAGCACATCAACCGTCACTGTATTTGTAACTCCACCGACTGGAGCAATTGCTGGAGAAGTGGGAATTCTAACACTCAGAATATCAGATGGCGACGGCTCAGGAGAAGTTGTCCAAGAGATACCTGTTAGAATTGGGGCCAAATCAGAAATTCTAATTGGTTCGTCTGGTCCATGGATGGTCAATCAAGATGGTGGGATGCCTACTGCATGGGTAGAAAATCTAGGTAATGATTTGGCATCGCTGAATGTCAAAATCACTGGACTCCCTAATGGCTGGTCATATCTTGGACCTGATGCCATGATTGTTGCCCCGTCACAAGTGATTGGCATACCACTGACTCTAATCCCTGAGTCAAACTGGAATGGCCAGACATTTGTTGCTACAATTGAAGTCGACCATCCAAGTTTGGGGGTTTCAACAATTCAGTTAGCTATCGAAAATAGCACCTATTCATTCTCCTCAACGCCAGTAGTTAGCGGTATAGCCGGTAGGAACATATCTGTACAATTCAATGGAAATGCATCGTTAAGTTCTTCGCAAAATGATATTCAGTTTACTCATTCAAACGGTGAATTAATACTCACTATCCCTGACTCAAGAGTAAACTTGACTCTAAATGACCCACAAGACGTAAATGTTGAATATGCAATACATATTGTCGGTCAAACTTTACCTGACATCTCTGGAAACTGTCAACTTAGTGCATCGGCATTTGACAATCTCGGGCTATCGACGATATCCGGCAGCATTGGTAATTGTGAACTAACGGCATCCAGCGATGAGAGACTACGGGGTAACTTTGTCTTATACACCAATACTGGTGAGCAAATACCAATTTCACAATCAGTTGTGAATATTGCTGAATCTACTACTGAAACATTTAGCATTAATCTGAGTTCATGGAGTACAAACTCAGGTAATATTAACATCATATTGATGTTCATTGATTCATATGGCAGAGTGATAGACGAGGATACTATTTCAGTAATTTCTAGAAGTAATGGATGGAATATTGGAGTATCATCTGTAGAATCTGATGGAGATATAACTGTTGGAATTGCAAGGGAGAGTGACACGTATCAAAGACTGATAGGCGTCACCTGTAAGTTGACAATTACACGAGCACAGAATGTACTTGTAACGACGGTAATTGTGGACATTGGTGGTTCGGAGTATGCACCAGTGATCGTCATCAAGGACCCAGGAAACATCGACGATAGTGAACAAATAACTGCTACAATCGGATGTGAAGCGCCCTTTGACATAGACGAAAATCCTGATGATGATTCAAAATCGGCTGACTACAATGAAGAAGATTCGCTGAGTGTTAGTGGAGATGATGTATTGATCACAGTAGTTGTAGCAACAATACTAGTGGTCATTGCGTTCTTTGCAGGACTACTTCAGGTAAAAGAGGAAGAAGAAAAGGATAATATCAAATCTGTAGAGACTAAATCATCTGACAAGCCTGAAAAAGAAATTGAAGTACAGGAAGAGATAGATGAATTCAGTCTCGAATTTGAAGAAGATATTACTGAGCAAATAAGTGATGTGATAGACTTAGATGAAGAGCAACCAACAAGTCTCGAAGAATCTGTAACTGTACAAGAACCAGACAAATCTGCATCTGGACGACTTGCATCACTGAGAGATGAATTAGATGATGATAATGTAATTCAGCGAAGACCCCTAAGAGATAGAATGGACGATTTCTTCAATGATTAATTGCAAGCACTTATTGCTGACCTACCTGTGCACTGGTCATGGATTTAGACGGCTACAGTGATACTACTACCTCATTTTTCACACTCGATGCCTGTGATGGTGACCTTGCCAAAAAAATAATGTCAGTTTTATCATTAACTGGCGAGGATTTAGAACAATCATGGAAGCAACTCATTTCTAAAAATCCTGAGATGGAATCACGATTACGAAGCCAAGGAATAGATTCTCCTGATGTCAGAGGGAAAATAGAATGGGATGACGCTGTAATATTATTCACATGTACATTGAAAATAAATAATCAAAACCGACCTATACAACTAGGAGAACAATTGTCTAAGGAAAGATTCGGTAGATTTCCATGGGGTGACGGGTCTGCCACCAAATACCTAATAGAATACTTGAGACCAAATAATTCATCAATATCTTCTAAAGAATCCTATGATAAAATGATGAATTTATTAGAAAGACTGAATTCCTACTGTATCAAAGAACCTCAAGGCGATAAAAAGTATGCAAATGGACTGGGTGGATTGAATATATGTGGAATACTAGACATGAATGAAGCTCATGAACTACGTAAATATTTCACTGGGAGAATGTGGAGTGTATCAGCAGATGAGCCACTAGATGGTGGAGTAAGAGATGCCATCAAGCATCTTGTTCTGATACTAAAGTCTGCAGAAAGACGTGGTGTTGGCGTAATGTTACGCTCACACGCTTAATTAGAATTCATTAGAAGTCAGACGCTCATACATTGATCCATATAATTGAGCAGTCTGGTCTATTATTTCTTGAGGTAGTGCTGGAATAGGTGGGTCTTGAGTACCCTCGTCACGAGCCTTCTTCAATACTGACTGATGACCAGTTCCAATATAGTGAGTTCTAACAAATTCTTTCGATAGTTCAATGCACTCCCCATTAGCATAAGCTTCTGAATCCCACCAGCGGTCTTCATCAAGTGTGCCAAAGGTATCAACCAGTACCACTTTGCGACCAGGACCTAAGGCGAACTCTTTCTTTCCATCGACATGAATCAAACCATTCTTAGAAGCTTCACGTTCAATAAGAGCATCAACTTTCAGGACAACATCGAATATTTCATTCAACTCGCCTTCTGTAATATTAGAGATTTTTAATGCTTCTTCAACAGTAATATTTCTGTCAAACTTTTCAAACTTAGTAGTTACTTCCAAAAATGGCTTAGCTAATTTCGTCCCATACTCACAATCTTCAGAAACACCCAATTCCTCGGCAGTTAATTCCCCACGCTGAAAACGTCTCCAAGCAGAGCCTGAAAGGTAGTGTCGACAAATAACTTCCAATGGAACAAATACCCATTCCATGTCTCTAGGAATTGCTCCAGGTTCTTTGATTACCTCTACTTTTCTAACCAAGCATCGGTCAGCTGAATTGACTTCGACAAGGTGAGTACCACAAATACCCTCTTCTTCAATCAATTTAAACCAATGAGCAGTAGTCCGATTAAGTGATTCACCCTTACGTGGAATCAATGATGGAATGATTTGATCGAATACAGAAATTTGATTAGTAAATCTAAATTCTAAGATATCCGGGTCATCTGTTGACCAAACTTGCTTGACTTTGCCTTGGTATAGCATCTCGCCCATGAATTAGGTTCAGTGGAAACGGTCTTTGAACATTTCACTGCCAAAGAGGCATCAAATTAGACCTAGAGCGTCTTCAATACGATTCAATTCAGGACCTGTAGTCTCAGTTCCAGCAAGTGCACCATGGTTTGTAGAACAGATGCCAGCACCGACATATGGAGAGCCAAAACAAACAGTTCCTACCATTGGTGGTACACCAAGTATTTCTTGAATCGAAGCTACCTCTTCAGGAGTGACATCTGGATGTAAGAGAACTCCTTGGTCGTTGGCCACTCCAAGACTTCCAACGACATCTTGGCCAGCGATAGTAGTGGTCATAACATCAACACCCATCACTTCAGCAATGATTTCAAGTCCTGCAGTAGGAACACTTGGTGAGGCAACTACGCCTTGTTCATTAACAAGTAATAAATTTCCAGCAGTATTAACACCACCTTCCATAACTACTACATCACCATAAGAGGTCAACTTATCAACATCTTCCTCAGTGGCAATATCAGCGACAGCGATACCTTTGGAATTACCAGAAAGTAAGGCTCCAACCAAATGTGAGCCACCTATTGAAATCGAACAAGTTTCTAAACCAAGAGTTTGAGTAATGGTTTCTAAATCCTGACTTGGAAGTTCAGGA
>JABIUA010000090.1 GCA_018667575.1 Methanobacteriota archaeon | reverse complement strand
GAACGTGTCGAAGATATCGCTCAAAGACTAATTTCTAATGCTGTTGATGTTGTCTATAGTGATAATGAAATTGGCGGTATTGAATTGTCTAGTGAGTTACCAGTTCTTTCAGAGGATTATGAACCACCAAATTGGGATATAGAAGAATTGTCCAGTTCACAAGCCGATTTACTTGAAAGACATGTCAAAACGACACTTGAGGATTTAACTCCAGAAGCTCCATCCGTATTGGACTTACACGATCGTGATAAGCATCTAGTGGCCCAAAGAACCCGTATTAGAAACGAAGACTTCGGTAAGGCAGCAGATATACTGACGGATATTGAAATGAATCTTGATGGTCAATTTGAGTCAGCAGAATTTGAGTTGGCAGAAAATTCAGTCATCTTGGAAGGACTTGAGCAATCCATGTTGGATTTGGCGCAAAGAGCTAGTGATGCATCATTAGAAGATTTGATATTGATAGCAGATGATTTGAGGGAATTAGAACAAAAGTTAGTCGAAATCGACCCTGAAAAAGCGCCATTACCAGAATTTGTAGAGGCCAAGTTGATTCGTAAACCTGCAAATAGAAGAAAGAAGAAACCACGTACTGCTAAGACAAACATCCTGAAGGTTTCCTCAAATATTTCGTCGATACTAGACAGTCATGAGCCTTCTGGTGAATGGAATATCGATGACAGTGATGTATCTGCGGCAGATTTGTTAGAGTCAGAGGGTTCTCAGATAAATTCTCTCAAAGAGATAAAACAAACGTTAGTTCCTCACCCTGAAGGAATTCAAACTACTACAACCCTAACAGCCAAATCAGTTCTTATTACAGGTGAAGAAGAATGAAATCACCATGGTGGATGAAGGGTGTTCCCTTCTCATGTCAACCTGAGTGTGGTAAGTGCTGTGATGAACCTGGGGGTATCGTATTTCTTAGCACCAATGATGCACAAAGAATAGCGGAACACTTTGAGATGGAAGTCTCAGAGTGGTTGGAGAGAGATTGTAGAAAAACATTGGATGGCAGATATATCCTAAATAGCCGTAAAAGTGATGATGTATGCATCTATCTTGATGACTCTAAACAGTGTGATATTTATCAGGTAAGGCCTCAGCAATGTGCTGCCTTTCCATGGTGGTCGGAAAATTTGGCTTCAGAGCGAGCATGGAAGGAAGTTAAGAAAACATGCCCTGGATTGACTTCAGAAGATGCAATTGTGGTAGATGGAAACACCATAAGAATACAAATTTTCTCCGACAGACAAGCAACGAAGGGTTTCCGTAGTTGGCCGAATGACAAGTAAATATCAACCAGTGTAATTGTACCTAATATAGGCCGACTTTATACACAAGTGGTTTCTCGGGTTGATGAGGGGGATTATAATGGTAGATGAGGATGTACTATTGGAGATGACCAAAGAACACCTAAATATTGGTCTTAGAGGAGTCCCAGTCGGCACATGCCGTACTTCTTTTGTTACTCCTACTGAAGGTGTTCATTATTGTGGATATCCAATTAGAGAACTAGCAGGTTTTGAACCAGAAGATATTGTTTATCTCTTGATGAACAAAGAATTGCCTAATGCTGCTCAATCCCAAGAGATTCGTCAAGATTTAGCAAGCCGTGCTAAGATTCCAGGTGACCTCGAATCAGTATTACGAGCACTACCAAAGTTTGGCCACCCAATGGATTGGCTTTCTATTGGTATTCACACTCTTGGAATGTTTGAGACTACAGAGGATTGGAAAGAAGATGCTTTGAATCTTATCGCACGAATGCCTAGATTGATGGGTCTCATTTTTAGAATCAGGGAAGGAAGAGATTCCAACATTCCTGAAGATGATATATCAATGTCACTAGTGGACAGATTTATCCATACCTTGGAACTAGAAAATGTCGATAAAGACATTATGAGGAGAGTAATCTCAACTTATCTCGTTTTACATATGGACCATGGTGGCGGTAACCTTTCAACATTTACCGGAAAAGCAGTCGCTTCTGGAAAGGCTACAGTGTACTCTTCAATTGCTGGGGCAATGAATGCTTTGTCTGGTCCACTTCATGGACGTGCTAATCAATCATGCTTGGAGTTTGTATTGAAGATTGGAACTAGTGTTACAGAAGAAGTTGAAGCCTTTGTAAGAGCAGAACTAGAAGCAGGGAAACCAATATTTGGTTTTGGCCATGCAGTCTTGAGAGTAGAAGACCCTCGTGCAACCGCACAATTTGAGCTTGGAGAAGAGATTTGTCCAGATGATGAAAATTTCAAGATAATTAGAACCCTTAGGGAAGTAGCTCCAAGAGTTTTGGGTGAGAATCCTAAGATTAGTAATCCAAATGCAAACGTCGATATCGCTAGTGGTGCTTTACTACATCATGTAGGATTGATTGACCCTACTTACTATACGACCTTCTTTGGTTGGGCAAGAGTTGCTGGTATCGGTGCGCAGATTGTCGACGAGCGTTCAGTATTTAGAGGCGGAAAAGGAGTTCCAATTTACCGTCCAAAGTACTTTGCCGAGCAGCAGACTCTACGCCATGTTGAATAATCATTTGATTACCGGTCTAGGAGTTTTTCCTGAACCGCGATGACCGATTAATCTAACACTCTCCCAAGGTGGAGAGGTGAAACTACTTGCTAGTAAATTATCAACATCGATATTCCAGTTCCATTTCTTACGCCAATATTTAATCAACATTATTTTTCTCTGTTCATCACATTCACTCCATTCTGGAACTTCAGATTCGAGTTGCTTTAATATTGATAGATGATTTTCTTTTGACGCATTTTCGAGTAGTTTGCTTTGATTCTCATCCAGAGGCTGAGTTGCGGGTTTGACCCATCTCGTATTTCCGCTAGGTAGCCATGTCAAATTTGGATCTAAGTTGTCGGTAAGTGCAGTGAGACCTGCGTTCAGTACTTTGTGCTCCACATGTGGTTTTGTCGGCCATACATAAGTCGGCATCCCCATTTGACATTTAGAGAGATATTCCCTACGTTTCCCCTCTAAGCCTACTGTTCTACCAAACAAAGCACACGAATATAGCGGTGAGAAATATTCCATCGCACATGGAATCATAGATGACCCGGAATTTCTATGTATTTTTGCTAGGCGAGAAAATGGTGTAGTGAAATATTGAGGATAAGCATACATTCTTTTCAATGTTCGAGTACCTATTGTTGGGACCGATGGTAGTAAACCTGCCCAATTCCTACTGATTGATTGCTCATCAATTATATTCTTGATTCCCTTGTAAAAGGAATAGAACACAGAATTTTGATTGGGGATTCCTCTTTCATCCAGCTTTGATTCTGCTATTTTCATTGCAGTGGAAAGTGTGTTGACTTGCCTCGACTTCTTGAACAAACCTCGACCTTTTGGTGACATGAAATGTGGTCTTTTGAATTCGAGACAAACCATTTTGCCCTGTTCAATCCACTGATTCTCTATTACTGAATCATTTAATAAATCATCTAATGAGCAAAATCCTTGTTGTTTTAATTCTTCTAAACTCCATGATTCGACCCATTTGCTTCGACCATCCAACCTATCTTCGGGGATAGAAACTACAGAGTCGTGGTGAACTATCAGTTCATTGTCGCTAGTTAGGCGAATATCAAGTTCAATTCCATCAGAGTGAGTTATTCCATGTCTAAGGCTAAGGAGAGTATTTTCAGGAGATTGACTCCATTCCTCGGACATAAGACTTCGTGTTGGTGTCCATTTGTAAATGTGCCATGTTCGGTAAATATCATTATGTAGATTAAACAACAGGAAATAGGGAATGTCGTCACAAATGATATATTCTCACATGCGCCGACAGTATCATGAGCCCATATAATGTTATGATGCTTATGATTCTTTTACTCACTCCAGTTATCTGCTGGGTGTTCACACTTCGCATGAAGGGGCGAAGGATACCAGTTAAGGACTGGGTGAAGGAATTTCATGAGAAGAGATACTATTTGCATGCAATTGGCTACATTATTATTGTCAAGTGGAAATCAATTACAGATGCTCTCAATGAGCCAATTAAAGCAGATGTAGGGCATTGGACCGGATGGTTATATGGTTTTGAAGGGGAATTTACCAAATCGATTCAAGATTTATTTTACAATGAAACATTAACAACAATTCTAAACTTTCACTATCTATTTATTTATCTATTTTTGATCTATGTGACTACTGTCTATTATGCATTTAGTGGTGATAGAGATATGACTGACAAAGTTACAATGAATTATCTTCTGATATATGCTCTTGCGGTGCCTTATTACTTATTCTTCAATGTTGAAGTGACATCTTCTTGGATACCAGGCATGGACGCTCTATTGTATCAAGACGGGGCCTACACCAAGTTCTATGCTCTTCACGACCCTCTTGACAATGCTGTTCCCTCTTTGCATGTAGCCATTCCATTTGGAATATTGATGCTAAATTATCTCCATGTCAAAGAAAAGGGTGGTAAGATGTCGGAGTGGGACCATTGGCCGTATCATGTTTTTATTCTAGTAAATACAGTTTTATTCTGTTTCTCTATTTTGTATCTCGGTATTCATTGGTTCACAGATATTCCTCTAGGTATGATTATAGGTGGATTAGGGGCTCTATTTATCCATCATCTGCAGCCTCGGCTTAGGAATGACCATGGTTCTTTTTTCAAAGGATTAACAAAATCAAAAATCAAGCGTCACTCAATTGTTGAAGGAATTGGAACCTTAGTCATGCTCACTGTAATTCTTATGGCGGTTAATTTCCAAATCGACCAATCTGATGAAAGAGTTTCTTACAGACTTGGGCCACAAGACTCGACTTTCGAAATAATTCAGGAAATTTCCTATGATGATACTGTAGATTCACAGATTACCAATCTTGATGATAGCCTGACTCTAGAGGTAGTCTACCTACAAGTCGTGGATAGTTTACCTGCCATGGATAGTGGAAGTATAGATTGGGAAGAACTGAAAACTCTGGGTACCAACTATACAATACCCGCAGGAGGTTCAATAGATATAGAAACAACACAACATAATGTGTTCCATTTTATTGTGCTGCATAATCCAGCAGATTCTTCATCAGATGATTCGGTATTGGAAGTGCAAGTAGTGAATGATTATCATGAGGATAAAATTGGTTCTGCTATTTTACTATCGCTACCTTCACTTTGGATGACGGTATTTGTTTTGCACAGACTGAGAAGATTGAAACTCAATAAGCGCTCTTTGATAGACTCCTCTCCATCTCATATATGGGACGAGGAAGAATAGTTATCGTTTGAGTTATCAGTTCGCACCGTTTGGGGTAATCATGGCCGAACAAGACTCTCTTACTCAGACAGTGACTGAGTTAGTAGAATCTCCTGGTGGTCAAATCTTATTAGATGTCAGAGAGTTCTTGATTTCTAGAATTAAATACATAGTTGGGATTTTTCTTTTAGGGGTTGTAATTGGTTTTCCATTGACTAAATCAGTCATCTCATGGTTAATCGATCCTTCAAGATTGCCCGATGATGTAAATATAATCGTGGTTACACCAGTCGAATACATCTTGCTTCAATTTCATATTGCAACCAGCCTAGGTACTTTCTTGGTGGTATTGTATCTTTTCATTGAGGCGGTATGGAGAGGCCTAAGTAATGATTCGGTAAAGGAAAGAATCGCTGAATTAAATCTTCGCCCGCCTTCTTTTGGACCGACAGTAATTGTCACATTAGTTTCAATTTTAGGATTAGCATTGGGTGGGTTATTGTACTCATGGGAACTATTGACTCCAATGATTTTACAATATTTGACCGATGATGCCCAGAGTGCTGGTATTTCTACTGAATGGAGACTGTCAGGTTACGTAGGATTTATTGTAAGTTTAGCTCTTGCTTCAGTTATAGGTTTTCAATCACCAGTAGCAACACTACTTGTCCTCCGTATGGGAGTATTAGAGCGTAGTCAGATACGTGGTTATCGAAGACACATCTGGTTCACAGCATTTATTTTAGGAGCATTCCTTTCTCCACCAGACCCACTTTCATTATTTTTGGTAGCATTACCGGTAGTGGTGCTATTCGAATTAGCACTGATAATTGACTCAGTTACCAGAAGAGGGTAATTCATCGTTGAGTCCATTGAATGGAACGACTGCATAACCTGGTCTGTGACCATTATTACTACCATGGAAATCCGAACCACATGTGATTGACATTTGTGCACTCTGAGCTTGTATCCAGAGCTCGAAACGGTATGAATCGGGATGACCTCCATGAAATGCTTCAATTGAATCGACACCTTTACTTTTACAATATTCTATCAATACCTCAGGTTTTACTCCATAGTACAACGGATGAGCAAGAGATACAAAACCACCAACAGAATGAACTATTTTTGTCGCTTCTTCGATACTAGGCTTCTGTTGAACATAATGGCCAGGCATTCCATCACCAATCCATAGTTCGAATGCTTCATTCTTAGTTTCAACATAGCCTTCCTCTACCATAACTTCTGCCAAGTGAGGTCTACCGATTGAACCACCAGCCTTTTCAAGAACTTTCTCCAGCGAAATTGACATTCCTAATTTCTCTAATTGTTCAATCATTTTTATCATTCTAGGAAGACGACTTTCTTGAAGTGGTTTTAACCATGATTCAAATTTTTCAATACCTTCGTTCGAATCTTTGAAACTTGGGAAATAGGCGAGAAGATGCCAAGATTTTGATGCTCCTTCCCTTTCCATTCGGACTAATTCTTCCTCATCAGCATCCAAGCCGGGCGAACAAGTAATTTCAACACCAGGAATGAAATTAATATCGTGTTTATTAGCGGCTTCTCTCGCTTCATTCCATCCACTAATTGTATCATGGTCTGTCAATGCCCAGAATTTGACATTAGAATCCTTCATTTTCTGGGCGACTTCTTCGACTTCATGAATGCCATCACTATGAGTAGAATGGCTGTGAAGGTCAAAATCTTGGGTCCACACAGTACACTGGATATGACCAACATGTATTGAACTTGTGATTTAGAAAAGATTGTCTAAGTTCGGCAATTCTGGAATTTTAGTGTCATTATCCTCTACCTTATTTTCTACTAAATCAAAGTTTGGTAAGTCCGGAGTGGGTGAATTACTAGCCGGAGAAGGTAATTCCAGTAATCCTAACTCTTCAAGGGATATTTCTGTTGCCGTCAATTTGTCATCTTGGTTCGGTAGAGGGATCTCTTTTACCGCCACTTCAGTTGTGAACTTGGCATCTTTTTCCATCCAAGATAGGTCGGGAGTAGATGCGACTGATTGGTTTGGCAATGGTATGTTACCGATTGTACTTCTTTGGTCTTGAGATTCAGTCGAGTCGAGTAGAACAGTTTCTAAAACTTGAGTTGCATGTTTGTGGGGGGCTGGATTAGAAGAGGCTTCAGCAGCAGAGAATAGACCTATTTCGCCTTGGGAAAGTGAATCAATAGCCGCACTTACCTCACTGGTGTTTGGTTCATATTGAGTTCCAATAACTGATTCTATTATGTTCTTAGTTTGTGTATTGACTGTTTCTAGACCAAATTGGTCTGTATTTGTTGAAATCGAACGGACTACAGTTGGAGACGATTCTAAATCTGCAAATTGTTGTTCTACACTAGGATTTTCATTTAATTCGGGAATTTTTCTCTCCCGTGATGCCCAGAAACTTATGATGAAACTTAATATTGAAATAGCGACCAAAGAATAGACCATCAAATCACGAATTTGGGCAGAAAATTGGTCTTCTGGAAACATCTTCCATAGAACTGCGCTGATTAGTAGGAGTAGTACGCCGCCTACGCGTCCTGCAACAGCAACTCTTGGAGCCTTGGATTCCATTCAAACGAGACTATTCGACATTGGATATGAGTCTTATCGTCAATTAGTCAATCTTTTTTCAGCAGACCTAACCGTATTTTCCATCAGCATGGCTACAGTCATAGGTCCTACTCCACCAGGGACAGGTGAGAGCCATGAAGCAATTTCTTCAACATCAGGAGATACGTCACCAGCAAGTCTCCATCCCCTCTCTCGAGTTGAGTCTTCTACTCTATTGACACCCACATCTACAACTACAGCGCCTTGTTTTACCCATTCAGCCTTGACCATCTCTGGTCTTCCAACAGCAGCAACAATAATGTCTGCAGATTTACAAAGTTCTGGAATATTATCTGTTTTTGAGTGTGCGATTGTGACAGTAGAATCAGCACCTCTAGCGGTTAGAAGCAGTGCTTGTGGCATGCCAACATTTTGAGAGCGTCCAATTACGACTGCTCGCTTGCCAACAGTTTCAATACCTGCCCAATCGAGTAAGCGCATAACTCCGCTAGGAGTACAAGGTAGCATTCCATCGCTACGTCCTTGAACAAGACGACCTAGATTAGCAGGGTGGAATCCATCAACATCTTTTGCAGGGTCGATTAAATCTGTGAGTTCCTCTTCATTCAAATTGCTAGGTAGAGGTGACTGAATCAAAATACCATGGACAGAATCATCTTGATTTAACTTAGCAACAATATCTCTTAATTCCTCTTGTAGAGTATCTTCTGGTAACTCAACATGTGTGCTCTTGAGATTCAAGCGTTCACAAGCCCTAATTTTTGCTCCAACATACACATGGCTTGCAGGGTCTTTACCAACGATTATGACTGCAATATGAGGTATTATTCCCTTTTCTATACATGATTGGATTCTCTCGCTTAATTCAGCCTCTACTTCCATAGAGCAAGACTTGCCATCCAAGCGTTGTGCCACCATGAACAGTCCACATGCTATTGCTCCTTGAGCATTTCTTAATCTAAAATCCCCCCGCCGACTGTATTTTCTCCACCCGCAGAAGTTGCAAATAATCTTTCATCATCACGAAATGATTTGAATTCAAGTGCATTTCCAGATGGGTCATTTAGAAACATAGTGGCTTGCTCTCCCACTTTACCGGGATATCTGGTATGCGGATTTATGCGAAAGGAAATATTTCTTTCAACTAGGCTGTCGCGGAAATCATTCCATTCTCTCCACTCCATAACTAGACCAAAGTGAAACGGAGGCACATTTTTCCCGTCAATTCTACCGCCATCGGTATTATTTGGCATGGTTTCTACAAGGTGAGAAACAATCTGATGGCCATGGAAATTGAAATTAATCGAGCGTGGAGTTCTTCTTCCTATGCTACACCCTATTATTTCTACATAGAATCTTTCTGTTTCTTCTAAATCTGATACAGGGAATGCCAGATGAAAAGGTCGCATATCCAGCCATTCGGCACACAGTTAACTGTTTTTATGGAGCCAACGGAGGGACTCGAACCCCCGACCGTCGGATTACAAATCCGAAGCACTACCAGCTATGCTACGTTGGCGACAACCAACCCAAACAACAATCATTCATGAATGAAACGGATGAATTAATATAAAGAAATGTAAATCTTTGGCGTTTAGTTTTTTTTCGAAGAGTTAACTCAAAGAGGAGATGCATGATGGATAATCCATGAGCGAAGGAGCAGGGTCTGGATTTCTCAATGCTTTTTCTCAGACGAAAGTTGGTAATGATACCATTTTTTCTTGGTGGGCGAGATACCAAGAAGCGGTTAGTGAAGGCCATGATGCCGTGAATGGAACCATCGGGGCTTTGTTGGAAGATAGTGGTGAATTAGCCATAAACAGTATTGTCGATAAAGTCGTTAGAGAATCACCTCCAGTTGAGATTTCTGCTTATGCTCCTTTGAAAGGACTACCAGCATTTCTAGACCTTTCTATCACCTTAGCACTCGGTGACATGCGCGAGGAATTGGAAAGTATCGGTATGAATGTAACTTCAACAGCATCACCCGGTGGCTCTGGTGCACTGTTTTTAGCAGCAGCAAACTTTGCTGACAGAGGCGATAAAGTTCTGCTACGTGACCGACATTGGGGTCCATACGATGGTTTCTTGTCAGGTTGCAATTTGGGGATTGCAACATATCCTTTACTACCAAGTGGCGAAATTACTGACTCTTATCTGGATATTAACTCATTGAAAGAATCATTGTCAGATCTTTGTAGTTCACAGAGTAAAGTAATGTCTTGGTTGAATGACCCTGCTCACAATCCTACTGGACTTTCTCTAACAGAGCAAGATAGGTATGATTTTTTGAAGTGTTTCATAGATAGTTCACTGGAGCATCAGGATGTATCTCATACGCTACTTATTGATGCTGCTTACCATCTTTATGCAGACCAACCTCATGGTTGGGCGGATACGATTTGTCAACTCTTACACGATGGAATTTCTTGGCCTGATAATCTATTGGTGACCTTTGCCTTGTCACTGTCGAAATCCCATACCATTTATGGACTTAGAACTGGGGCATTGGTCTCTATCCATCCCGATAAACAAGTCACTGATAGAATTGCAACTGTGATGGGTGTGACCGGTAGACAAACTTGGTCCGCCACATCTAGACTTGCTCAATATTCAGTAAGTCATATTCATGGCGATGAGGAATTAGCTAATTTGTGGGATGATGAGAGAGAGCGCCTAGAATTAATTTTAGGTGAGCGTAGAGAATTGTTCATCAAAGAGTGTGGTAAACTGAAAGTTCCAATCAATCCGACACATGATGGGTTTTTCGCTTGGATGGAAAGTGAAGACCCAGTACATGTGGCTAATGAGTGCGCTAAACTACAAGTTTACTTGGTTCCTCTAACAGGCGGTGTTAGAATTGGTCTATGTGCGATACCTACGGATAAAATCCAAAGGGTTGCTAAAGCATTATCACAAGCACTTTCCTGAGGCCTTTTGATGTCCCGAAACCCTAGAGAAAATCTGATT